>JAFDAI010000049.1 GCA_019313905.1 Deltaproteobacteria bacterium | reverse complement strand
CGCCTTTCGTGTGAAAGCAGAACGACTTGTGCGGAGTTGCTTCGAAACGTGGTCAACCGTTTTGACAAGATCATCATCAAGGGTCATCTGAATTGTTCTCATATTACACCTTTACAATGTGGATTTGTATAGCTATGTTAATCCACATTTTAGACCATGTCAAATAAATTTGACAAACTCGTAAAAAGTCAAATTCAGATGATATGTCATTTCGACCGTAGGGAGAAATCTTATCTTTTCAATGGGTTACGAAATAAAGATTTCTCGTTTTACTCGAAATGACAGGCCAAGGGAACTTCCAAGTAACTAAAATTTACAAAATTGCCATAACTTATTGATACTTCTTAACATATGCCAAGTAATGCACGAATTTTAAATAATGCAAGTTACTTCCAATTATAATGCCGACGTGTTGGCATAGCGGAGCTTTTTACGAATGCATCAAATTTATTCCACAGGAATATTACGGTGAGAATTTCTTTCAATAATACTCATTGCCGCTTTTATCCCGTCCGATCCGCTTGATATTATGCCGCCGGAATAACCGCTGCCTTCCCCGACTATATAGAGATTCTCAAAACCGTTGCAACATCCGGTTTTTTCCCGCAGGACCTGAATCGGGGATGAGGTTTTGCTCTCGAGCCCCATAATAATGCCTGTCTCAAATCCCCTTACTTTTCTGCTGAAATCCTTCAGCCCTTCCCTGATTGAGCTGCTTACTTCAGAGGGGAGCAGATCCCATAGGGCCGCGGGTTTTAAACCCAGAGGGTAGCTCGATTCAACTGTTTTTGACGGCACTTTTTTATTGATAAAATCCTGTATGGTGCAGAATGGGGCCTGATAGCCATTTGAATAGTTGTAAAAACTCTCTTCAAGGGCGCCCAGCCAGTCAATAGCTTCCAGGGGTTCTGTTTTTCTGCCTAACAGTTTCTCCGGATTTATGCCTGCGACACAGGCCGCGTTGGCAAATTTTCCATCTCTCTTATACCGGCTCATCCCATTTACTATGTTCGCGTTTTTATACGCGGACGCGGGGATAATAACCCCGCCGGGACACATGCAGAATGTATACACGGGAAGATTCCCATCACCTTTTGATGTAAGCCGGTACTGGGCGGCCTTAACCCCGGGCAGGGTTTCCCGGCCCCATTGCGCGATATTAATAAGTTCCTGGGGGTGTTCAATCCGGCACCCGATGGCAAAGTTCTTTGTGCGGAACCCTACCCCGCTTCCAATCAGCATGCGATATGTTTCATATGCCGAATGCCCCGGCGCGATAATAAAATAATCTGCTTCGATTCCACCTGAGGTTGTTATCGCTTCATGAACTTTTCCATCTTTAATCTTCAAATCTTCCAGCAGTGTTTCAAAGAGCACGCTTCCACCAATATTCAGAAATTCTTTTCTTAAATTCTTTACAATTTTTTTAAGATTATCGCTTCCAAGATGGGGATGCGCCATGTATTCTATCTCTTCCGGCGCTCCCGCATGGACATAGCTGGATATCATAAACTGTTTTTCTTTTGAGATATGTTTGGTTCTTGAGGTTAACTTTCCATCAGAAAATGTTCCCGCGCCACCCTCTCCAAAGGCATAATTGCTGACAGAGTTGAATACGCCGGTTGTTTCAAACTTTATGATTCCCTCGGCTCTTTTATCAACCTCTGAGCCCCTTTCAATCAGCGTTGTATCGATCCCCGCCTTCTGAAGCACGAATGCTGAAAAAAATCCGGCGGGGCCGCTTCCAACAACAACCGCCCTCTCTTTTCTTTTTTTATGTGGAATGTTTAAAGAGGGAGGCGTGGCGGGTTCGTCTCCCTCGATCTCTTTTGACAGGATCCCGACTCGAACCAGCCAGTGTATGTTGTTCTTTTTCCTTGCATCAAGGCTCTTATTTTCTATCTGATATGAGAACTCCCTGATTTTCAGTTCTTTTTCCAGTCTTTTCCTGAGCTGCTCCTCAACATAATCTGTGGGCAGCTTTAATGATATTTCCCGGTATCCCATATTAATCCTGCTCTTCCCGCGTCTCCTGCATGCGAGCGGTACTCATGTGGTTTCTAATGTCAGTAAAAATGGGGGCAGGTCTCAACATTTGTTATATCTCTAAGCGAGTCCTGGCAATGATTTCCTGTTTCGCCGAATCATGCAGGTCGTCAAAGTATGCGCAGTAACCGGCTACCCGTACTACCAGCCCCGGATATTTCCCCGGATTGACTCTTGCATCCTCCAGCATCTCAGGGTCGAGTACGTTCAGCTGCATCTGCATTCCCCCTGAATCGAAGAAGCCCTTTACAAGAGCGTGCATGATGCTTATTCCACGATCACCTGCCAGAGTGTTGGGATCGAAACGAAGATTAAGGGCATAACCATTAGGCGCAAGGGAGGAATCTACATGGGCTGCCGAGTTAAGAACAGCTGTAGGTCCCAAACGGTCTTTTCCGTTACCCGGCCCCAGGCTGGACGCGAAAGGTTCCCCCGCTCGTCTTCCGCTGGGCAGTGCTCCTACACGCTTCCCGAAGGCAACATGGCTTGTAACGGAATAAAATCCCGGCACGTAGGGGCCTCCACGCGTGTTGCGATACATCGCAAGGGCCTTATGAAATATGCGGACTACCAGGTCGGCATAGTCGTCAGGCATGGCTTGGTCATTCCCATACTTTGGGGCATTGAGGAGTTCCGCCTGAATCTTTGGATCGGAAGAAAAATTGGTACGCAGGGCTTTCAGGACATCGGCCATGGTGTATTTCCGGCGTTTGAACACCACATCATCCAGGGCGGCGAGCGAATCCGCAACGTCGGCCACCCCGATCCCCTGTATGCCGCTTGAATTATACATGGCCCCTCCCGCAGTGACATCTTTTCCCGACTCGATGCAACCATCTACCAGCAAGGAAGAGAGGGGAGTGGGATGGTAGTCGCGATTTCCTTTCTCTATTATTTGCTGGAAGCCTATCATCCGCGCCACCATGTTATCAACTTGTAGCCTGAAGGTTTCTATCATCTGATCAATACTGGTAAAAGATTCGGGGTCGGGAGTGGCAACCCCTGTTTGTCGACGGCCATTGAACCGTTTCCCGCTATTAAGAGCCAGCTCAAGACAGATTGGAAGATTAAAGAGACCCGCGTCGGTAGAGAAAAAGCTCTTGCCTGGCAAAGCCAGCTCCACGCAGCCTACTGTTGCGTAATTTCGAGCCTCTTGAAGAGGGTAGCCATGACGGGTGAGGGCGGCTATAGATGCCTCATCGCTAAAGAAAGCCGGAACTCCTCTCCCTTTTCTTGCCACATCCACCACTCGTTCAAGGTAGTCTTCAGGGGAATCAGAATGAACCCGTGCCTGATAATTGGGGTCACGGAGCCCCGATTCCTCCATAACATCAAGGAAAAGCCAGGTAAGATCATTAACTGCATCTTTCCCGTTTTGATCCATCCCTCCCACTATCGCCGCTTGAACAACCAGGAATCCCCCATGGTATTGACTGGTCCTTTCCGAGAGCAAAAAAACGTGCTCGGTGGCCTTGGCAGAAAAACAAAGCAGAAGTTCCCGGGCGCGCTCCGGAGTTATCCTTCCTTCTTCCAGATCTCGCCGGTAATAAGGATAAAGATATTGATCCATCCTCCCGAAGGAGATTGCGGAGTTGAGTCCTTCAAGATTCACTGCCATATGAGTCAGCCATAAGGATTGCAACGCCTCATGAAATGTCTCGGCTGGTTCCCGGGGGACTTTGTAACATATACGCGCTATTTCCTTGAGTTCCCGGACACGTACCGTGTCTTTCTCCTCTCCGGCTAATCTCTCGGCTTCCTGTGCCATGCGGGTAGCAAAATCAGACAGGCCCTCACATACGATCCTGGCCGCCTGATGCAGGTCTCCCTCTTTCCCATCCATGGCCTTCAAATATCCCTTCACACCCAGCTTGAGCATCTTTTCGTAATTTGGAAGGAAATGTCCGATGCCACCAGCTTCGTGAATCAAGTAATATGTCGCGTTAAGCTGATCCGCCGCGTAACCGATTAGTCTGAAAATGTGAGGATAAAAGGCGCGGAACACCATATTGCGGGTGAGCCAGTACGGGAAAACTCTGAAGAGTAGCTTTAAACGATCAACCCATGGAATCTGAAAAGGTGTGGTTTTTCTTTTATCTATCCATAACAACTCTTCGCTCATAAAGATTCCCACCAGCTCGGGCTGGATAAGGGCCGAAATACGCCGGCTACCCATATTCCCGACTATCAATTCATCAGGATAAATGCGCACTGATTTATGCCTGAGAATATGTTGCAGTGCTTTTGCTTTACGGATCACCATGGGATCTTTCACATTATCATGATGCTTGAAATAGTCCGTCACGAGGTATGCACGCTCAGGACACAAGTAGATTGGAGTGGAAAGGAGTTTCTTCTTTATGCGGTCGAATCGTTGAGACTTTCTTTTTGTCTCGACAGATTCCCCGACATTATTACCATTAAAAGTGTTGATAGACTCCCCCATCGTCATCTTCTCCTTCATAGATATCTTTTGCCGGGGTTGGCAATGAGTGACCCTCTCTCATAACAGGTATCACATTTTAAGTTAGAGTTCTGTTTTTTCTCGCGTAGAAATTCTTCGGGTACATGCTGACTATGAATTATTGGGGAGAAATCGGGGGAGAAATCGGGAAACACCACATCTATTCAGCAATTTCCGGGGAAACAGGCATGATGTCCCCAGATTTATACCCATATCCCCCAATATACGCGCCGCTTCTTCCTGACTCAATCGCTTCTCTGTCCATACACCATAAGTCTCTTCAAATCGCATCTTCCAGATCTCCTGTAATATCTCTGTCCGGTTTACAATGGTCACCTCCCGGTGACCATTGTAAACCGGACAGATTACGTGCTACAACTCCGGACAGATTACTTGCTCCTGACAGTGCTTATTATCGTCTTGACACACAATCCTATTTTTGGCATATTTATTTACTAAGAGAGCAATTCCCTATATATGTAAGTGTACCTGTCAACATTATTGAACCAACAATCAGGGGAATCTTCCTGGCTTGGCTGGATATCAAAGCTTAAGAAGATTCTTTTCAAGGGCTTGTAATAGAAGCTCACAAGATTAATTACAATTTTCTAATATATCACAATTATGAGAATGGCACTTTGAGTGTAATCTATGGTTAAAAGGGATAGCTCAGGGAATCCAGCTGGAAGATAGAGGGAAAACGGGCATGGAAAATGTGATCACCCGGATTGTAGAAATCGAAAAGCAGTGCACAGAGGAGGTCGAGAAGGCCGAGCTGGAATACAGGAAAAAAATTGATGCGCACAAGAATACCCTCGAGGAGAAAAAGGCAAGAGAATGTGCCCTGATTGTCACTGCGGGCAATCAAAGGCTGGAACAGGCGCTTGAGGAAGCAAAAAGGCAGTCAGAAGCCGAACAGTTAGCTGCAAGCAGTGATAATGAAAGGCTTTATCAGGACCCGGCGCTTAATGAGGCGATAAAGGAAAAGATCATTTCTATCCTTCTTACAATTTGAGGAACAATGAGATACTACGCAGATCAAGACAACCTCCATACCAGGATATATTCCATGAGGGGCCATCTCCTTTCGCTCAAGGATTATACCTCAATTGTCAGGGATCAAGAGGCCTTTTACGACAAGATCTCTGGCGTACATGATTATCTCGAAGCCAAGGAGATGGTTTTCAGGGAGCAGATCGCCATGGTCATCCATCTTGCCGAGGCAACCAGAAAATATGCTCCACTTTTCATCGCCTTTCTTCGCCAGTACGAGGTGAACAACGCAAAGTTCCTTCTGGCAAAGGCATTTGGCAGACAGAGTCTGGAACAATGGTACGATATCGGGCCTTACGCCATTTTGGACAGAAGCCTGCTTCAGAAAGACCTTTCGCTGGATGACATAAGGGCAATTATGGCCGGCACATACCTGGAAAACGTGCTCAGGGATATCTCAAGCTATGAACACCTTGAGATCCGAGTGGACATCTGCGCAACCGGAAACCTGTATGCATCTTCAACCCTATTCTTTCCCGAGGCCAAAAAAGTATTCCGGGACTTTGTGCTCCGGAGGATCGCCGTCCTTATGATGATCCGGCAGTGGAGGCTCAAGGAAAGCTATCACTGGAGCGATGAAAGGATACGGCTTTACCTTGAGATGTTCAATGGCCTCTTCGGAGTTCCTGCCTGGCCACAGGTAAGGATAGTAGAGAAGGAGTTGAATACACGTCTTGAACAGCTGAGAAAAAGTGGCGGGCAGACACCGTCCGTAGTAGATATAGAATATCATCTGGAACAATATTATTACAGATGGGTCTCATCCATGTTCCACAAGGATTTTCACTCCATATACTGTGTGGTCGCTTATCTGTTGCTGCTCTACTACCAGATAGGGAACTTGTTTTGCATCATCGAGGGCCTGAGATTCGGTTTGTCTCCTGAGGCAATCCTCGAAAGGATCATATGTGAAGTATGATGAATAGAATGTTCGTAAAATCTGATATCAGAAAGGTTACCATAGCCCTTGAGAAGATATTCTACCATGAAGTCTATCTCGAGCTGGGAAAGGCGGGGTTTATCCATCTCTCCCGTTCGCGGGACAGCTTAACCGATACCATGGTAGATGCAGGGCTTAAGAATGAGGAAGCCAAGCGAAGAGAGATCCTTTCGGGAATCGAGTCCGCACTGAATGCCCTGAATATCGAGCCTGGAGAGGTTGGCTTACTTGAGAGGACACGAGACACAACTCAGGATGAGGAGTTCATCTCAAAGACCAAAAGTACCATTGAACGTGTGCAGAGACTTCGATCGAGGATTCAGGAGGCATTGGGGGTTACAACAGAGCGCATAGCATACCTTGAGGCATTAAATCGGATGGGCATTGATCCCGGGGCGATCAAAATGACGCGACTGGTCAAGGTTGTCTTCGGGGTTGTGGAAAACACCGATTGGAAAGCCCCTGCTCAAGGAAACTTCACGGTGGCTAAGGCGGACAGATATGTGTTCGGAGCCGCCCTTCCCGCAGATCTTTCCCGGATGATCCAATTCCTCAAGAAATATGGTTTTACCGACAAGTCCGGAGACTTAATCGAACTTTCCCCTGAAAGCCTGATGCGTCGTGAGAACACATTAAGGCACCGGCTTGAGATCCTTGATGGATATTTTAGTGGTCTGAAGGGTGGAATGGGTCAAACCCTGATGAATTTGTATAGCATATATATGGGATACGATGAGGTCTTCAAGGCCTTGAGAATGGCACTATTCTCATCCAGGGCCATGTTCATAACGGGCTGGATGGACATAACAGACAAACAGAGGCTTTTCAGTATCCTTCAAGAAATATGCGGCAACAGATTCATCGCCATCGTATCCGAGCAGAGGGATCCTGATGCCCCTGTCTGTTTGAGAAATATCAGGCTCTTGAGGCCATTCGAACTCCTCGTGAAGATAATGGGTATGCCGGCCAACAGTGAGATAGACCCTACCCCGCTCACAGCTGTCACCTTTGCTCTTATGTTCGGCCTCATGTTCGGCGACCTCGGACAGGGGCTCGTGCTTGCACTGGGCGGCGTTATTCTCAGCAGAATCGCCAAAAAGAAGGGACCATCCCGGACAGGCCTCGGACAGGCCGGAGGCGTCCTGATTGTATGCGGACTTTCTGCCGCCATCTGCGGGGCGCTCTATGGCAGCATCTTTTCGAGTGAGCATATCATACCCGCCCTCTGGTTTCACCCCATTGAACACCCCATGGGCCTGTTTTCCGTGACCATACTGATGGGGGCCCTGTTCATCATTGCAGGCCTTTGCGTCAACATTATAAACAATCTCATGAACTCGAAGTATACCGAGGCCCTCCTTGAGAAGAGGGGGCTCGCCATACTCGTTCTCTATGCTGCAATCGTGCTCCTTGCCGTGAGGTACATACGCATCGGACAGGGACCTGGGCCATGGGAAGTCGGCGGATTCATCGTCTTGCCCCTTGTCCTCTTTTCCCTGCGTGGCGTGCTTGGACCCGCCCTTTTCAAGGAGCACAAACCGCACAGCATATCCGAATACGTGATCGAGACGCTTGTAGAGATCCTGGAGATAGGATTAAGCATGCTTGCAAACACCATCTCATTCATCCGGGTGGGGGCTTTCGCGCTCTCGCATGCGGGATTGAGCATCGTGACATACACGCTGGCAGGCATGTTCGATCCCTCGATGAAATCTGCGGGTGCACTTACCATCATCATTGCAGGAAACATCTTTATCATTGGCTTTGAGGGGTTTATCTGCGGGATCCAGTCGCTGAGACTCGAGTACTACGAGTTTTTCAGCAAGTTTTTCAGGGGGGACGGGGTTGCATTCGCCCCCTTCACACTAAAGGTAAAAACGTCGGAGGTGTAGGATGATCAAGAATAACCTGTTTGTGGTTTTTTTAAGTAGTTCTCTTGTCTTAGCGGTTCTGTTGCTTTTCCCGGATGTGATGTTTGCGGCCGCATCAAACGTGGTCGAGATAAATCCGGGAAAAGAACAGGTGGGTGTGGGATACATATCCGCGGCATTAGCCGTCGGAATAGCCTGCCTCGCGAGTGCCTTTGCCGTGGCCCGGATAGGTTCCGCAGGTTTGGGCGCCGTTAGCGAGAAGCCGGAACTCACAGGAAGAGTCCTTGTCTTCCTCGGTCTGGCCGAAGGCATTGCCATATACGGCCTCATCATCGCGATCATGATCCTGAACAAGCTGTAACATGAAGAATATCTACATTATCGGTGACATGCATACCGTAAGTGCTTTCCGTCTCTCCGGGATAGAAGGGGTGGTCTCCGGTAGAGACAGCGCATCGGCAAGGCTTGAAGAGGTCATCGGAAAAGGGGATGCCGGTATAGTGGTTATTACGAATGACCTCGCCGAGGATCTCCAAGTGAGGATCACAGAGATAAACCTGGAAAGCTTAAGCACTGTGGTCATCGAGGTGCCCGGCATTGACGACACAAGGGGATTCCGCAGGTCGGTCGTGGGTTACATAGCCGAGGCGCTTGGTATTGCCCTGTGATCATATGGAAAAGTTAATCATGGACAAAACGTCATTGGAAAGTTCTATCAGGAAAGAATCTCAGCGCGCGATCCGCGCAATAAAAAAGAAAGAAGCCTCCGAGGTCAATGCTCTGGATGAGGCTTGTGCTGCTGAGATAGAAAATTTCAGGAGGAAGACCGAGGGCGAAACCGAGGCAAAAACAGCACAGGAGCTATCCAGGCTGGAGAACAGGGACATCCTCGAGCGCAAAAAGCTCAAACTTCGCATCATTGAAGATTTTATCAACCATATTGTAAAAGAGGCCGTGCAAGAGATGCGGAATGATCCGCGTTACAAAAAATTTCTCCTGCATGTGGTATGCGATTCCGCAGAAAAAAGTCAGGCCGGGGTTGAAATTTGTCTGAAAACAGAAGATCGTGTCTTTGAGAAGGAGATCTTGGAGGCCGTCAAGGCGGATGGCAGGAACCGGGACATTGTCGTACATGAAGATAGCACAATAAAGTGGGGCGGATGTATCGTCCACGACAAACCGGGAGGTCGTAGATTCAACAGCACCATGGAGAGAATCTATTTCAGGAAATCACCGATGATCCGCCAAGAGGTCATGCGGATCTTGAAACAAAGGGGTTTCTCCTTATAGATGACAGGTGAATGGATGTGAGCAGCACAGTGACGGGAAAGGTGATATCAGTGAATGGCCCAATCGTCAAGGCGATAGGTCTAAAGGGGATAAGAATGTTCGATATCGCCGAGGTGGGGTCTGACAGACTCATTGGCGAGGTTATACGGCTCGTTGAGGATGTAACCATCATACAGGTATACGAGGATAACACAGGCCTGATGCCGGGCGATGAGGTGATTTCTTACTGCAGGCCCCTTTCTGTTCTCTTGGGGCCGGGGCTTATCACAAACATATACGACGGCATACAGCGCCCTCTGGTTGGTATCTCCGAGGTCTGCGGAAACTATATAAAAAAGGGGATAAAACTGTCTCCGCTGGATATGAGTAGAAAATGGAAATTCGAGCTGTTAACCAAGACTGGAACCAGGGTGAAGGAGGGAGATATCCTTGGAGAGATCCGGGAAAGTCCTCTTGTCATGCACAGGATCCTCGTTCCCCCCGGGGTTTCTGGCAGATTGACCAACATCGCTGATACTGGAGAATACACGATAGAGGATGAGGTATACATCGTTGATACCGGCGTCGGCACATACACGGGAAAACTCGCCGAGTATTGGCCTGTAAGGAAGCCAAGACCGAGCAGAATCAGAAAGAAACCCTTCATGCCTCTTGTGACAGGCCAGAGGGTAATAGACACATTCTTCCCGATAGCCAGGGGTGGAACAGCCATCATACCAGGTGGTTTTGGAACGGGCAAGACCATGACCCAGCATGCATTGGCGAAGTGGTGCAATGCGGATATCATCGTATACATAGGCTGCGGTGAGCGTGGCAATGAGATGACCGATGTCCTTACGGATTTTCCTAAGCTTATAGATGAGAGAAACGGCCAGCCTCTTATCGAGCGAACGGTCATGATCGCGAATACATCCAATATGCCTGTTCCCGCTAGAGAGGTAAGCATATATACCGGGGTAACCATTGCGGAGTACTACCGCGACATGGGTTACAGCGTGGCGGTTATGGCTGATTCCACATCCAGGTGGGCCGAGGCCCTGAGGGAACTGTCCAGCCGGCTTGGAGACATGCCCGCGGAGGAGGGATTCCCGCCCTACCTGGCTACCAGGCTTGCCGAGTTCTACGAAAGGGCAGGCCTCGTGGAAACCCTCTCTGGTAACGATGGTGACATCACTATCATTGGTGCGGTATCTCCCCCGGGAGGCGACTTCTCGGAACCCGTTACCCAGCATACGACAAGGTTCGTGAGGTGCTTCTGGGCATTGGACAAGGTTTTGGCCGACGCCAGGCACTATCCTTCCATAAGCTGGATAGATAGTTACACCGAATATCTTCATGATATAGAGGGCTGGTGGAAAAATCTGGACAGCCAATGGCTTTCAGTCAGAAACGAGACCATGAATATACTTCTTGAGGACCACAGGCTGGAGCAGGTAGTAAAACTCGTCGGGACCGATGCCCTGCCGCCAGTTCAGCAGTTCATCCTTTTTGTAGCCGAGATGATCAAGAACGCGTTCCTCCAGCAAAACGCCTTTGATCCGATTGACAAGTATTGTAGTCCGGAAAAGCAGCTCAATCTTCTAGAGACTATCCTGGATCTTTATAAAAAGGGGTCGGAACTTATCCGTGATGGACTTTCCGTCAAGGATATAGCTGCATTGGATGTTGTCTCGGAAATGGTACGGCTCAAATCCGAAGTTCCAAACAACAAGACCGGAAGGATCGATGAATATAGAAAGAGACTTGCATCAGGACTTGATTCGCTTAAAGAGCATATGACAGAGGTATAGATATGCCAGCAGAGATTGAGTATACAACCCTTTCAGGTATCTCCGGTCCACTGATCTTCGTCGAGGGAGTCAAAGGTGTCGGCTACGGCGAGATCGTGGAGATTCGGGACGGGTCCTCTGAGGTGCGAATAGGGCAAACGCTTGAGGTGGATGAACAGAGGGCCGTTGTCCAGGTTTTCGAGGGTACGAGTGGACTTTCGATAAAGGACATGAGAATCACCTTTGTGGGAAAATCACTTGAAATCCCTGTGGATCGCGATATGCTTGGTAGGGTCTTCGATGGGCTTGGAAGGCCCATCGATGGTGCGCCCCAGGTTATTACGGATAACATGATGGATGTGAATGGCCTGCCGGTAAACCCCTGGCGCAGGGAATACCCAAGGGATTTCATACAGACCGGGATATCCGCCATTGACGGAATGAATACTCTTATTCGGGGCCAAAAGCTCCCGATATTCTCGGGCAGTGGCATGCCACACAACTTGATTGCAGCTCAGATAGCCCGCCAAGCCAGGATCCTGAGTGCGGAGGAAGAATTCACCGTCATACTCGCCGCCATGGGCGTGAAATTCGATGTGGCAAGATTTTTCATCGACTCACTCGAGGAATCGGGCGTTCTCACACATTCGGCCATATTTCTGAGCCTTGCTGATGCCCCCTCTATCGAGCGCCTCATCACCCCAAGAGTGGCGTTAACCCTGGCCGAGCACCTCGCGTTTGACGAGGGAATGCACGTGCTTGTAATCCTGACCGACATGACGAACTACTGCGAGTCCCTCAGGGAGCTTTCCAGCTCCAGGGGAGAAGTTCCCTCCAGGAAGGGTTACCCGGGCTACCTCTACAGCGACCTCGCATCCATATACGAGCGTGCCGGCAGACTAAAGGATCTCAAGGGCTCAATTACCCAGGTACCCATACTCACCATGCCGAGCGACGATATCTCCCATCCCGTTCCAGACCTGACGGGTTACATTACCGAGGGCCAGATAGTACTTGAAAGGGAGCTCTTCAATAAGGCGATATATCCACCCATTGCCGGTCTGCCCTCACTCTCAAGACTGATGAAGGACGGTATCGGGGAGAAACGGACGCGCAAGGACCATGCCGAGGTTGCGGCTCAGCTCTTCGCTACATATGCCAAGGTTAAGCGCATAAGAGCACTTGCAGCCATTGTGGGAGAGGAAGAGCTCTCTGAACTCGACAAGATCTATTTGAAGTTCGGGACCGCGTTCGAAAATCAGTTTTTGAGCCAGGGCGATGAGGAAAACAGGCCGATTGAACAGACGCTCGATATCGGTTGGCAGATGCTCTCCTTGCTTCCAAGGGACGAGTTGTACCGTATCTGCGAGGAAGACATTCAGAGGTACTACATATCTCAGGATGAGAGGGTATAATGCCAAAGATAGAACTTCCTCCCACCAAATCATCTTTGCGAAAGCTTAAGGAAGACCTTTCTTTCGCATACGAAGGCTACGACCTCCTAAACCAGAAAAGGGAAATTCTGGCTATAGAGATCGTCAGGTACATTAGTGAAATCAGAAGAGTGGAATCCGAATTCTCGGGTGTTTTGGATGAGCTCTATGCGGCTTATCGGATAGCGGCCGTTGACATGGGATCTGAGACTATAACCTTAAAAAGTTCTTCCGAGAAGAGAGGATACTTTTTCCACATGAAATTTACAAAACTTATGGGGCTGAATCTTTCGAAAATCAGGCTTGCTTTTAAGAAACCCAGGCTATCTGCTTCCCTAACAGGCACGACCGCCACATATGACACGGCAAAAGAGCGATCGACAAAGGTACTCGAGGTGCTCGCCGAATATGCGACCACTACTAAATCTATCATTATACTTTCAAAAGAGCTAAAAAAGGTACAGAGGCGGGTGAATGCCCTTGAGAAGATATTCATTCCCCAGCACGAGGAGGCGAGGAAGTACATTTCGGACAGGATTGAGGAAATGGAGAGGGATGAGATCTTCGTGAAAAAACTCATACGGCAACGCGCGTCAAAGGACCAGGGTATTCTATAGAACATTTTATATGGAGATTGTCGCCGTTGACGGTGTAGTATCCTCATTATAAAAGGTAGTCTGATTCCTGCATTCTACTTCTCCATATCTCCCACACCCATGCAAAACACCATATATTGTGCTCTGATTTTAAATAACACACCCTGTAGTGTTCTTTTCTTTACAAAAGCCTACAACTCTGGTAGATTTTTTCGTGTAAGTAAGGTGGATTCCCATCTTCGTGGGAATGACAAAGCGGGGTCTTGGAGATTAAATCTCAACCAAGGCTTAGCAAAAAAGTCATATTAAATATTTCACATTACAAATGTGACGCATTTCATAGTATATTTTTATATAGTTACGTATAATAAGCGCTAATATATATATAAAGATAAAAAAAGGTCTGAAAAAGGCAAACCATACCGAAAGGGTGGGACGCAAAGCCACTGACCTAAGTTCCGAGGGTATCGGGATACGGAAGCAGGGTTGCCATGTGAAAGCAGCGCCTTCAGGTGTTACATTTCGCTTGGCTAAGGAAATGCTACTTATGGAGGTGTTGCCATGTTATCGGCTTTCTTATCGAAACGAAATCATCATAAAAGGTTTCATTACCTTTTTATACTAAGTATTATATCCCTTCTAGCAGTTCTCATACTGGTTCCACTGTCCAGTCACAATGTTCGTGCCGCCGATATAGCACTGGGATGGAATCCGAATCCCGAGCCGGATATTGCAGGTTATAAGATATATTATGGTTTCGACAGCAGAGACTATTCTGAGATGGTGGACGTGGGCCACTTTACTACCTGTATTATCGGGGATCTGGAATCTGGAGTAACGTATTACTTTGCCGCTACGGCATACAATGCGGCAGGCGAGAGTGATTATTCAGATGAGGTAATGTATACTCCCACTGAGCCTGTAACCGATATTTTCGTCGATCCCGACATATATTATTTTGGAGATGTTACAATAGGAGACGTATCAGATGTTACGATTACCGTTACCAACGAGGGTATCGCAGATCTTCATATCGGGACTATTGGGGGACTTTCTGCACCGTTTAGTATTGTGACGGATAACTGTTCGGGAGAGACCATATCGCAAGGTAACAGTCGCACGTTTGCGGTGCGCTTTGCACCTACAACTGACGCTTCATTCGATGATATAATAAATATTTCCTCTGATGACCCTGATGAAAATCCGATAGCAATTGTCACACATGGCACAGGAACACCTGAGCCATTAGAAAATCAACCGCCCGTGGCCGATGCCGGATCTAATCAGACGGTAAATGAGGGAGACACGGTAACGCTCGATGGATCTTCCTCCTCAGATATTGACGACGGTATCGCATCATATCAGTGGAGTCAGATATCG
>JAFDAI010000084.1:4930-5391 GCA_019313905.1 Deltaproteobacteria bacterium | reverse complement strand
CAGAGTACTTTTCAATGAACATTTCATCCTGGCGGAAGCTCATGCCCGGCGGAACAAACAAAGATTGGGAGTTATGTTACTTGACCTTGATTATTTTAAAGAGATTAATGATACATTTGGGCATAATATTGGAGACCAATTGCTCCAGGGGGTTGGCCAACGGCTTATAACCCTTGTCCGTGAAGAAGATGTGGTTGCTCGTATGGGGGGCGATGAATTTATGAGATTATTGCAGGAGATTGAGCATTCGAACGATGTGGTTACAACATCCCGAAAGATCGTCGAGTCCTTACGATATCCCTTTGTTTTAGGTGGTCAGAACCTTCATATTACCACCAGCCTTGGTGCTGCCGTTTACCCCGAAGATGGTGAAGATATTAATACTCTCCTTAAAAATGCCGACATAGCCATGTACAGGGTCAAAGAAAAAGGTCGAAACGATTACCAATTATACACTCAAC
>JAFDAI010000084.1:0-4898 GCA_019313905.1 Deltaproteobacteria bacterium | reverse complement strand
AATATAAGTGAGATACTTCCCAATCCATAATTTAGAGTATATATAGAGGGTATGTATTCCTGCGAAAACTGCCACCTAATCCTGAAATAACTTTACCACTTATACCTTCATCCAATTCCCTTGATGACAGTAATACTAAAATGGGAGGTTTGCGTCAATGATTTGCGTATATTTTTCTTAGTTTGATATTTCAATATATGCTGATGTCGCTGCCGGCAAACCCTTTGGACCGAGGTTGCTGATGATGACACTTATTCTCTGACGTCTTACGATATAGGATCCCTTGATAAACCAATCAAAAGGTTCAATATGTTCATTAACCATGCTTGTACGTGTGTAGATCGGATACTCCTCCGAAGTCAGTGCTTGCTTTACCGTTTACAATGAAAAATTACACTTTGTGGGCGGGGAATACGTCAATATTGTTTTTTCTTGAATTTTTCATACTATCTGATGTAAAATGATTATTGATTCTATCTTTATTTGCGCCCCCGAGGGGATTCACGTCCTTCGGGGGTTTCCTTTTTGACCATCTGCTAATCCTCTCTGTATACTTTCGTCAGCCACCAAGTTTTCATTGTGCCTCATGAACTCTTGTTGACCCAAATCCACCGCCTAATTTTACGAATTCCTTTAGTAATAAGGTCTTGCAGCAATTTTGCTTGCACCTGAGTATTACAAATAAAACATTATAAGCCTATGGTTTCTCAAAGATTCTTCGATTTTGATGGTGAATCAGGGTTGACAGAGCATGACAATTTGTCGTATCAAATCAAATAACCTTTTGGGAGGTAGTGGCCGTGACACTGACAAAACAGATGATGGTGAACTCTATACACAAAGAAATCGGATACTCCATGCAGCGGAGTGATGAGCTGTTTGAGTCTGTAATGGAGATCATGAAATCAACTCTTGAGAGCGGCGAGGATGTTCTGATCAGCGGGTTCGGGAAATTCTGTGTCAATGAAAAGAACGAGCGGAAAGGAAGGAATCCTCAAACAGGAGAAAGCATCACGTTAGCGCCGAGGAAAGTAGTTACTTTCAAGTATTCCTCGAATCTGAAGGATAGCGTCAATAACAAATAAGCTGAAAAAGGGCCGGCAAAAATGGCCAAAGCAAACAGCAAGGGAAGCATAATAAAAATCTCATACGACCATCTGCATCCTGAAAATTGGAAGCCGTATCAATTTTGTCACCAGTTGCTCACCGGTGAAAGACTCTGATGGGAAAGTTGTTTCGGTAATTGAGGTGCTCCACGACATCACCGAGCGCAAGCAGGCTGAGGATGAGATACGCAAACTCAATGAAGAACTTGCGCAACGTGTGAAGGAACGCACAGTCGATCTGGAACAGAAGAACGCAAAGTTTGAGCTGAGCGCATGAATAAACTCTTTGTGGGGCAGGAGCTGCGGATGAAAGAGTTCAAACAGGAGATCAGAAGGGTCAGGAAGAAGTCATGAACAAAGTGAGACACGGGTACAGATTCATGCAAAAAATAAAATTATCCATAACCAGTCAGCAACACATTCAGAGCATAAAACGTAAATTTCTTCCGCCTTTAATTCTCGCCTTTGTCTTTATCTTAATTACGAACACCGCCTTTTCAACCGTTGCCGCCGGGCAGGAACCGTTATCAATAAAGGTCGGCGCTTATGCAAATCACCCTAAAATTTATATGAATGAGAACGGCAAGGGTTCCGGATTTTGGCCTGATCTCATAGAAGACATAGCTAAAAAAGAAAACTGGAAGATAGAATATATCTGGGGGACATGGAGTGAGGGGCTCGACAGGTTAAAGAGTGAAGAGATAGATATAATGCCGGATGTGGCATTTACGGAAAAGCGCAATGAACTCTACGCCTTCTCTGAAGCCCCTGTTCTTATAAGTTGGACAAGAATGTATGTTAATGAAGAGAACACGGAAATCCAGTCTATAACCGACCTGAAAAACAAAAAAATCGCGGCCCTTAAGGGAAGCGTCAACCTTGAAGGATCCGGCGGATTAAGAGAAATCGCTCGTGGATTTAATTTAGATTGCACCTTCCTGGAACTGGATGATTACACGGAGGTATTTAAGGCGGTAGAAGAAAACAGGGCCGATGCCGGGATAACAAACAGGAACTTCGGGAATAAAAACGCGAAGAATTTTAAGGTTAAAAGGTCACCCATTATTTTCCAGCCCATTAATATGAAATTTGCCTTCCCAAAGGATGCCGAATCAACCCCATACCTTTCCGGAAGAATAAATTATCACATAAAGCAGCTTAAACAGGACGAAAATTCCATCTATTACCGATTGCTGGGGAAATATTTTGAATCGGAAATCGCGGAAAAGGAAGTATTTCCAAAGTGGCTGGGCGCGGCACTAAAAACCATCGCGGCTCTATTTGCCTTTTTTATTCTTGTGATAATCGCAACAAGAATACAGGTAAAGAGAAAGACAAAAGAAATCCTGGCAGGGAGAGAGGTGTTGCAGGCAAGTGAGGAGAGATACCGCAGTATTTTTGAGAACACAGGTACAGCCACCTTGATTCTTGAGGAAGATAAGACTATGTCCATGGTAAACTCGGAATTCGAGAGACTCAGCGGATATTCCCGAGAGGAACTGGAGGGCAGGAAGAAGTGGACCGAATTTGTGGTTGAAGAAGACTTTGAAAGGATGAAGGAATATGCTACTGAAAGGAGGAAAAATGGGGGTAAGGCTCCGACGGAATATGACTTCCGCTTTGCGGACAGGGAGGGAAACATAAAGGATATCTTTATCAGGGTGGGCATGATCCCCGGGACGGGGAAAAGCGTTGCCTCACTGATGGACATAACACCACTTAAGCGCGCCGAAGAGTCCCTGCGTCAGAGCGAGGAAAAGTACAGGGAATTTTTTGAGGCATCAAAAGATACTGTTTATATAACGAGCGTGGACGGCAAATTTATTGATATGAATGATGCCGGCCTCAATCTTTTCGGCATCAAAAGAGACGACCTGGATAAAATAAATATCGCAAGTGACATCTACGCGGATCCGGCAGACAGGGTCACCTTTACAGAAATAATAGACAGAGCAGGATTCGCGACATCTCACGAGATCAATCTCAAAAGGATGGACGGAACGGTTTTCCCGGCAACCATTGCCACCGTTACAATAAAAGATGCGGATGAAAATGTTACAGGATACCAGGGAATCATCAGGGACGAAACGGAACGAAGACGCCTTGAGACCCAGTTTCAGAAGGCCCAGAAGATGGAGGCAATCGGCACCCTGGCCGGGGGTATTGCTCATGACTTCAACAACCTGCTCACAGCCATACAGGGAAATACTTCTTTGATGCTTATGCAGATTGACTCCGGCAATCCGGAATATGAGAGACTCAAGAGCATTGAGCAATGTGTCAAGAGCGGAGCAGACCTTACCAAACAGCTTCTGGGTTTTGCAAGGGGCGGGGCATATGATGTCAAGCCGACAAATCTAAACGATATTGTGCGGAAGACATCGGATATGTTCGGCCGCACAAAAAAGGAGATAGTCATTCATTCGAAGTATTCGGATGAGCTGTGGACTGCGGAAGTGGACCCTGGCCAGATGGAGCAGGTATTTATAAACCTCTATGTCAATGCCTGGCAGGCCATGCCTGCAGGCGGGGATCTGTATATTGAAACAGAAAATGTAAACCTTGATGAAAACTATGTGAGGCCCTATGAAGTGGATCCGGGGAAATACGTGAAGGTATCGGTTACAGACACCGGTGTGGGCATGGATGAGGCCACGAGAATCAGGATATTTGAGCCCTTTTTCACCACCAGGGAGATGGGCAGGGGCACGGGGCTGGGTCTGGCAAGTGCATACGGGATCATCAAACGTCATAGAGGCATAATAAACACTTACAGCGAGAAGGGGCATGGGACCACTTTCAACATCTATCTGCCTGCATCAGAATCAGTGGTCAGGGCACAGGTGGCAGGGATCAGAGAAAAACAGCTTCTGGCGGGACATGAGACGATCCTTCTTGTAGACGATGAGGAGATGATCATCGATGTGGCGACCCAGATGCTGCAGGGGCTGGGCTACAAGATATTGACAGCCGGCAGCGGGGAAGAGGCCATAGAGATCTACAGGAAGAACCAGGACACAATTGACCTTGTCATCCTGGACATGATCATGCCCGGTCTGGGAGGCGGAGAGACGTATGACAGGTTAAAGGATATCAATTCTGATATCAGGGTCGTCCTCTCAAGCGGATACAGTATAAACGGCCAGGCGTCAAGAATCCTGGAGCGCGGTTGCAACAGCTTTATCCAGAAGCCGTTCAGCATGAAGGCCCTGTCTATGAAAGTAAGGGAGGTTATGGAAAAGTAGAAAAAGTAGTGACAGCTGTTCCTTCTACATCAACAAGAAAATCATTTCCTCAGATAAATACACCCCAAAGAAAAGATGGAAACGAGCACACCGGCTGGAATGGGAGCATATTGTTCCCGCGCATGCGTTCGGTCAAAGCTTCCCGGAATGGCGTGACGGACATCCTGAGAAAAGGGAATTCGGAAACTGCGATATGGAGATTGAAAATAGAAAAGCGGAACCACTACCGGAAAAACGTGGCAATATAGCGCGAACTTATTTTTACATGGACTGGGCCTATCCGGGACATGGGATTATCAGCAAGAAGAACCGGAAACTCTATGAGTCTTGGGACAGAGAAGATCCAGTCGATACTTGGGAATGTGTGAGATGTAAGAGGATAGAGAAGATTCAGGGTAATGAGAATCCCTTTGTGAAGGAACCCTGTCAGGCTGTTGGGTTATGGTAGAAAAATAACCCCCGAACAAGGGTCACCGATATCTAATAGCCTATCGTCAGAACCATACAAACAAGGGAATTAAATGACCAATGGAAATAGTGAAATTGT
>JAFDAI010000165.1 GCA_019313905.1 Deltaproteobacteria bacterium | reverse complement strand
CCGTATCGAGTGCCGCGACACGGGGAGGGGCATGTCACCCGAGGAGGCCAGAGATGCGTTCAAACCTTTTTTTACGACCAAGAAGCCAGGCGAGGGTACGGGGCTCGGTCTGTACATCGCCCATGAGATCGTGAAGAAACATGGCGGGAACATCATCATACAGAGTGAAGTGGGGAGGGGGACCACCGTGTCGGTGGAGATCCCTTGCCGGAGGAGGGAGCGATGAGCCTTTTAGTGGTGGATGATGAAGAGGGCGTGAGGAGATCCCTGAAAAAGGTTCTTGAAAGAGACGGGTACCGCGTACTCCTGGCGGAGGACGGCAGCCGGGCCATCGGTATCGTCGGGGATAATCCGCACAGTATAGAGACCGTCATGTCGGATTACAAAATGCCGGGGATTGACGGACTGGAGACACTTATCGAGATAGGGAAGATCAATCCGGAGATGACGCGGATTATGCTGACCGGATACGCCACCATGGAGAGCGCCATCGAATCGGTCAATGCGGGGATAGACGGATTTATCACAAAACCCTTCTCCAATATCGAACTGAGGGCGAAGATCAGGGAATGCAATCTCAGGAAGAGACTGAAACAGTTTGTATCGGAACAGGTCTTCTCCGAGATGTGGAAGGAGGGATCCCAAATAACACTGAAGAAACAGAAGGCCACGGTTCTCTTCAGCGATATACGGGGCTTCACCGCGTTATCGGAAAGACTGAACGTTGAAGAGCTGTGCGAGATGCTCAACGTGCACTATTTTTCACCCCTGGACGCGATCATATGCGGACAGAACGGAACCTTGGACAAACATGTGGGGGACAGCATCATGGGTGTCTTCGGGGCCCCGCTGACCTTCGAAGATGACGCCATACGGGCGGTTGTGTGCGCGGTTGAGATGATGGATGCAATCGATAAGATAAACAGCGATCTTTCTGAAACCAGGCAGAAGATTCCCATCGGCATCGGGATCAGCACTGGAGAGGTTATGGCGGGCATATTCGGTTCTTCCAGGAAAAAAGAGTACACCGTGATGGGGGCGACCGTCAACGTGGCGGCGAGGCTCGAAAGCCTTGCGCGGGCGGGGCAGATCCTCGTCTGCGGTGACACATATCGTGAGGTTGAGCACCGTGTCCAGGCCGAAAATATGGGTCCGATCATTCTGAAAGGAATCGAGTGAAAGAGAATACTCCTTGACATTTTTCGCATATTGGCTTAGATACAGCACCACATCCGGCAGGCAGTGCAGACATACGCTGAAGGATGCTTCAAAATGGACATGACGCGGGGTGGAGCAGTCAGGTAGCTCGTTGGGCTCATAACCCAAAGGTCGTCGGTTCGAATCCGGCCCCCGCTACCAAATAAAACCAATAAGAACAAGGGGTTAGGCGAAAAGCTTAGCCCCTTGTTCTTTCCGTTTTGTTTTCCCGCTACCCTGTACGCTACCCCCTGCACCTGAAACAGGCACAAAAAAGGCCCCCGATCTCTCAGGAGCCTTTCAAGTATGGGCCAGGTGGTACTTGTTCTAAAATGATCGTAGGGGAATGGAACGATGGAGAGGATAGACAGAGGTCTTTTCGGCCTCCGCCTAGACCTTACAACAGGGGAAATATAATAAATATTCCAATAGCTTTATCATTAATACTGCTATTTGAGTTTATCATCTTTGACGGTGAAGTGACAAAGAGGATCGATCTCTCCGTTCAATCCTAGTTCTTTAATTTTCTTTTTCGCTGTTTCGCAATCCCACCATTCAGTTGATTCTCCAAGCAAGTAGCCGAGACGATTAAAAAAAACAGCATACAGGGCATTACCTGGAATCGTGGAGTTAATGTCCGGTGCAGTATCCCCCACAAGCGGCACAGCGATGGTTGTAGCAGATGAATTGACCAACACTGTGACCTTAACGTTATCATCTATTTGGTCCGCTGTGACAATCCAATTATCGACACCGAATACTGCGTTTAATACAAGATATATACTCCATCTTCGTGAACCGGTGACGGCACTCTCAGTATGGTTGAGCTTAAAATCAGACCCATCACATAGACGAAAGATTTTATCAACAGCAATAAGCACGTCTTCCTTTTTGACATTCTCAAAGATTCGCGTTGTAGCTGCGATACTTTCATTCCTGGCCTTTAGCGCCTCTTCCCTAGTTAACAATTGTACATCATTCCTAGTACACTGCATATCTTAAAGTTTCGGATATAGCCGTTTCAGTTTGATACGAGCGTCATTAGTGCTAAATTGCCAATCGACCTTGGTTTGACGGTTGTTTCGATCGGTATTCCATGCCGCCACTTCATCTCGCATCTTCTCAATACAGTCAATTCGACCTGCAAGACATTGTCGCTTCAAAACGCTGAGTTCAATCTCTGCTATGTTCAGCCAGCTCCCGTGCTTAGGAGTGTAATGTATTTCAAGGCGCTCCGCCAGATGCCTGGCTTCTTCAGGTGGAAAGGCCGTGTATAGCGAGGCCGTATTGTGCGTGTTGAGGTTGTCCATAACCAGAATTACTTTC
>JAFDAI010000083.1 GCA_019313905.1 Deltaproteobacteria bacterium | reverse complement strand
AGAATGAGCTGCGCAACTCAGCTTTCAGCACTGATTCCAATGTAGAGAGCTTGCAAAATTTCAAAGAACAGAATGACTGGCGCTTATATGCAAAAACCTAACCGGAAATTACTGTGATTGACTACGAAAAAGAACTCAACTCCGAACAACTTGATGTGGTGACGGCCAAAGAAGGCCCCATTCTCGTGATCGCCGGCGCCGGAAGCGGAAAGACGCGTGCGCTGACGTACAGGGTTGCCCATCTGATAGAGCAGGGGACAGAACCGGAACATATCCTGCTTGCCACATTTACAAACAAGGCCGCGCGCTCCATGCTTTCCCGCGTTGAAACGCTTGTGGATGTGGATCTGGGGAGGCTGTGGGGCGGAACTTTTCACCATGTGGGAAACCGCATACTCAGGAGACACGCCGGGCTTCTCGGTTACGAGAGAAGCTATTCAATTGTGGACGCGGAGGATTCCAGACAGCTTCTGAATACGTGCATAAAGGAGTTTGGAATCCATACTGCGGATGGAAATTTTCCCAAGCCCAACGTTTTGGGAGATATTATAAGCCTTTCTTCGAATACCAGAATAAAAACAGAAGATATAATTGCAAACAGATATCGCAGTTTTTCCCATTGCATTACCGATATTCTCAAGGTTGCCCTGCGTTACCGAATCAGAAAAAGAGAACTGAATGTGATGGATTTTGATGATATCCTTATTAACTGGTGTGAGTTGTTGACCGGTTTTCCTGATATAAGGGATGAATATTCAGAAAAATTCCATCATATACTTGTGGATGAGTATCAGGACACCAATATCATTCAGGCGGAGATACTTGATCTTCTTGCCGGTTATCATAAGAACCTGATGGTGGTAGGGGATGATTCGCAAAGCATATATTCTTTCAGGGGAGCGAATTTTGCCAATATTATCAGGTTTCCCGAAAAGTATCCGGACGCGAAAATATTCAAGCTTGAGACCAATTACAGGAGCACACCGGAAATTCTTCACTTTGCGAATATGAGTATCGAAAACAATTCAAGGCAATTTCAGAAGGAGCTGAGGGCGGTCAGGAGGAAGGGTGTCAGGCCTGTCTTTGTTCCTGTCAGGAATGTCCTGCAGCAGGCCGATTTTGTCGCCCAGCGCATAATTGAACTGGTCGATAAGGGCATGCCTGTGGGAGAAATAGCTGTACTCTACCGGGCACATTATCACTCCATGGAATTACAGATGGAACTGGTCAGGAGGGGCATTCCCTTTGAGATAAGATCCGGTATCAGATTTTTTGAACAGGCCCACATAAAGGATGTGACCGCGTTCATGAGGATTGCCGCGAACCCCCTTGATGAACTCGCGTGGAAGCGGGTGATGAAACTCTACGACAAGATAGGGGAGGTTACAGCGGGTAGGATATGGAATTCTGTATCTTCCCACGATGACCCCATTGCCTTTGTCTTTTCTGATGAGTTTCTGGAATGTGTTCCAAGGGCCGCTGTACCCGGTATCAGGAGGTTCAGGGACACACTGGAAGATATTATGGATCTGTCCGCGACTAATGCCCTGACGGAAATTACAGGCGCCATACTGAATGGTGGCTACAGGGAGTGCGTGGAAACAAAATATGGGGACACGGCCTCACGTGAAGATGATCTGAAACAATTGTCAAATTTTTCTTCGAGATTTGGTTCGCTCGAAGAATTTCTCAGCGACCTCGCGTTGATGACTAACATAACTGAGGAAGAACCCTACAGGACAGAAGATAATAATTACAAAGTTGTCCTGAGTTCTATCCACCAGGCCAAGGGCCTTGAATGGTCGGTGGTGTTCATGATCTGGTGCTCAGAGGGTATGATTCCGCTGGCACGCGCGCTGAGGGAACCCGGTGGTGAAGATGAAGAAAGAAGGCTTTTCTATGTCGCAACCACCAGAGCGAAGGATCACCTGTACTTCTGTCATCCTCTGGTGAACCGCACCGGAAGCGGATGGAACAGAGATACCGCACCGTCCCGTTTCATAGCGGAACTGGCTCCCTCTGATCTTGAGCCGGAAGAGTTGCCGTTTGATCAGTGGGTGGTACGATAGATTCTCGGCCTCCTGACTCCTAAGCTTCTGACTTCTGTCCTTATTCCCTATCCTTCCTCTTTTTCGCTTCGTATTCCGATTTCAGGGCGAGTCTTGTCGCCTCAGCTATATCATCAACGCTGCTTGCCCATTCCTCGAACTTGATGTCCACGCCGAATATGCCGACAATATCGTCATTGTCATCTACAATGGGCCCTGACACGGTTATGCACAATGCCCCCGTCATCCTTGATATGTAGAAGTTGCTCACATGGACTTTTCCCGACTGAAGGGGGCCATAGTACCACTCCCTGTCCGAATAGTCTGTTCCCACACCGAAATTTTCGTACCTTGCCCTGTCGGCTATACTGGTGATATTCTTTGTGGTTTTAATGCCGCTCATATCAACCACGTAGGCCCACTGAATGGAAGGATTCTCATCGATCACCTGCTGCATGACGGGTTCTTGCACCTCTGCCTTCATAGTCTTCATTTCAGGGTGTTCGACAGTCTCTTCGACAATCTTGATTGCCGCCTGTGACGCGTTGTGTTTTATCTTTTCCATATCAGACATGAACAGTTCCGGGAGGAACTTTTTAAGCTTTTTTTCCATCTCTTCGTGAGAGATGCTGGTTATCCTGCCCGACTCGTATTCGCCGGTTACCCACTTATATATCTTTGATATACCGGGGTGTCTTTTTGATATGCCACCCTCTCCCTTCAGGCCAAGACGTATATTTATCCACTGCGCAATTCCGGCTTTACCCGATTTATCGGTAATCTCTATCAGGACCGGTCTGTTCAGTATTTTTTCAGTATTGAATATATTGTATATCGCTTCATTCTTGATAAGGCCGTCCACGTGAACGCCTGCCCTCGTGACGTTAAAATCGGAGCCAACGAAGGGCATATCGTCTGGAATCTTTATACCTATTTCTCTTTCGCAATAATCGGCTATTTCCGTGATGACGGTTGTGTCAATCTCTGATTCATTGCCCCTCAGGCCGATATATTCCATTATGAGACCCTCTATGGCGGTATTACCTGTTCTCTCGCCTAATCCCAGAAGAGTTCCGTTGGCACCGCTACAGCCATAAAGCCAGGCAGTGGCGGAATTTATGTGGGCCTTGTGGAAATCATTGTGACCGTGCCACTCGAGAAGATGTCCCGGTACGCCGGCGTCGTCTATAAACGCGCGCACCAGTTTAGGCACGCTGCGGGGAAGAGCTGCTTGCGGATAGCTTATCCCGTTACCCAATGTGTCGCAGAGTCGTATCTTGATATCAATGCCGCTTTCTTCCCGGAGTTTCATCAATTCTATGGCGAACGGTACGCAGAATCCGTAGACATCTGCCCTTGTTATATCCTCAAAGTGGCATCGTGGAACAATGCCGGCGTCCAGGATTGATTTAACTATGCCAAGATAGGCGTCCAGAGCCTTTTTCCTTGTGAGTCCCAGTTTAAGAAAGATATGATAGTCGGATACCGATGTAAGGATACCTGTCTCCCGTAGTCCGGCATTTTTGACCAGAGGGATGTCTTCCTCTCTCGCCCTGATCCATCCGGTAATTTCCGGGTACTTGAAGTTCATCTCGAGACATCGATCTAACGCTTCTCTGTCTTTATCGGTGTAAAGAAAGAATTCCGACTGTCTTATGATACCGCTTTTGCCGCTTAGCTTATTCAGCATCTTCCATAGATTGAGTATCTGTTCCACGGTAAAGGGGGGTCTCGACTGCTGGCCGTCCCTGAAAGTGGTGTCTGTTATAAATATATCCTCCGCCGGTTTCATTGATATGATTCTGTCATCGAATTCTATCTTTGATACTTCTTCATAGGGAAAAATTGTTTTGTACAGATTTGGCTGGTCCACATCCTTCAGATCGCACTGGTAGGATTCCGAATGCTGGTGCTCAAAGATGTGTTTTTCTACATTCCATTTTGTCATGATCTATCATCCTTTAAATATTTTACAAAAAAATAGAGGGCACCTTTGTGCCCTCTATAAGTCAACTCAGGGTTGAAGGTATGTTTAATCAATGGGTGGCATGGATCCCCCTGGTGGTGTGTATGGCCGTGGTGCTCCGGCCAGACGTCTTGCCTCCCTGACTTCATCCATTGTATAGCCGCTTCTTGGAATATCGAGAACCTGGCCCGGGTAGATAAGATCGGGATTATTGATCTTATCCTTGTTTGCGTTGTAGATCAGTGGCCACATGAAGGGATCGTTGTATATGTCTTCATACTCCGCGATCCACCACAGGCACTCGCCACTCTTTACAGCGTGGTTCCCGGCAAGAGAGCCTTTTTCCTCTAGGGCTTCTACCAGAACGGATTCTCCCTCTTCAAGAACAATGATCTCTTCCGCAACAGGTGCCGAGGTTACCTCCTGTTTTTTCGCGCAGCACCCTGAAATAAAGAAAACAAGGCCCACCGAAACAAGAATAGATATTAACAATATGCCTCTTTTCATTTCCAGCCCCCTTATTGTATAGAGTTGTACTGTCTAGTGCAACAATTGAAGTAAGCATTACTTATATTAATATCGGAGACTTTTGTCAAGCATTAAAGGGCGCCCGGGTGTGCGACAAATTTATGAGGGCGATTTTCACGCCGCCGCACGGTGCTCCCAAAAATCTTCCCAACGGTTGCTCAGAATACTGCAGCGCAGGGCGATAATACTGTTCGCTC
>JAFDAI010000082.1 GCA_019313905.1 Deltaproteobacteria bacterium | reverse complement strand
CACATCGTTCTATTAGTTGCAGCGGGTTTTTTGTAATGCGTAGAATCTTGAACGATCCTTTGTTTCGGATCAAGTTTACACTCATAGCTCTACCACCTTTCCAATTTGTAGTTCTGATATATGTGTGACCATGATAATTTGACATCCAAATTCTTGGGACAATCTTTCTAACAATTCGCGTACACGCGATAGATATTTCTTGCTTACGTGGGAGAAAGGCTCATCCAGAATAAGCACTTTTTGCAGTGTGGGTTTATGCAAAAATAGACAACTTAATCGGAGAGCAAAACTGGCCACAGACAACACACCACCCGAATCCTCATTTGCCGGATCAGCGATTATGTTGCCATCCTTGAGCAACTGTAAACAGGCTTGGGTTCTGTTCCTCTTGCGTTCAAATTTTATGCAGAAGGAATAGGAATCACCAAACACGAATTGTAGACACTGTGTGATAGTTTTTGCAATTTGTTCGTGTGCTTGTCTTTGGATTTGTTCTGATGCTTGTTGCAAAATAACTTGGCCTTTTTTCGCAACAATCCTATTGGTCCGAGCTTGTTTGTGTTGTTTCTTTGCGCGTGTATATTGAGCCACACCTTGTGTGTATTTATCGTAACGGTTACGAACCACGATATCAATTTGCTTTACAGATATTTCTTCCATCGCCGTTTGAATCTTTCCAGTTTGGTTTCAAATGTTCGATTCTTTTTAGCTAACGTTGCGTCCATTTTTGCCAGTAGCTGTTTGGCTTTATCGATGGATGTTACTTTGAAATCCTTTTGTAGCATACACATCGATTGTTCTAGTGAACCTTCCGTGCGAGCTTTGCTCTGTTCCAATTCATGTATTGATTTGCGGAGTTGAAGAACCTCTTGCAGTCTATTGGTTTTGGCATTCATACAAAACCTTTTCAATAAAGTTTACAGTCCTGGATGAAACGTTAGGCAAACCAGCGACATACGCTTTTACTCCAGCCACAACATCTTGTCCGCTCTCACCTAGCTTTTCGAGTTCTTGTCTGAATTTAGCTAAGTCATCTATAGAAGGTTCCTGTTCTTTTTCTTTGACTTTTGGATTGTTCCAATATACATCGTGTTTGATATTTATTTTGTAAGGGACAATACGAAAAGTTCTACCCTGCTTATTATTGTAGCTTACCAGAAGCCAAAATGTGGGTGTGAATTTATCATCAGATTTGCGGATCATCATAGCACCACAGTTTACAAACATCCGAATATGATGTTTCCATTTGAGTGGTGTGTAAAACGGTATGTGGTTGTCTCCACAAAATACATAGTCGTATTTTTTGAATTCTTTGCGGCGTGATGTTACTTTGTATTTGTCTTTCGCCTTTTGGTGCCCATGTTGTGGAATCCAATTGTATTGATGGATTACACCTATGTTGATTGGGCTTTCTTTATGGTTTGAAGCTTCTATTAGTTTCTGACCATAATGTGCAGATTTCAATATAAAATCAGGAGCGAATGGATAATAGTTCAGTGTATTGAATATACAAGCAACACCGGCAAGACATAGCGTAGATAATGCGCTTTTGTGTATATCTTCCACACAATGATTTGGTAAATCGTGCTGTCCGGCAATAGTATAGAATTGTTTTGGTAGTTGTGCTATGGCAAAGTTGATTAGTTCCGGTTCTGCTTTCCATTTATCAAAAACATCACCACAACATATAACGGGACAGTGATGTTTGATTTGCAACCGTCGCAATTCACATAAAGGTCGCGACATAGCTGCAAACCAATCTGGTTCTTTGGATCGGTAGATTGGCGGGTTAAGGCTTAGGTGCAAATCACTACAAAATATAGCAGCAACTTCTAAGTCTTTCGATTGCATAAGGGACACCGGCCTTTCATCTTTTGTTTGTATCTTTGTTCTGTTGTTTCTTTTTGCTCATTCAATTCACACATCATAGTTTGCATTCGTTGAGTTCTTTGAATCATTATACGCAAACTATCACGGTCGTTTTCTGTTTCTATTATCGTTTGTCGTAAAGTTTCAAATTGGGCAAAGTCCTTTTGTAAAGCTGATAGAATTTTATTCAGCTTTGCAGCTTTTTGTTTTTGGTTTTGAGCATCTGTAAATAGCTTTCTCAATTCATTCCGTTGTTGTGTTATTCTCTGGATGTCAGTATGCAGTTGATGTATGGATTGCCAATCGTGGAACATTTGTTTGGCATAGGCTAATTGTTCAGATTGGTTCCTTTCCTCTTCAACGATTCGCTCGTATTCACGCTCAAGCGTTTGTGCTGTACGTAATTTTTTCTGTGCGTTCGTTTGGATTCGATCTATCAAATCCAAATTTACAACAGCGTTCAATCGTCTGCTGACTTCGCCAGATGAAAGTGCAAACCAGAATAACGGTCCGCTACCATGCGGTATTTCTTGCTGGGTTTGAAAATTGAGATCGGACAAACGTAGAGCATTTTGTACGGAGTCAGGTACACTATTTCCAAATGCATGTAGTTCCTGTTTGTCTAGTTCGTATGTATTTTTCGATTTACTGCGTGTTCTTCGCACGCGGTGTTTGTCCGTCGCAAGTAAGACAGAAGATTCTTTATGCCCCCAGGATATGAAGCTGATGCCAGCCGGTTTGTTTAGTGCTATCCATTTGAGTGCGCGTAAGACATTGCTTTTGCCTTGAAAGCTTTCACCACAGATTGTAGTCACATGTTTACTGAATAAAAGTTTGAGGGAGTGGTTCGATCTGTGGTTGATTATCCTAATGCCTTTCAACATGACGGTTTTTCCGTTTTTTTGAACTGGCATGATTCTCGGATTTGATTGTAACTATCCATAAAAATGGTTTGCACTTCTCCATTAGGATTGGTGCGATAAAATATTTCACCTTTCTTCAACCTATCCATTTGCTCGGCAGTCAAGTTTAATCCCCACACAATTACTGCTTTGTTGTCATAATAGGTTTTTGGTTCCCATTTCATATCCTAATGCCTCCTAGCATGACTTTTTTTCCGTTTGAGTTTTAACTCATCTCCAATATTGGTAGAATCGCGCATACATAAATCAATCAGCACTTGACCATGACAAGGTTTTGGGGGACACCAACAGCCAAGGACTTTGCCACAAATCTCATCCAATGAATTCAAAAGTTTTGGTTGTCGTAGAATCCATCGGCGGTATTTGTTTATGACCTCTTTGCGCGTCCCATGTTTGCCTATCCGAAATGGATTACCCCATTTGGACGAACGCCCGATGTACACATCGTAGTCTTCTCTTTTGCAATGGACTATACGCATTCGTCTGGCCTTCTTTCTCTGCTTTGCATCTAAGCTAACAACTTTTGTATGCATATCTTCGGGTATGGGAATCAAATGCCACTTGTACCCTAGCTCCAGTATATTATCGCTGCCCAACGCCAGCTTGCGTATCTTACCTTGCAACTCAAGTGCCTGTTGAAAATAGTCACCCCATTCGTTATGCATGCCCCAAGAAGCATATCGAGCCATAATCTCAGCGCGTGTCCATTGCTCAATTAGCTGATTGAGTTTTTCGTATCGTAACATTGTTTGCGCTTTCTGGCTAAATGGTGTTTCCATTTGTCATGTAACAGAATGAAACACTTAGGATTTATCCAACGGGTAAATTCGGATAGTGAAGTTCCGGCAATCCATACAGCTTCTTTTTTGTCTGGAACTTTAATAGTCAGTCTGAAATTCGGACTAAGATTAAAAAATGAGAAATGGCTTTGGTATTGAAACAACTTCATCAACATATCGTGCGGAAACAAAACCAAAGGTTCGCGTCCGGTTCGCTGCGTTATCAACAACCAGTATGGTGTTTTTGCTGATCGTTTTTCTTTGGTAGCCTGCATGATGAATTTGAGGTATGTAGGCTTTTGTCGTTCTTGCCGATCTATCAAATCGGCAAGACTGTCTTTTACATATCCATGTTTGCATTCAATGGTGCAAAGCTCTGTTAGAGCCGTTCCGCTTTCGTGCCGCGCACAGATATCCCCGTGCTGTCCGTACGTTCGTTTGCCTTTTCTTATAGTTGCTCTGCCCCCTGATGTATCAGTACGCCAAAAGATGTCGTCGTGTTTACCATGTGTCCACCAGAGCGATAATTGCTTGCTGACTTTTCGCTCAAATGCATTGCCTTTGTGTTTGCCCATACCACGTTTCTTAGCCATTTGGTTTCCGATCTAATGAATACATGCCAAGTTTCCGCATAAGCTTGTTCCACTTAGAACGAGAGAATTTGTTGGGTCTCAATTTGAAATGCATAGTACCATCAAGTGGTAATGTGACTAATGTTAAATTGAGTTTGTAGTTGCTGGTTTGTTTGAACTGTTCAATGCAGTTGTATAATCTCGTACTGATTTTTTCTTTGCGGAGATATTTAATGGCTGTTTTTTCACCCACTCCAGATATACCTTTGACGTTGTCGGATGAACACCCTGTGATAGCTTTTACTTCATGCCATTGGTTAGGTTTGATTCTATATGTTTTGTAAAACCTTTGGGGATTCATGGTTTGACGTTTGGTTGGATTGTAAACTGAAACGTTGCCCCGAATACACTGAAACAAATCGTGGTCGGCCGTAACGATGATAGCCGTTTGATGCTTGGGAATACGGCGTGCAATGGATGCTAAGATATCGTCGCCTTCATATCCAGTTTGAAGAAATATTTAGTACGTAGCATAGCTATTTGCTGACGAAAGTCTTTGATGAATAAGTGTTCGGTTTCGTCTACAAATTCTCTTTTACGATTGGCTTTGTATGTTGGGAGCAGATCGGTGCGGATGTTGTATCGTGAGTCAAAACAAAAAACAACACGATTGCTTTCAAATTGTTTTTGTAGATATAGAACTGTTTGGAGAAAACCATAGATGATTCCGGTTGCTTTACCATCATAGGTTAATGCGGGCATGGTGTAACGTATACGGTGGCACAGGAAATTGACATCTAACAACAGCCAAGGGTTCACGGTTTCTCCTTCCAACAAGGACAACAAAAACCTTCATCTTCAAACATATATGATTGGGATATATGCATGGAACTTGGGATGTTATGTTCATATATCCAATTACATAACAGTCTTTTTTTGCCTATTGGCGCAAGATATTTCACTTTTGTAATGGGAGATGAAAATTTACATGTACCACAACTCTTTTTCATATCAGCACTCAATTCTATATTGCTTTTGGGGTGGGTGGTTTTAGTTTGTGGCAATCACAATCGCGCCCGAAACTCAAACCTACCATTCGGCTTTTGTAGAACATAACTAACAACCATGCGGGGATCGGGTATGCACATGTACCAAATCCTTTTTGGCCTGCTTGTACGGATGGTTTATAATATACGCAATTTCCGCAATGTCGCTCAATATCGATTTCTTCTGAATTGCTCATATTGTTAAGCATATCTTGGCTTCCTTTTGATTTTGCATGCTGACTCTATCTCACCCCATACCTCAGCTACAGTCTCCCGTACGTCGCGTTCAAGCCCCCTGTGCTCAATGATTCTGATTAGGGATTCCCGTTTTCCCTTAAGATCCAAATCGGGGGCTGTAATGATATTGCTGCCTTTCGGTTTGGTCCAATGGTTTTCATCAACCAGAAAATCAACACAAGCACCAATATCGTCGATTCCACAACTCCAATATATAGGCACAATCACGCGGCGGTCTTTCCCCGTGATTCGATTTTTTTGGATTCGCACATCACAGTATGTGCCTATCTGTCGTGGCTTGCCCTTTATTGTTTTGATGATTTTGCCTTTGACGCTGCTCCACATCACGATACCAGCATAAAATGTCAGAGCCTTTCCCCCGCTCTGTGTTTTCTCTGCATATCCAAAACCTAGATTAGCGCGTGTTTGGTTTATGATGATTAGTATGCTACCCGTTCGACGTAGCGGTGTTAGCAGACGACGCAAATCTTGGGAGTTGATAGCAGCTTTGCCATCAGTCATTTTACCCGCTGGTGTTTTGCCTCTTCGATGCGCTAACCTTTGTTCATTAAACTTCTTTTCCTCGGCGTGGCTTGTTAACACATCAGCACTATCTTGCACATAAATAAATGGCTGTTCTCTTTGTAAAGCATCATTCACATGATAGTAAAAGTCTTCCAGGAAATATGAGTGAACAGCATTTCCTTGTTTGTCTATTTCTGGAGGCTCTATACGGGAAGCCATTTTCTCACCAAAGAACTTTTCCAAGTTCATCATGGCTCCACCCTCACCGTTCTCGTGAATGAAACGGTAGTTGGCAAATCGTGAATTACGTGCAGCCTCAGCCATACACGATAGCGACAACCATGTTTTACCACTTTTGCTGTCTCCCACAATAAGATAATATCCCCCTTTGATAAACCCATAAGATGGATTATCACTACATGCAAGATTCAACATAGTGCTACCTGTGCTGAGCCCATACTTTAGACCCACACGGTTATAGTCTGTCGCAAAAAACTGCTTGACGATTTTTTTAGTTTTACGTCGCATAAGAATTATCTCAAAGAAAATGCTGGGCCAGGACTACACATCCCAGCCCAGCATTCGGTATTCGTTCGGCTGAGTCAAACTACGGATTACTTCCTGCGCTTGCCTTTCTTCTTAGCCGTCTTCTTGGCCGATTTCTTCTTGCCCGATTTCTTCTTAGCGGGTGGTTCCTCTTCCTCTTCCTCCTCCTCGAACTCGTCGTCTTCGTCGTCGTCAGACTCTTCCTCGTCGTCGTCAGACTCTTCCTCGTCGTCGTCAGACTCTTCCTCGTCTTCGTCAGACTCTTCCTCGTCTTCATCCTCGAATTCGTCTTCATCCTCGAATTCGTCGTTGTCAGACTCTTCCTCGTCTTCATCCTCGAATTCGTCTTCGTCATCGAACTCGTCGGCTTCCTTGGCCTTGCTCTTCGTCTTGCTCTTGGCCTTGTCATTCGATGGTGTCCCAGCAGCTTCAGCTACCTCTTCCGCTACAGCAGCACGGAGGTCACTGAGTTTGTCAAACTCATCTGGCTCCACGTCCAAGTCATTCATGTAGATGAACTTCTTGAGTTCTTTGGCTGACATTTTCTTGATTGCTTTCACGTTCTTGCTCCTTCTATTAGAAGTTTCCGATTTTGATTCTCCAGTTCGGAGAAACAACTTTTTGATTTCCTTGTACGGC
>JAFDAI010000164.1 GCA_019313905.1 Deltaproteobacteria bacterium | reverse complement strand
AGTGAAGCCTAAAATCAGAGTGTGAGTTAATATCTATGCCTCGGGCTCCTTAATTGCATCAATGAGTTCATTTAGATACCTTTCAGCAGATCCCCGATCATTTCCGAAAAGCATCTCCAGCCAGCAGGAAACATGGTGTTCGCCCACTGGAACTTGACACTCATTGGCTTCCTCGATGACAGCATCCCTAACAAGTCCATACTGGTCACTGCTTTTCTGTATGCGTAACACATCTTCCTGGAATCTTTCCTCCTGCTCGGGTGTTGGCTTGAGCATACGGCGTAACATCCAGCGATCCATGACTGGAACCTGGCAGCCGGACTCAAGCAGAAGCATATCCGGCCCTTTCTGTCGTCGGAATAGATAATGCGCCCTTATCCCCTCGCGGTCACATTCACTCATAGAATACTCCAGATGTCCCCAGCTTGGCTGCACAGTCTTTACCTTTCGGTCCACCTTCTCCTCCAGTGGTAATTCCCGAGCATTCTCACACATAGCCTCAACAACCCGGTCAGGGTGATAAGTCAGTTCTGCCGCGGGTACATATGGCACCCCCGGTGGGACACAGGACTTCCGTGCCTCTTCAACATCAGGAAACGCTGCCTTGAGGTCTTTGATTACTTCAGGATGGTCGTCTGCCCTCCGCGTCATGGTAAGGGCCACCCCATAGATGAAAGTGTCCCAGGGAGACCTGTCAGTCCTCGCCTTGGCGTTGTCAATGTATTTTTTACCAAGGTCCAGATACTTGGTGCAGCAGGTGCCCATGTCTCTCCTATTTCCTAGAGATGCAAGTTGAGAATTTGTTAATCAGCTCCTCGAAGTGGCTATTACAGTATCTTATAAGTTCATCTGTGAACTTCGAGTAATCGTCCTCATTTAAAATACCTATCGCCCTGAGGTGTTCGGTGTCCTTACGCAATGTTACTGACCCTTTGGCAGCCTCAAGGGCAAAGCCGATCCCACTTGCGTGGCAGGCGTGCATTGCAGGGTGCAAGTCTGCCACTTTACTCCTCATTTCCAACCATTCTTTCCTTTTCTCCATGTCTCTCCTTCTTAATCCGGAAATTGCTCAACCCATTCTCGCAGGACATTGTCCGCCTCGTCATAGAGAACACACCCCCAGAAGCCGCCCTCTGGCGGTCTTTGAGGAATGCAGTAAAGGCGTCTTCCCTCCTGGCTAACATCCAGCGCAGAAATGTCTCCTCGGAGCAGTTGCCCAGTTTTGTCGTACTCCCAGGCTCTGGCTGGTGTGGGGCGAATGATGATGCGGTCGGCCTCATACTTAGCAGCTAGTACTCCCAGAAACTCCATCAATTCGGGACTATCCAATGCCATATCATTACCTCTGCTTGAAATTCATAACTGTCTTTGCTAATATTATACTATGGTGACTTGTCCATGCAAAGTTGGTATAGACCCGCTGAAGATGCCAGTTCGGGCGATACAGGATGAACTAAACGCCCTCCTCTACAATGAGGAGGTTCAGAAGGCCTGCGACGCCAAGGATCGGGAACTGCTCACTATTGTGATTGCCCAGCCAAAAGCTTTTCACTTTGACTTCCTCCAGGGCAAAACCGAATGGAAGGTTCGCGGTAAGTGGAGGAGGCCGGATGACGGTTTTGATATTGAGAGGAATGTTCAGCTTGACATTCAGTTCAGGGATGCCGCCAACGAATGCGTCGGGAAGAGAATTATTGAACTTCTCAAGGCCTACAACACAAAAATGGTCGGGGAGACACTTCTCTACGCCCGAACCATCCCTGTGGAGGAAGGCACCCTCTAGTCCCTGTACTCAGTCAACTTTTTTAGTTGATAGTGCCCACTTTCTGAAACAGACTTCGCAAGTGCCACTAATTAGCTGGTTGAATTTGTCATGGCATACCATGCATTCGAGGTCTGTGCCGTGCTCAATATAGCTTTGGCTGCGAAGTTCCGCAATGTAATCCTCATCATTGATTTGCTTTGCTGGATTTTTGAGCGGTTCTTCCTGTTCAAATTCAGCCAATAGGCTCCTGAGTTCCGTAGTATCATTACCGGCAGCCTCTGTCGTTTCTATCAGCTCAATCAGCTCCTTTTTACTAAACCTGGCTATAGCAGGCATATCAATTCACTCCTTATGCGTTCGAGCATATTCCTGTTTGGCCTTCTTTACTTCTTCCCCCTCTCTGGTATGGCGGCGTAGTTATCTGGAGATCCTTGCCACACAGCCAGCACCCGTATTGACCTAACTTCCTTCTTTTAGCTTTCATTTATTCCCCCTTTCCTTATTCAACTTTTATTAGCTGACCGTTCTCGAACTTGTAATTGACCGGTTCATTGCTGGGCTGGGCTTCCCATTTTTCGACAAGAAACCAGCGAAGAGAGAGATCCCGGCCCCATGCCTCGGCTTCTTCAGATGTTGCAAAGACCAGGCCATTGTAGTTCCAACCAGGTTCGCCTTTTACTTGCACAGCTGTC
>JAFDAI010000081.1 GCA_019313905.1 Deltaproteobacteria bacterium | reverse complement strand
CTGAAGCGTACAAAGGTTGAGATGTAAAGATGTAGTGACCATAAATTTGGCCACTCAGCTTTAACCACATGACATCACTGTAGTTGTGTTCGGAATGGGGTTAAACTTGGGTTAGTATTCACAGATTAAATGTCTTAACAGGCTGGGGAAATTATGGAAAATAGAGGAGAATATGTCAAGGATAAATCATGATAACAGTAGCACCTGAAATCATCAACAGCACCGCAGAATTTTATCCTGACCCCAATACTTTACATGGGAGTTACATTGCGATTTTGCCGCCGCTGGAAAACTCATTTACGTACCTTTTCACAATCTCCAGCATATTACGTGCATTCCTGCGCGCGCCTTTCCGGATTTCTTCCGGTATCAGCGGTTTTTCGACAAGGCCATGGCCGTAATTATCTACAGAGCATATCGCGGCGTAGGGAAGTTCCAGTTCCGCCGCGATTGTCGCCTCGCTTGCCATGGTCATTCCAACGATATCGGCGAATTGGGACATCATTCTTATCTCGGCCTTTGTCTCCAGCCTCGGCCCTGCGGCCTGCCAGTAAACGCCGTTTTCTATTAAGTTTATTCCAAGCTTTTTGGATGTGAGAATCAGCCTTTTCCTGATCCCTTCATCGAGGACCGGTATTATGTGGACGGCACTTTTGTTAAATATGGTGGGAGTTTCAGAGATGGAGATATAATCGTCCGGTATGACAATCATTCCCGGGTTTACTTTTTTCTTCAGGGAGCCCGTGGAGTTTACCCCTATTACCTCCTTTACTCCCATGTCCTGCAGTGCCTTGAGATTTGCCTGGTGATTGATCATGTGTGGGGGGGTCAACGTATCCATACCGTGTCTTGGTATAAATGCGACCATTTCCGAGAGAAAGACCAGCGCGTTGCCAAATTCGGTTTTCACCACGGTTTCCTTCAGGTTCTGAAATATATTCTCTTCATGCAGGGGAATTGTGCCGGAGATTATACCCACTGGTTTCATAACGATTTCCTTTGAAATGGAAGCACCCATTTTCTTTCAGCCAATCCTGCCTATATCAAAATGTCCGGTCTGTGTCAAAATGCTTGCGGCGCGGCGTTGAAATAGTGTTTGACATTAAGAAGACAAGCCAATAGATTGAGCCCGGGAAATAAACTGCGGGAGAATAACAGGTGATGGAAAAGGCCTGTTGATACATCTTGATAATGAAAGCCCGGTTGTCACGGGCAATTATGGCATAAGTGGGATACCCGCAATTCTCCCTTCCAGGGATGGTGAACTTGTAGACACACTGATTGGTCTTATACCCAAGGATCAACTGGCGGAATCTCTAAAGAAGGTATTAAAAATATGAAACTTGCAAGAATATTCCTTATAGTTATCTTTATGTTTTCTCTTACCGGTTGTCTGTGGTGGGATGGTCCTTCAGGTCCCAGCACGCCCGAAGCCCTTTACATGAGGGGGCAGGAAGAGTACCAGGAGGGAGATTACGATGACGCGATCGAGTTGTTCCAAAGGCTGGCAGAAGAATATCCCCTCAGCGAATATGCGATTCCTGCCGAGCTGGGGGTGGCGGATTCATATTTCAGCGATAAGGATTACATCTCTGCGGAGGCAAATTACAGCGACTTCATGGAATTTCATCCAACCAGCGAGAATCTTCCATATGTAATGTGTCAGATAGGATTATGTCACTATAGACAGATGCTGGGGATAGACCGCGATCAGACAGAAGCACATATGGCAGAAAAATCGTTTGAGAAGCTCATTTCCCGTTTCCCCAGCAGTAAATTCTCCTTTCTGGCTGAAAAGAGGTTAAAGGAATGCAGGAGGAAACTCGGTGAGCATGAATTTTATGTGGGGCAATTTTATTTCAATATCGAGCAATACCGTGCCGCGCTGGGAAGGTTTCAAACCATTGAAGAGAAATATGCCCACCTCGGTATGGATTATAAGGTCGCTTACTTCATACGTGAAGCGAAAAAACGCCTTGCAGAAGAGGAGAAGAAGATAAAAACCACCGATTAATATAATAGTCAAAGAAAAGAGAAGCAAAATGAACCATCCCAAGCTTGTCGAATCAATGATGAAGCCTGAATTTTATTCCCACAGACCAGACACCGTAGAACTCATCCAGACACACATTTCCTTTATTTTTATCGCCGGTGATCTTGTATACAAGGTCAAGAAAGCCGTCGATTTTGGTTTCCTCGATTTCACTACCCTTGAAAAAAGAAAATATTACTGCGACAAAGAAATCTTATTAAATCGAAGATTTGCCCCCGATGTATATAGCGATGTTGTCGGAATCATTGAAGATAAGGAGGGGAATCTCATGTCCGGCAACGGAAGCGCTATTGTTGAGTATGCTGTAAAGATGAAGAGGATTCCCGAAGATAGAATGCTGTACAGGCTCATGGAGGCGGACAAAGTAACAGAAGATGACGTGAAACGTGTGGGGAAATATCTTGCCCAGGTCTACGGGAATATACCGAGTGATGAAAAGGCAAGAGCATTTGGAACGTACGATGTTATCTCCACCAATGTGATAGAAAATTTCGATCAAACGAGAAAATATGCAGGAGGTCCTGTGAGTGAGAAGACATTCAATGCCATAGAGTCATGGAGCAGGTCGTTCATGGACAAAAATCCGGCCCTGTTCGATATGAGAATAGGGAAGGGTTGTATTAAAGACTGTCACGGTGATCTCCATCTTCAGCATATATGCATTGAAGATGATGCTATTTCCGTATTTGACTGTATTGAGTTCAATGAAAGGTTTCGTTTCGGAGATGTGGCGTCGGATGTGGCGTTTTTATCTATGGACTTTGATTTCAACGGCAGGAGCGATCTCGGAGACATCTTTGTAAATACCTATATAGATGAATCGGGTGATGCGACACTGCGTGATGTTCTTCAATTTTACAAGGTTTACAGAGCCATGGTCAGAGCAAAAGTCACATCTTTCATGCTGGATGATGATGTTCTAGATGATGTCTCCCGGCACGAGGCCTTCCAAAAAGCGAAACAATATTATGATCTTGCCTATGAGTACGTGACCAATGAAAATTGATCTCCATATTCACTCGAAAAACGGATCGGACGGCAAATGGACGCTGGAGGAGATCTTTGCCGAGGCCTTCAGAAGAAATATACAGTTTATGTCAATCACCGATCATGATGCGATCCACTGCCAGGATGAGGCGATAGCCCTTGCCGAACGGTACGGAATCGCGTACATTTCAGGTGTTGAACTCAGCGTAACCTTTACTCACCAGACATACAAAGATGGCAAGAGTGTGGAGCTTCATTTTCTCGGTTACGGGTATGATATCCATTATGAACCTCTTATGGACAAGCTTCATGAGCTGCGAAATTTCAGAGAGAAAAGGGCGAAAGAGATACTGAGAAACATAAATCGGGAATTCCAGAAAGAGGGCAGGTGGAACTTTTCGGGTCACGATATGGAAGAAATACAGGCAAGCGTTGACGGGTCATTCGGCCGCCCGCACATTGCGAATTACATGATAAAAAAGGGTATAGTCAACGACAAGAGGGAGGCATTTTCCAAATATCTTGTGAAGTGTGATGTCCCGAAAATGCCGCTGAGCCTGGAAGAGGCTTCCGAATTGATACGGGGTGCCGGTGGGAAGCTGGTAATTGCCCATCCCAGTGACCCCAACGGGTCATCTCTCGTATCTCTCACGTCTTCTGTGGTGGAACAGCATGCCATTATCCGTGAGGCCATGCTGGAGTACATAGACGGTGTGGAATGTTGGCATTCGAGACACAGCGGAAGGATAATCGAATCATACCTTGCATTTGCCCGCAAAGAAGGGCTGATAGTGACAGGCGGATCTGACTGCCATCAACAACCAGTGATTATAGGCGACATCAATGTCCCCGATTATGTAGCAAAGCAGTTTGATTTATAAAACTGGTATGCTCAAGGAATAAAAGGTTGATGAAACCGTAAAAAGTCGATTTTCACCGTTTCTCACAAAGAGATGGGATTTTGTTATTTTTGGGGGAAATAGCTGCCCCTGTGAATATTATGTTACATAATTGATGATAATGAGGGTCGGACAAAACTGCCCGAAAATACCATCAATATCACCATATCAAGACAAATTGGTCTGTGAACCAATGGTTAAAGCTACAAACATAAATGCGTATGCCGAAAAAACAAAAAGAGAAAGATGGCAAATTGGGATTGGTCGTAGGTACGACCCCGGATCGATTTGAACTGGGCGATACTCGGTTAATGAAACCAGTTTGCCATCAAAAATATGAGAATGGTTCATTGCAAGGCAGTATGCTAATACAGGATATTGATAAGGTCTCTTTGAGTAAAAAATCCAGTATCACATATTTTGTACCGAATAACGTTGCTCTTTTATTATCTGGGAGAGAACCGGGGTCACATCTCAAAGGAGAGAACCGGGGTCACATCTCAAATACTAAATATTCAGCATTCAGGCCAAAAAAATCTTTAGACCGGATATTTGATATTTGAGATGTGACCTTCTATTACACAGTGGTTCGTGTTCTCCTGTTGTTATACATCAATCAGCCTTGGGGAGCTTGGGGTCAAATCTTTATTTTTGAATTGGGACTGATTTTGTAGTGCAGCACTTGCGTAGCCCGACTGTTAAGAACCCAGTATGAAAACGCGTACTACCATGTGACTTGCCGGGACAATGACCGAGAGGTCATCTTTGGTGATAATGCCGATCGGAATGTCTTTCTTGGACTTTTAACACTACCAGCTGGGATTTGTCATTGAATTCATGGGGGTTTGGCATTATAGTAGCCCAAGTTTAACCCCATTCCGAACACAACTACAGTGATGTCATGTGGTTAAAGCTGAGTGGCCAAATTTATGGTCACTACATCTTTACATCTCAACCTTTGTACGCTTCAGGGG
>JAFDAI010000048.1 GCA_019313905.1 Deltaproteobacteria bacterium | reverse complement strand
TATTGGGGTGCCCCATCCTGAATGGGGAGAGACAGTTGTTGCCATGATTGTTCCTGCAAAGGACAAGAATTTAAATGAGGATATACTCAAGTCATTTTTGGGTGATAAATTGGCTGGATACAAGACACCACGAACCATTAAATTTGTCGATGAATTGCCCCATACTCCAAGTGGTAAGGTGATGAAATACAAACTGCGTGAAGATTAAGAAAGTGGCTCGATCTAATACGAGCTACTTATAAGCACATAAAATGGAAGGAGAATAGTGATGTTTGATTATTTACTTACAGAAGAACAGATCAAGATAAGGGATGAAGCCCGTGACCTTGTAAAATGGGTTCCCAAACAGATGATTCTGGACATGGACAAGGATGAAATCAAGTTTCCGAAAGAGTTTCTCCGGGAGGCCGGACGCAGGAACCTCCTGGGGTGCCGTTATCCCAAAAAGTGGGGCGGCCGGGACATGGACTGGGTGACGACCTGTGTGCTTATGGAAGAGATCGGAACGCTCGGTTATGAATTTGCCTGCGTTTTTGGTGTGGGTGCGGAACTTGTGTGCGACGCCATTATTCAGCACGGCACGGATGAGCAGAAAGAAAAATATGTAAAGCCCCTCCTGAAGGGTGAAATATTTGCCGCGGAATGCCTTACCGAACCGAGAGGCGGGTCCGATTTTTTCGGGGCCACCACCATAGCCGAGGACAAGGGTGATTATTTTCTCCTGAACGGCCAGAAGAGGTTTATCGTTGGCGGAGAGGGGGCGGATTTCTTTCTACTTTACGCGAGGACTGATCCGAATGCTGCCAAACCGCAGAAGGCCCTGTCGGCGCTGATAGTGGATCGTGGGCCGGGAGTGGAGACCAAATATCAGTACGGTCTGATGGGGTGCCGGGGAGGTGGGACCGCGCGTCTCATATTCAAAGATGTAAAGGTGCCGAAGGAAAATGTGATCGGAAAGATGCATGGGGGCTATGATGTCTTCAATACCATGATGATTCCGGAGAGACTCGGCACGGCTGTAATGACCATAGGAGCGGCTCAGCCCGCCGTTGATATAGCCACCAATTATACATCGCGCAGGAAGGCCTTCGGACAGATTATCGCGCAGTTTGAGGGTGTGAGCTTCCAGGTGGCGGAGGCCGTCATGCTTCTGGACGCGGCCAGGGCGATGGGATACGCGACAGCGCGCGCCGTGGATGCCGGGATTGACATGCATCGCATCCGTCGTATGGTATCCGAATCGAAGAAATTTATAACGGAGTCATGTCAGAAGGCCGTCCATAACGCCATGCAGGTTGTCGGAGGAATAGGCTATACTAATATATTTCCGATAGAGCGAATATTCCGGGATGTGCGCCTTGCTTCCATATGGACAGGCACCAGCGAGGTTATGTCCATGGTAGTAGCACATGAGTGGTACAGGGAATTTCTGATGAGCAAAAAGGCAACTCTCGCGCGCGACTTTGAGGCCGACGCCGAAGAGGCCGATGCCCTGGATGAAAAGATATACGAGTAGGGTTCAGGGTTCAGGGTATAGGGGTCAGGGATTGGGCACTATCTGGTAAGTAATGCGATAACCTCTATATGTTTTGTCTGGGGGAACATGTCGACAGGCTGCAGGGCTTCAAGAAAAAATCCTCTGCCGGTCAGGTACCTGATATCGCGTGCCTGGGTAGCGGGATTGCAGGAAATGTAGATAATCCTTTTCGGCTTCAGTGTGTCAATACGCGCAAGAGTCTTTTTCGTGCAGCCGGTTCGTGGCGGATCTATAAGCACGACGTCTGCGCGGGTGTTCTCTTTTATAAATCTGCCCAATATGTTCTCCACATTCCCCTTATAAAAACGGGTATTTGTGATGCCGTATTCTTGGGTGTTGTGCGTTGCGCAGTGGACGGCTGTGCCACTGATTTCCATGCCGAGCACCTTCCTGACGTGGGGGGCGATAAAGAGTGAAAAGAGGCCGGAACCGCAATAGCAGTCCAGCACGGTGTCGGATTTTTTCAGATCACACATATCGATAACGCGTTCTATCAATGTATCTACCAGGTATATATTCCCCTGGAAGAAACCGTCGTTTGCAACCCGTACTTCTTTTTCTTTCGCGGTTCTTGTAATGTATTTCCCGGGGGGATAGGTGGTTTCAGACCAGAGAATGTATCTCTTGCGGTAAGAGGCAATCTCCCCGGAGGCGAGCATTCCCCGGAGCTTGCGGTATTCCGTATTTATGGATTCATCCACAATGTTGCATGCCTCTACCTCGACCAGTTTCCCTCCCACTGTGTCCATGAAGCCCAGATTCAATTGTCCGTCGGCGTCCGGGATACAGTGGAATTCCGCTTTCCCCCTGTAGTTAAAGGCCTGTGGTGAAGGGATGATAGTCTTTACCGGTGGAGACACGATTTTTCCTATTCTTTCAAAGGATTCCGCGACCTGTCTTTCTTTGGTTTCCAATTGGACCTTATACGATATGTGCTGATACTGGCATCCGCCGCACGTAGAAAAGTAGGAGCATGCAGGTTCGACCCTGTCAGGCGACGGGGTGACTATCTCCCTTATCTCACCGATACAGTAGTTCCTTTTTACCTCCACGATCTTCGCCTCGACCGTATCTCCGGCAGCGGTAAAGGGGATAAAGACGACCATGTCATCAACCCGTCCAACTCCATTGCCTCCGAAGGCAACAGCCTTGATAGAGGTTTTGATTATGTCTCCCGCGTGTAATCTGTTATCCATAGTGTTATCCATAACAACTCCTTATACATTGCCGTCAAAGGGAAAACAAACCTTTATTTTTCTTTACAATCATGGTGAATATTGATATCTCCTTTCTTCATTTTTTTGCTTGAAGGGCAATATGCCAGTAGATAAAAATAACAACATACACCGCATTAAGACAGGTGACAGGGAAATCATCCTTGTAGGCACCGCGCACGTTTCCAGGGACAGCGCTGATCTGGTGGAGAAGGTCATAGAAGAGGAGCAACCTGACACGGTATGTGTGGAGCTGTGCCAGCCCCGGTATGACGCGATCACGCAGAAGACTAACTGGGAAGAGATGGATATTCTGAAGATAATCCGCAGGAAACAAACCGCTCTTCTGCTGTCGCAGCTTATAATGGCATCGTTTCAGAAGAAACTTGCGGAGAAGTTCAACATAAATCCCGGCGAGGAGATGATACGCGCGATAAACAAGGCGGAGGAGACAGGGGCGCAAATCGTGCTGGCCGACCGCGACATTCGCACTACTATGAGGAGAACATGGCGAAATATGCGGTTCCTCAGCAAGCTGCGGTTTATTTTTGAACTGATTTCCTCCATTTTTATGGCTGAGGATATCAGCGAGGAAGATATAGAGAAGCTGAAAGAACGCGATGCCCTTGAACTGGCCCTCCAGACCTTCGGTAAAGAGTTGCCGGAGATCAAGACCACACTGATTGATGAAAGAGACCAGTTTCTGGCCCACTCGATTGCCGGCGCGCCCGGTGGTAAGATAGTCGCGGTTGCAGGCGCCGGTCACGTGCCCGGGATACTGAAGAATTTTGACAGAGACATAGACATCGCCGCGATAAACGAGGTTCCGCCGAAGGGCAGGGTGGGGCGGTTTATAGGATGGGGAATTTCTCTTGTCGTTATAGGGATCATAGTCACAGGATTCTTTCATTCAGGAAACCAGGCGGGCCTGAATATGATTAAATGGTGGGTTCTTGTGAACGGTGTATGTGCGGGTCTGGGTGCCGCGCTAATCCTGGCCCATCCACTTACAATTATTGTTTCAATCATTGCAGCGCCCCTTACGTCAATAAACCCCATGATAGCGGCCGGGTGGGTCGCGGGTCTCACAGAGGCACTTTTGAGAAAACCACGGGTAAAAGATTTCATGGACATGAAAACGGATATATCTTCAATAAAGGGGTTTTGGCACAATAAGATTACCCGCATACTTCTCCTTATAGTCTTTGTAAATATAGGAAGCTCCATCGGAACATTTGTCGCCATTCCGCTGATGATGAGGTTTTTGAATTAGATGCAACACTCTGAAAAAAAGTCCATACTTTGTCCTAATTGCAGAAAACTTATTAATCGTGACGAGCCATACTGTCCATACTGCGGACTCTCAAAGCCCGGATCGGTATGGAAGAAAACCACTCCTTCAAACCTGCTGCACAGTCCCTATGATATGATAAAGGTCATAATATATGTTAACATAGCATTTTACATCTTTTCCCTCTTATTGAATCCTGGGGCGCTTGGCCTGTCCGCCAATCCTCTCGCCTTTCTGTCCCCTTCCAACAACAGCCTTTTGCTTCTGGGTGCAACGGGGACCATACCCATAGACAAACTGCACTGGTGGTGGACGCTCCTGTCAGCCTCTTACCTCCATGGCGGGTTGCTTCACATCGCGTTTAACATGCTGGCCCTGAGGCAACTGGGAACCTTTGTGCTGAGGGAATATGGTGTCAATCGTTTTTTTGTAATATACACGGTAACCGGTATAGCGGGATTTTATCTGTCATATCTCGCCGGTGTTTCCCTGACCATAGGGGCTTCCGCCAGTATTTGCGGTCTTATAGGGGCAATGCTCTATTATGGAAAAAGCAGGGGAGATATCTATGGACAGGCAATCTACAAGCAGGTTATGGGATGGGTAGTGGGCCTGGCGCTGATCGGTTTCATGATTCCCGGAATCAATAACTGGGGGCATGGGGGCGGTATAGTTTCAGGCATTCTTCTGGGTTTTCTTATGGGATACAATGAAAAGCACAGAGAGAATCAGCTTCACCGGGTACTGGCAACGATCTGTATATTATTGACAGCGGGGATCCTGTTGTGGGCTGTCCTGCAATCCATATACTACTCCCTTGCCTGATACAGGCATCTGTCATAACAGACTGCAGGATTGACACACACCGAATATTAACCTATATTTATTAAAATGGAGCATCTCCTGATTAATTGTAGTTAATTAAGGTAAAGTAAGTGCGTTATCTCCAATTAAGCAGGTGTGATCCCAGAGGGTTCAAGGAGTCGAGGATTCAAGGGTTCAAGTGAAAGGAGGATCGCATGTTAAAAAGAAATTGCTGGATGCTAGTCGTGTTGGCCGGAATCTTTTTTGTATCAAGTTGCTCTTTACAGGTGGGGGACAGGGTAGCTGGTATTCACGCGGGAAAGTTTTTCTATACGGATGGAAACCTGATTGTAAACTACGATGTTTCCCTTGAAAAGACCTGGAAGGCCTGTAAAAAAACCATGACTGATATGCAGGCTTCCGATATCGAGATAGACAGGAAGGTGTCGGGTGGAACACTGAAAGCGGTGCTGGAAGGCGACGATATCCGGATATCTGTTGAATATCTCGAAAAAAGTCTGACAAAGGTATCTGTGCGTGTGGGACTTGCGGGAAACAGCATCGCGTCGGAAATGATACAGAAGAAGATCAGGGAAAATCTCGTAACTATGTAGACTGACAGTGATATCATCAAACTTATGCTGGAAATTTCCGTAAAAAGAAAACCTGTTGTTGTCGGCATAATGGGGAGTCACCGTGAGGATGCTCCTTCCATGAAAGATGCCTTTATCCTGGGGGAACTGATAGCTCAGCGGGGCTATGTTCTTCTCACCGGTGGTGGAACCGGGGTTATGAAAGCGGCATCTGAAGGGGCTCACCGGGCCGGCGGGTTTGTGATTGCTGTTCTTCCGAATGATAGAAAACGCCCCCTCCATGATTATCCCAATGAGTTTGTTGACATTCCCATCTATACCGGCATGTATGATGCGAGAAATGTCATCAACGCGAAGACCCCTCATATTATTATCGCGCTGGGCGGTGGATCGGGTACGTTATCCGAGATAGCGCTTGCGCTTAGGGCCGGAACGCCCGTTATAGGTCTGGGTGCCCCCCGGTTTGAATTGACTGAGGCGATATCGTTTACCCCGGTTTCCACGGTTGATGAAGCCATCAGAGAACTGGACAGATTAGTGGATCAGCTCCTTGGAGAGTCCTCATGAAAATCATATTGGCAGGTCACAACGTTGATTATGAAGTGATACAAGAATGCCGCTCGGCTCTGAAAGGTGCCCTTTCCGGGTACGGAGAAGAATCTCTGACCCCGGAGACCATCTCTGCCGCTTACGCCCGTATAAGCAGAAATCCCCTGCCGGTCAATGAGCTGAGGAAGATCGCGAAGACTGAGGTCGAGAAGGCGAGGAAGTCCAACCGCAATATCGTCTTCGGTATGGGACACAGCTCTATTGCCGAACATGCCGTCTTCAATGTCGATATCATAGGCGTATCCCGTCTTATTGTGGAAGAGATAGAAAAATTCCGTCTCTGCTCCTACACCGAAAAATCCCAGCGATACATACGACTGGAAGATGATTTTGTTGTTCCCCGGGAGGTGCAAAGCGGCGGTCTGGAAGATCTGTTTGTCGAGACAGTGAGGGAACAGAACAGGCTGTATCACGAACTCTACGCCGGTCTGAAGGAATACATGTTTGAAAAACACCGGGACATGGTGTCTGACCCGTCAAACCGTTCCACGGTGGATGGATGGGCGAAGGAGGATGCCAGATACATAGTCTCCATGGCGACGCACGCCCAGCTGGGTATGACCCTGAACGCGAGGAATCTTGAACTGATGCTCAGGCGCTCAGCGGCGCATGTCCTGAAAGAAGTAAACGAATATGGAACAAAACTCTATGAGGCAACCGTGAATATTGCGCCCTCACTGGTCAGGTACACCGAGGCAACGCCTTTTGACCGGGATGCGAGGAAAGACCTGAAGAAAGTAACTGTGAGCCTGATAGAGAAAATGGGTGCGTCTGGTGAAAGTGCGATTGTCGCGAAAGATGGGAATGTGATCCTTGTGCATGCTACGCCGGATGGTGATGAGAAGATTATCGCGTCCATAATACACTCATCTTCTGATCTCCCCATGGTCGAGTGTCTGGTTGCTGCTCACAGGATGAGTATGGAAGAAAGGGAAGAGATAATCAGAACCGCCTCCCGCCATATGAAATCGTATGACCCGCCGCTGAGGGAATTTGAGAATGCCGATTTTTCATTCGAGGTTACTGTCAGTGCATCCTGTTTTGCCCAGTTGAAAAGGCATAGAATGGCTACAATGACATGCCAGAATTATGATCCTTCGCTCGGTGTTACCATACCGGTTTCAATACGCGCGATCGGAATGGAAGAGCGTTTTATGGAGGTTATCTCCAGGACGGAGGAAGTATACAACCGGATCAGAGAAGTATCGGCCCACGCGGCGCCATATATTCTTACCAATTCTCATCGAAAGAGGGTGGCGCTGAAGGTGAACGCCAGAGAAATGTACCATATCTCCCGCCTTCGCGAAGATATACATGCCCAGTGGGACATCAGGGAAACGGCTGAAAGAATGGTAAAACTCGGGAAGAGGGTGATGCCGCTGACGTTGATGCTGACTGCGGGTAAAGATGCCTTTGTGCCGATTTCATAGGAGAGGACAGGGGCCAAAATCAAAAATAAAGATTTGGCCCCCGCTTCAAATGTTATTTCCGTCCGGAACCACCCTTGGAACTGGGATCACCCTTGGAACTGGGACCACCCTTGGAACTTTCCGTTATTTGATGTCTCATCTGCTTACGGAATCTGTCGAAGGATGTTTTAAGGGTTCGGTAGCGCTCCAGACCGATAGTTTTCCTGACCTCTATTATAAACCTGAAACGTTCAGTGGCAAGCCGGGTTCTTGCGTTTTCCATCTGACTGAATCGTTTCATGACCTCGGCCTCATTCAGTTTCTCATTTTCAAAGAGATTTTCCAGCTCAAGGCGCTCCCTTTCCAGCTTGCCCTTGAGGTCGATAAGATTTCTCCGGTTGTCAAGATATGCTTTGTCGAGATTGCTTATCTCCTCTTTGGTCAAGTCCATCTGTTTGGAAACCTCCGGGTTTTGCCACCATTTCCCGTGTGGCACATTCTGTGCTCCCATGACAATGACAGGTGTGCCTAACATTGCTACCATAACTATTACACTCAAAGTCTTTCTTAACATAATACTGCTCCTTTCAATCCCGAATTGTAGGTCGGGGTGTTATTTTTAATAATTGGGACAACAAATTCCATAAATTCTTCATCAAGCTCCGGGCCGGATTCCCCTGAAATATACACGTGTATTGGGGGCAGGGCGTTATCTACAAGCGTGTCGATATCCGCCATCAACTGGTCGGATTCCTGGAATGTCACGCCGGTTACAACCTCGGGTGTGGTTCTCGAGAGAGGGGACCACCATACTAAGATTACTGCAAGAACAACCATGACTGCTGCTCCGGAAGCGGTTCTGAGCCTCCAGATCCAGTTGGCGGCATTTCGCGGTTTGACGTACCGGAATGTCCGCTTTCTCTGCTGTGGAACAAAGTTTTCCGCCATCCTGCCGAGAAGCGTTAGTTCCCGTTCCATACTTTCTATCTGTTCCCGGCACTGTGAACATTCCGACAGGTGCTCCTGCGTCTCTGCGGGAAGTTCGGTTTTGTCTACCGCCGCCAAGAGAAACTGGTCCTCATTCAAGTGGTTATTTTTGCCATAGTTCATAATGTTTTTTCCTCTGTTAAAAATTGGCGCATAGTCGATTCTTTTCTGAATTTTCCGAGCGCACGGTACAGATGGGTCTTTACGGTACTTTCATTCTTTTTCAAAATGTTGGATATTTCTCTTATGCCGAGATGGTTCATGAATCTCAATGTGAACACCTCTTTTTCCATTCGTGGTAATTTATCCAGGAACAGGCCTACATGTTTCCAGAAGTCCTGTCTTATCAGGTTATCCAGAGGGTCGGGAACATCCTCTTCTGCGTAATCCTGTTCATGGTCATCGCCTTTGCCGGAGAGCCCCAGCATTGTCAGTAGACGCTTCTTCCTGTAAAAATCGCGGACCTGGTTCAACACTATACTGAAAAGCCAGCTTTTGAATCGCTCCGGGGATTGCAACCTGGAGATGTTTTTGAATGCTTTTATAAAAACATTCTGTGTAATGTCCTCCGCGTCCATACGGGACAGGGTGCGGTAGTAGGCCATCCTGAAGATGTCCTCTTGGAAAAGATCAACAAGTCTGTTGAATGCGGTCTCACTGCCGGCCACGGCCTCCTCTGCCAGGATCACTGTCTGCCTGGACAGGGTGGCGCTACGGGTGGGAGGAGGATTATCTTCATGCTTTTTCTGTGACATAGTGTATCAATTTTACCCGTAGCGCCGGGTGCTTGTCCACTCTTCTTATCTTTAAATGTGTCCGTATTTTTGTAGCTTTAGACGGGTACCTGGGCCAAATAGTTTACAAAAGAGTTGACCCCTGCTTCAATATGTAGTTTCGCACAGGCTCGGGAACGAGATATCTGATGGATGTTCCCGCTTTTATCCGCTTTCTTATGTTTGTAGAGGATATGTCGAGGAGAGTCAGATTCCTGAAGAATATGGAGTTACCGGTGGGACCCTTGAAACTGTTAGTGGCGCGGTCATATCGAAACAGAGAGGCAAAATCGGGGGGGAATGTGTCTGCCAGTTTTCTTGTCTCATACCCGGGTCTGGTCATAACAACAAAATTACACAGCCGCACCAGACCTTTCCACTCTTTCCACATCTGAATCTCATGGAAGGCGTCCTGTCCCAGTATGAAATAGAGTTCGGTACCGTCCGGCGAGTTGTCAAGGAAGTGTCTGACGGTTTCAATGGAGTAGGATTTATCATCCCTCCTGTTTTCTATGTCTGAAATTGAAAATGATGGATTGTCCTCTATGGCCAGTCTGAGCATTTGTTCCCTGTGGTGAAACGGGGAAATATCTCTGTCTGTCTTGAGGGGTTGTACGCGGGCGGGAAGGAATATTATCCTGTCAAGGCGGAACAGTTCGAGGATCTCTTCGGCGCATCTCAGGTGCCCGAGATGCACTGGATCAAAGGTTCCTCCGAATAGTCCCCACTTCATGTTTTTATCTGCCCGTCGCCGTAGATTATGAATTTTGTGGTTGTCAATTCTTCGAGCCCCATGGGGCCGAAGGCATGGAGTTTCGTAGTGCTTATGCCCATCTCAGCTCCCAGACCCAGCTCGAACCCGTCACTGAACCGTGTGGAGGCGTTTACCAACACTGTTGAGGAATTGACTTCATTGAGGAAGCGCTGGGAGTTTTTATAGTCGCTTGTGACGATTGCTTCTGTATGGAGAGAGCCGTATTTCTCTATATGCGCCATGGCCTCGTCAATGCTGTCGACCACCCGTACTGCAAGGACAAGATCAAGATATTCTTCATACCAGTCGGTCTCCGTTGCCTTTTCTACATCCGGAAGGATGGTTATGGTCTTGTCACAACCCTTTAACGTAACGCCGGCCTCACGAAACCTTTCAGCCATCACCGGGAGAAAAGCTCCGGCAATATCTCTGTGTACCAGCAGGGTTTCCATGGCGTTGCATACACCCGGCCTCTGGGCCTTGGCGTTGAGGGATATGGCCACAGCCATGTCGATATCGGCGCTCTCGTCAACAAATACGTGGCAGACACCCTTGTAGTGTTTGAGGACAGGTATTCTGGACATGCTGACAACCGCCCGAATAAGTCCCTCACCCCCTCTGGGAATGATAAGGTCTATATACTCCTCAAGCTTCAGCATTTCATTGACGGCATTTCTGTCGGTTGTGGAGATTATCTGTATGGCGCCCTCCGGGATATTGGTTTTTTTCAGGACGCCCTGTAGTATCCGGGCAATGGCGAGGTTGGAATTTATCGCCTCCGATCCACCCCTCAGTATCACGGCATTACCGGATTTCAGACAGAGGGCCGCGGCGTCCGCGGTTACGTTCGGACGGGACTCGTAGATTATCCCTATTACGCCGAGCGGGATCCTTTTCTTCCCGACGAGCAGACCGTTTGGCCTTTTCCTCATACCGGTGATTTCCCCTACCGGATCGGGCAGGGCGGCAATCTCCGCAAGACCGTCTGCCATGCTCTTTATTGCCGCTTCGTTTAATGTCAGCCTGTCTATCATGGCGCCGGATAATCCCTTGTCTCTCGCGTATTCAAGATCCCTGGCGTTCTCCCTGATGATGTGATCCGACTCTTTTACCAGTACCTCCGCCATCTTCAGGAGCGCTCTGTTTTTTACATTGGTCGAAATATTTGCAAGAAGCCCGGCGGCCTTTCTGGCCTCATACCCTGTCTCTGTAACCTGTGCTTTGATATCCATTGTTCTGTCTTTCCATTATTTATATTTTCTCATTGAGAAGAATCAATCTATAGTATATGAAAGGCCGTGTCAAGATTGACGGCTTTGTAAAAAGTCCAACTTCTGCGTTCCGCTGCATCCTTCGTCACTGCGACGTACCGTATGTACGACTCATTCCTCAGGATTTGCGCGCCTTGAATTTGGATCTTTTTACTTTGCCGTCCGACCTTCACTTTTTACGAGTACATCAAGATTGATGGAGGCCTTCTTATTGTTTAAAATGAAGGCATTTTTGGAGACGGAAACAGTTATGAATGAGATATGTATCAGGGCCGGAAAAAATGTATATGAGGTTATACAGGATGGCGGATTCGATTTTGACAGGGTTACCACTTATGTCGGCGCGGCTTCGGGGCCGAGGTGGCTCGTGGCCAGCGGTTTCGACCTGTCGCTTTTGAAAAACAAAGTGCTGGGCAATAAACTCCCTGTAGTTCTCGCGGGTTCATCGGCGGGAGCGATGCGATTTGCCGCATGGGTGCAGCCGGAGCCTGAAAAAAGTTATCGCAGGCTTATTGACGCCTACATTTCAATGAATTTCACCAGGAAGGATAGACCTGGAGAGATCCTGCAGTCTCTCCGCGAGCTTATAGATAATTATATTGACGATGAAGCCATCCCGTTTGCGCTGGCCAGCAAGAAATACAGGCTGGCGATAATAACGGCCCGTGCTAAAAGGCTTGCCTCTTCGGATGTGAGGTGGCTGCAGGGACTGGCTATCGGGACGGGATTTCTCTTCAGCGCTGTAAACCGTCGTTTGATCCACAAATTTTTCCAGAGGGTTGTGTTCCACAACAGCCCGATCCCCCCACCGTTTTGTTTGGACCATGATTTCAGGGGACAGGCGGTCGCTCTGAATAAAGTAAATTTTAAACACGCGCTTCTGGCTTCATCGGTGATACCCCTTGCAGTTGCCGGCGTCAGGGATATATATGGCGCTCCAAACGGCACATATAGAGACGGAGGGCTCACAGACTATCATCTCAATCAGAAATATGCAGGTGAAAAGGGCGCGATTACCCTCATGTTTAACCATCAGGAGCGCATAATACCTGCATGGCTGGATAAGGGGCTGAAATTCAGGCGGCCACCGGAAAGATATCTGGAAGATCTCCTGATGGTGTATCCGTCGGATGATTTCATGCGGAAATTGCCTTATGGAAAAGTGCCTGATCGCGGGGATTTTAAGAGGTATGTTGATAATCCCTCCGGGAGGTTAAGAAACTGGCGGCAGGCGGTTGAAACTTCGAAACACCTCGGAGAAGAATTTCTAGAACTTGTGGAGAGCGGGAGACTGCGCGACGTTGTGAAGAAGGTCTACTGCCCCTGAATATTATGTATTTCCACACCTGACGGGGGTGTGAAGTCGAACAATTCATCCGGGGGATTGATGTTGAACTTGATATCGCTGAAGCTGAGCCTGGTAGTATTGTCGTACATGTCGGTAAAAACACATTCTATAATGCGGAAATTGTTCTTGTTCACAGTGAGCAGGAGGGTTTTGATGCCGGCTTCGTATTCGCGCGGTGTAAGGATTATGACATAATTTCCTTCCATATCCGTGGGCCCGCCGGTGGAAAAGGCTATTTTGAAATCATCTTTCAGACTTCCGATGCCTGTGAGAAATTTTATGGTCATCTTTGACGACAAAACCTTTTTAGCGTCCTGGACATAAACGATATTGTCATCCGGCATATACAGCCACGCCTTCCTGGGATTTATAACCAGCTTCTTCATGGAAGGCTTTGTGTAATTCCACAGCATCCTTTCAGGTTTCTTCAGATAGACCGTGCCCTCCTCTTTCTCTGTCCTGTCTATTGATTTAATGGTTGCTTCCTGTATGAAATTCGCCTTGAAATCCACCGTGTGATCATACGCTGTCTGTATTTTCGCGGTAAGTTCATCAAGGGACAGGGTTCGGGAGAAAACCGTTGTACCCGGAAGGATCAGGGCCTGGATGACAGCCATGGCCAGGAAGAATTTTCCCCAATGATGATATTTAATAAAGAAGTCGGTCATAATCTGTAATATAAGCATGTGATAACAGCGGTATAGTCGTAACTATTGGTTATTATTGAACATAGTTCACTGCCTAAATTGCGGGCAATGAGGTGTAAGGTATCGGCAACAGGGTGCTTACATATTTTATCAACAGGTCTATCAACAGCTCTGTACACAGTTTTGTGGAAAGCTGAACGCGGGTTGTGGGTCTCCATTAGAAGATGAACAATTACGAGATTTTTACCCTCCACCCGAATGGGTCTTCCTTTTCTCCATACTGGATCTGAAGTATTTCATTGTACAGCTTTTCAGTCAGTGGGCCTGTGTTGCCGTCACCGATCACATATTCTTTTCCACGGTAGTGAATCTGCCCCACTGGCGATACAATGGCGGCGGTTCCGGACGCGAACATTTCTTTGAGAATTCCCTCAGCGTTCAAATTCAACAGTTCATCCATCGACAATCGTTCCTCCAGGACGTTGATTCCCCACGATTCTGCCAGCCGCATCACGGAATTACGCATAATGCCCGGGAGGATGCTTCCCGAGAGAGGGGGGGTTACCAGATCATCTCCTACGACAAAGAATATGTTGCTTGTTCCCACCTCTTCGACATATTTTCGTTCCCTTGCGTCGAGCCACAGTACCTGGGTGTAACCCATTCCCAGTGCCTCCTGACTTGCATAGAGGCTGGCCGCGTAATTGCCTGCCGCCTTACAGTCTCCCACACCTCCCGGGGCCGCCCTGACATATTTCTCGCTCACATATATCTTCGTTGGGCCGAATCCTTCCGGATAATATGCTCCGACCGGACCCACAATGATGTAAAACATGTATTGGCTGGAGGGGTGTACTCCGAGAGCAGGCTCTGTTGCGATCATTGTCGGTCTGATGTACAACGATGTACCTGTATCGTGTGGTATCCAGTCCTTTTCCAGAAGCACAAGTTTTTTCAATCCTTCCATGAACAGGTCATTGTCTATCTGCTGCATGCACAATCTCTCCGCGGAACGATTCATCCGGTTTATATTTTCTTCCGGTCTGAACAGATAAATGGAGTCATCTTTCCCCTTGTAGGCCTTCATGCCTTCAAATATCTCCTGTCCATAGTGGAGACACATGGCAGCAGGGTCGAGTGACAGGGGTCTCAGGGGCTCTATCGAGGCATTGTGCCATCCCTTTTCGCTGTCATATTCCACAATAAAGAAATGGTCGGCGAATATCTGTCCAAACCCGAGTTTCGATTCATCTTCGGGCTTTGGTTTCATCTGTTCAGGATCGATTTTTGTAACCTTGATTTCCATTCCGATCTTCCTTTCAAAAATGGGTGTGACACACTAATATGTGTGGTAACCGTGATTATCGTCTTCCCTATGGTTTACGATTACGGGAATAATTTCTAGAAAATACATGCAAATATATCTGTCTGTCAAGGGCAAAAAATATTCGCTTCGATTCTGCCTATATCGCTTCTCTGTCGAGGGTTCTATACTGGATAGCCTCTGATATGCGGGACTGGTGGATATCTTTCTCATCCTCAAGATCCGCGATGGTTCTGGCCACCTTCAGTATCTTGGTGTAGGCTCTTGCGCTCAGGCCGAGCCTGTATAATGACAATATCATCAACATGGACTTTCCCACGATGCCTCATTTTGGCGAGAATCGGTATTAAAGTAAAAGTGTAATAAATATGAGGGTGGGTCAGTTTTCGTTAAAAAAGCGGGTTAAATTTAGAGTACCAAAACTATTGTCCCGTGAAATTCTGAAGGAACATCTTACTGGGGTGGTCTCGGCTATTTTCCAGGGGTTATATTTTTCCTACCCATACGTCAAAATTCTGAACTTTTTTCCTACCTTTAAATATCATTTGTCTCTCATTTTGGCATAACAAGTTGACTCTAATGCATATTGCACGCATTTGTCTTTTATGGCACACAAGTTGCTATTCAAAGTTAAAGTTAATTTTTAACTTTGTCGATAAAAATGACAGTGTAAGTTCAGTTTTTGAGTACTCTGCGATTCTTGGGGGGTTCATGAAAGATTGGGAGATAATAAGGAAGGACTGATAAGCATTCAAGAAGTTAGTGGCCTGCTCAAGGTGTCAAAACCCACCTTGCGTTTTTGGGGAAAAGAGTTCGATGGCATTCTTATGCCCATGAGGACCCGGGGAGGACAGAGGCGCTACACTGCTGAGAACATTGCCGTCATTGAAGAAATTAAAAAATTAAAAAAGAGAGGAATGAACCTGCCTGAGATTAAGAGGGAACTGGGAAAGGCACAGATGTCAGAAGCCGGAAGTCAGACCTGCTCGCAACGTTCTCTCTTGCGAGGAGGGCGGGGGACCGGGGATGAACGAACGGACAGGATTGATCTTCTTACGGCCAGGGCGGCAGAGGTTGTGAGGGCGGAAGTTATTACTCCGGCAACAATATATGTCAAAGTCGTCATTCCCGCGAAGGCGGGAATCCGTGCGCCTGGGAGCAGGCGCGATCTGAGAGGTGAAAGTCCTCTCTCGGGAGATGTCCACTCCCGGTAGCCGAAGGTAACTGCGTCGTCGCGAGGCGGGGTGGAGAGC
>JAFDAI010000047.1 GCA_019313905.1 Deltaproteobacteria bacterium | reverse complement strand
GCTGCTTCAAGTATCTTATTCATTAATATGATTCCTCCTCTGAAATGTATTGAAATTTCTTCGGAGAATATATTAGCATAAAACTGTTACCCACTCAATTTGGGAAAGAGCCAAGTGTTATTATCCCATGTTTCGCGAGAAGCGCAACATAGTAAGGTTTTAGTGCAATTAGACCAAAATCAAGGCCTTCATTTTTGTCGTCTATAAAAAATCTTGGCTCATTTAATAGGTCGAATGGTATAGGCTTATCAGAGCTAGCGCCAAGGCCAAAGGTGTCAGCGAGTACTGCTGATTCTACTAATATATCACCACTTTCAAGATGTTCGTTCAAGTCCTTGAGTGCGTGACCAGCAGTAAGAAAGCTGCAAAACCCGCGAATACAAATCACGATGCCGGGAAACGCAAAAAAACTTGTCTTCTCTAATGGTATTCCATTCTTGACTTGTCGATAAGTGACGCACAGGGCCACCAGATGTCTACAAAAGAATTCAAGGGTCTTCTCAGCACCTCCTTTTTCCAATTTCCTTTTATCCGTGTTCGGCTCTGTCATTCTTCAATGCCTCGGCATAACAGTGTCAATAAATGGAAAATTTTACGTGATATCACCATTATAGCACGGAATAAATTCCATCTATTCTTATATTAACAGGACATAAGCAGAAAGATGCCCCCTGATTTTTCCATTTTGTCCATATATGCCGCTATATCATGGAAAACAAGGAGAAGTTCAGACCGGACTCTCAGTTGCGGCTTATGGATCAAGTTCGCCAAGTTATGCGCTATCATCACTACGCGTATCGTACCGAGAAAACGTATTGCGGCCGGATTGCACGGTACATAACATTTCCCGGAAGTAGAAATATCTAAGGAATATGACAAAGAGTGAATAGATTCTGCCTATTCCATTCGGTGTTTCCAGTAGTCAGGGTCCCGATGGAGGTGCATTACGGCAAGGATGAAGATTCTGTCAGATTCTATACTGTAGAGGATACCGTAAGGAAAGCGATTGGTGAGACAACGGCGAATGTCTCCATCAAAAGCGAAATCATAACCCAGATTATCTTCGCATAACTCGTAATAATCAATGGCTTTGAAGAGCTCGGTGTGCGCTTCTGGGTGAAAGTCAAAGATCATCCGCCGAAACGTTCCCTTACTCTTGCGAACACCTGATCCCCCGAAACGGCCCTAACGTTACCGGATCGCAATTCTTCAAGTCGGTGTCTTGCTACCTCTGCCCACTTTCGATCTACATCCGGGTCAGGTCGGTCCAATGTGCGAAGAATTGAGTCAACAACAGTTGCTCTCTCCTCCACAGGAAGTGATTCGGCCTCACTGATAATCTTTTTAACTCCATGCATATGGCACCTCCAATTACCGACTTAAAGGGTTTTATCACCATCAGCAACGATGGGCTATCGGGCAGAACAGTGTTAATATATACCGGGTTATCATGGAAAACAAGAAGATTCAGGCCGGATTCTCAGTGAAATACGCTGGATGCCCCCGTATCAAGTACGGGGCAGGCTTATCAAGTCCGGCATGACAAAGTCCGGGTGTTATTTTGCCGGATTAATATGTTGGTCTCCGCGCCATATTTATTAATTCTCTGTACATCTCATAGGTAAATTCCTTTCCGCGGCAGGGCAGGAGAGTGTTGTTGTGGTAGAGCGGCTCTTTTTCTATATCATAAGGGGATGCTTGCACTGCCTTTTCCCATATTGGTGTGCCCGGTATGGGTGAGAATTCCGCTATGACGGGTTTGGCCCCGCACGATCTGATAAAATCTATACTGTCTCGCACCTCGGAGGCGCTCTGATTCGGGAGTCCGCACAGGATGTACATCCCTATGTCGTTTCCATTGTAGCCGGCCTCCAGCAGACAGGCGACAGCAGCCTTTGTTTCCTCATTGGTTATTTTTCCTCCGGTGTCGGTTTGTCTGCGCGCGCTCGCGGTCTCAAAACCGAAACGTATTGTTTTGAAACCTGCCCTGAACATCAATTTGCTCAAAAACGCGTCTATCTCTCTCAGATGAAGACCGTTGGGGCAGTGGAAGACACAATCCAGCCCTCTTCTCAGTATTTCCTCCAGCATGGGTATCACGTGTTCCTCCCGGTTCACAAGAAGGGCGTCGTCATAGAAAGGGAAATTTCTGACACCAAACTTCCGGTTCCAGAACTCTATTTCATCAACAACCCTTATGGGGTCTCTGGTTCTGAAGCCATCATTCAGGCGGTGTGAGGCGCAGTAAGAACAGTTGAAGGGACACCCCCTTGACGTCATGACGGGAACGTGGTCCATGCGTGAGAGAAGCTCGAAAGCGGGAAAGGGGTATGAATCGAGATCGTTTTTATCCGGAAGGAATTGCAGATCATCATTAAAGAGATCCTTTAAGATTTTTGCAAGGGCCCTTTCCCCTTCTCCTTTCACCACAATGTCGGCGCCGGAGTGTCTTGCCGCGTGATCTCCGCAAAGGGTGGCATAGTTTCCTCCCAGGACAATCGGTACTTTGGGAATCACGCGCCGGAGAACATCTATGGTCTCGAAGACACCCGGGTACCAGTAGGTCATCATGGATGTTACAAATACCGCGTCCGGTTTCTTCGCGCGCAGCAGCTGTTCCTCGAACATACGGGGGGTTATACCGTACCGGCCATATTTTCTCGGGAAATCCTTCAATGCCTCCGGTTTCGGAATGCTTTCTTTGAAGAAGTTGCCCCGTCCTGATGGAAGCCTCTTCGGAGCCTTCCCCTGTGTTTCTCTTTCCATGCCGGGGTGAAAAGGATCCAGACAATCAATCAGCTTTACATCATATCCATTCTTCTTCAGTGTGGAGACGAGATACAGGAGACCAGCCGGTTTGGCCCAGAGGTCATAGGCCGCAAAATCATGTATCCATGGATTTATCAGGAGAATCCTTCTTCGCATGATGATTTGAGTATATGAAGCTCTTTCCAAAATCAAGAGGATCTTAAAATACGTTGATGTTTTTCCTCTCATCTGATACATCAGTGAAAAATTAAAGGGGAAAGTATTTTACTGTTTAAAGGAGAGATAAGGCTATGAAAATCGGCTGGATAGGCACAGGCGTCATGGGTTTTTCGATGGCGGGACACATCCAGGACGAGGGTCACGATCTCTGCATATACAGCAGGACAAAGGAGAAGGCGAGAGGTCTTATAAAAGGGGGAGGGCGGTGGTGTGCCTCTCCGGCTGAGGTCGCGCGCAACTCGGAAGTAGTGTTCACGATAGTCGGTCATCCGCGGGACGTGGAAAAGGTATATTTTGGTGAAGAGGGAATAGTGTCTGCCGGAGGGATGTGCCATACGGTCGTGGACATGACGACGAGCAGACCTGAACTGGCGCTGCGAATAGCCGAAAAGGCCTCAAAACACGGAATTGTCAGTCTCGACGCCCCGGTTTCCGGCGGTGACTCAGGGGCAAAGGCAGGCACCCTCGCCATTATGGTGGGGGGAGACAACAATGCCTTCGAAAGGGTGTTGCCACTTCTACGGCTGATGGGGAAAGAGATAGCTCATATGGGTGGGCCCGGTGCAGGGCAACATACAAAAATGTGCAACCAGATTCTTGTTGCAGGCACGATGATCGGAGTCTGTGAATCTCTCCTCTATGCCTCGCGGCTGGGACTTGACGAACAATCGGTAATAGACGTAATAGGGAAGGGGGCCGCCAGTTCTTGGCTCATAAACAATCTTGGACCCAAAATTGTACGCGGTGACTACACCCCCGGTTTTTTTGTGGAGTACTTTATCAAGGATATGGGAATAGCCCTGGAAGAGGCGGCGGCATGTGATCTGTCCCTGCCGGGACTGTCTCTGGTCAGACAACTGTATATTGCCGTGAAGGGGCAGGGGCATGGCAGAATGGGAACGCAGGCGCTTATGCTTGCGCTCAGGAAACTGAACGGAATGTGAAATTCATACAATGTGGGATCGCAACGTGGAGACGGCAGTGGACAGAAAAACAAGACGGGTTTGTCAACAATTAGGAGCAAACCAGCCATGGTAGCCGTTGTTCAGAGGGTCGATTCTGCCGGGGTTTCCGTTGATAATCATATAGTCGGCAAGATAGGGAAAGGCGTTGTGGTGTTTCTCGGCGTTGCGAAAGGGGACGAAGAGAGAGACGCCGATTATCTCTCAGACAAGATAGTCAATCTCCGGATATTTGAAGACTCAGACGGAAAAATGAACCTTTCCCTGCTGGATATATCGGGTGAGATGCTTGTGGTATCGCAGTTTACTCTTCTTGCCGATTGCCGGAAGGGTAGGCGTCCATCGTTTTTCGGGGCGGCTGCGCCTGAACAGGCCGGCGAACTCTATGAATATTTTTTAAAGAATGTGCGAAGGCATGTTGGAAAGGTGGCCGCCGGGCAGTTCCAGGCCATGATGGAGGTCAATCTCGTGAATGACGGTCCGGTAACGATGATTCTGGATAGTATAAGAGGATAGGCAGCGATGGATATGAAGCCGGAAAATGAGATACTCTCTCTGCCCATCAGAATAGACAAGGAGGGTGTCTGGTATTACAATGGAGCGAGGATGTTCAGGAAAGATATCCTCAAACTCTTTTTTGAAAGCCTGAAAAGGGACGAGCTGGGAAGATATCTGATAGAATTCAAGGGGGACAAATGCCTGATAGAGGTTGAAGACACCCCCTTCGTTGTGAAAACGGTTCACAAACACGGTCGGGAAGATCGTGAAAACGAATCCATAGAGATCCTTCTCAGCGATTTCACCTCGGAAAAGCTGAACCCTTCAACCCTGCGCGTGGGTATGGACAATGTGCTTTACTGCAGCATTAAGGACAGGAAGTTCGAAGCGAGATTTTCGCGGTCTGGCTACTATCAGATTGCGGAATTGATCAAATATGACGAAGATAAAGACGCCTATTTTGTACCCATTAATGGGCAAATCCACTACATAGAAACATATACACTCGGAGGTACGCAATGTTAGAAAAAGATAAGATAACGGATGGCCTTACATTTGATGATCTGCTCCTTGTGCCGGCAAAGTCTAGCATTCTGCCGAATGAGGTTGATACGTCTGTGGCGCTCACCAGCAGCATATCTCTAAATATCCCGATTATCAGCGCGGCCATGGATACTGTGACAGAATCGGGAGTGGCCATAGCCATGGCTCAGGAAGGAGGCATGGGGATCATCCACAGAAACATGAGTATAGAAAAACAGGTGCTCGAAGTCGATAAGGTAAAGAAGTCCGAGAGCGGAATGGTTGTTGATCCTATAACGATAGAGCCGGAACAGAAGGTCAGAGACGCTCTCCTGCTGATGAAAAAGTACAAGATATCGGGTGTTCCGGTGGTAAAAGGACGCAAACTCGTGGGAATCCTTACGAATCGTGACCTCCGATTCGAGACAAACCTTGATCATACTGTATCCTCTGTGATGACCAAAGAGAATCTGGTGACTGTTTCCTCGGATATTACATTGGAAGATTCAAAGAAGATCCTGCATACGCACAGGATAGAAAAACTCCTTGTTGTTGACGATAAATTCAATCTGAAGGGTCTCATCACCATAAAGGATATCGAGAAGATAAAAAAATACCCTTATGCCTGCAAAGATTCCCTTGGCAGGTTGAGAGTCGGCGCGGCCGTGGGAATCCTCAACAGGGAGGAAAGGGTAGACGCTTTGCTTAAAGCGGGAGTCGATGTCATAGTTATAGACACCTCGCATGGACACTCCGCCGGTGTTATTGACGCGGTCAGAAATACAAAGTCCAACTTTCCAAATTGCGAACTCATAGCAGGCAATGTGGCGACATACGAAGGGGCTGAAGCGCTTATAAAGGCGGGGGTAGACGCGGTAAAGATAGGAGTGGGTCCAGGGTCCATCTGCACGACAAGAATTGTGGCGGGTGTCGGCGTGCCACAGATAACAGCGATAATAAACTGTTTCAAGGCCTCTGAGAAGTATGGCATACCACTGATAGCCGACGGAGGTGTAAAGTTTTCAGGCGATGTGGTCAAGGCCCTTGGTGCCGGAGCACATACCGTCATGATAGGCGGGTTATTCGCGGGAACGGAAGAAAGTCCCGGAGAAACCGTTCTCTATCAGGGAAGAAGTTACAAAGTGTACAGGGGAATGGGTTCTCTCGAGGCTATGAAAGCGGGAAGCAAAGATCGTTACTATCTGGAAGACGATGACATTGAAAATAATATGAAACTTGTCCCCGAGGGTATAGTGGGACGCGTTCCATTTCGTGGAACCCTCTCCGCGAGCGTAGAACAGCTTGTAGGTGGGATAAAGGCCGGAATGGGTTATGTGGGATGCCGGACGATAGAAGAACTAAGAAAGAAAGCGAAGTTTATAAGAATAACACCTGCAGGCCTCCGCGAGAGTCATGTTCATGACGTTATCATAACAAAAGAGGCCCCCAACTACTGGCTGGATTAGAAGGCTTATATAATGAAATACTCCGATTTTGTTCATCTCCACGTGCACACTCAGTACAGTCTCCTCGACGGCGCGATACGTCTCGAAGACCTTTTCTCAAAGGCGAAGGAATATAAAATGTCCTCCATTGCCATGACCGATCATGGCAACATGTTCGGGGCTATAGACTTTTACCAGAAAGCCTACAAGGCGGGCATAAAACCCATTATAGGATGCGAACTTTATGTTGCTTCCGGAAGCCGGTTTGACAGGAGTGGGGGAACCCGCCACCTTGTTGTCCTCGCTAAAAATACACGAGGATACAAAAACCTGATGAAGCTTACATCTGCCGGATACCTTGAAGGATTTTACTATAAACCACGCGTGGACAAGGAACTGTTAGCCCTTCACAGTGAGGGACTTATATGCATGAGCGCGTGCCTCAACGGTGAGATACCCTATCTCCTGCTTAACGGAAACAGTGATGCTGCAGAAAAAGCAGCTATAGAATACCGAGAGATGTTCGGAGAAGGCAATTTCTACCTTGAAATCATGGAAAATGGGCTCAAAGAGCAGAAAATAGTCAATAAACAGCTCGTCGAAATGGGTGCAAAGCTTTCCATCCCAATGGTTGCGACCAATGATTGTCACTACCTCAATCGTGAAGACGCGCAGGCGCACGAGGTCCTTCTGTGCATACAGACCGGAACGACCATGGAAGACGAGAAAAGGATGCGTTTCAAGACGGACGAGTTTTATCTGAAATCTCCCGATGAGATGAAGAAGAGCTTTGACTATTGTCCGGAAGCTGTTGCAAACACACTGGAAATCGCAGAAAAGTGTAATCTGACACTGGAGCTGGGACACCTGTTTTTTCTTCCTAATTACGAAACAGAGAAGGGACTTTCACAGGAAGAGTATCTTGCCCAGCTGGCCCGGGAGGGGCTGGAGCGTCTGATGCCCACCATCGCGGGGGAGAGGAGCGACAGCGCCGATGATACAGAAAAGATATATAGAAAGAGGCTGGAGTCGGAGCTTGAGATAATTAATTCAATGGAATTTCCGGGATATTTCCTTATTGTCTCTGATTTTGTTAACTATTCAAAGAAAAAGAATATACCTGTAGGCCCAGGAAGGGGCTCCGCGGCCGGCAGTCTCGTGGCCTATGCCTTGGGCATCACTAATGTAGACCCAATTCGCTATGGTCTGTTTTTTGAGAGATTCCTGAATCCCAGCAGAAGGAGCATGCCCGATATAGATATAGACTTCTGCATGGAGGGAAGAGACGAGATTATACGATATGTAACTGAAAAATATGGAAGCGATCAGGTTTCGCAGATTATCACATTCGGTAAAATGCAGGCAAAAGCGGTCGTCAGGGATGTTGGCAGAGCACTCAGTATGCCCTACGGGGAAGTGGACACGATCGCGAAGATGATACCTAACACCCTGGGAATCACGCTCAAGCAGGCGATAAAGGATGAACCGCGTCTCGCTGCGGAGCAGAAGAAGAATGAGAAGGTCAAAAGGCTCCTCAACCTATCCCAATCTCTGGAAGGCCTGAATCGCCACGCCTCCACACACGCGGCCGGCGTTGTCATTTCCGACATACCACTCGTGGAGAGAGTTCCCCTGTACAAGAGTCCAAACAATAATGATATCGTGACGCAGTACTCGATGAATGATCTACAGAGTGTCGGTCTGACGAAGTTTGATTTTCTGGGCCTCAGAACCCTTACCGTAATCAGGGATGCCTTGAAATTTATCAGGGAGGGCAGGGGAAAAGAGGATTTTTCAATAGAATCCATTCACCTTGATGATGAAGGCACATATAAACTGCTCGCAAAAGGACAGACAGACGGTGTTTTCCAGCTTGAAAGTGCCGGCATGAAAGACCTGCTCATCAGCATAAAACCGGACTGTATTGAGGATATTATCGCCCTGATTTCCCTCTATCGGCCGGGCCCAATGACCATGATTCCTGACTTTATAGCGAGAAAACAGGGCAGACAGAAAATTGTTTACGAAGATCCGCGTCTTGAAGATATACTGAAAGAAACCTATGGCACTATAATTTATCAAGAACAGGTGATGCAGATCGCCGGCGCAATCGGCGGGTACAGCATGGCGGACGCGGACAATCTCCGGAGGGCAATGAGTAAAAAGAAAGTCTCCGCGATGGGAAAGGAAACACCCAAATTCCTCGCCGGTGCAAAGAAAAACAAGATTCCGGAGGCCAAAGCGAAAAAAATATGGGATCAGATGGAAACATTCGCCGGTTATGGATTCAACAAATCCCATAGCACCGCCTACACGATGATCTCCTTCCAAACCGCGTATCTGAAGGCCCATTATCCTGTGGAATTCATGACCGCGCTGCTCACCAGTGAGAAAAACAACAGAGACAATATCATAAAGTATATCAGCAGTTGCAGGGATATGGGGATCAACGTACTGCCCCCGGACATAAATGAATCTTTCACCGATTTTAGCGTTGTAGGGGATAACATCAGATTCGGCCTGTCCGCCGTGAAAAACGTCGGGAATGGCGCTGTAGATTCCATCATACTCGCAAGGACATCAGAGGGAAGATTCATTTCATTCCATGATTTTTGTGACAGGGTGGATATGCACAAGATCAACAAGAAAGTCATAGAAAGTCTGATTAAATGCGGTGCGTTCGATTCCCTGGAGAAAAACAGATGCCGTCTGATGGAAGGTTATGAAGATATTGCCCTCGTCGCGCAGAAGAAAAACAGGGACCGGATGAGTGGCCAGACCAGTCTCTTTGATCAATCCGGGATTGAGGACACAACACAGCCGAACCTTCCCGATGTTCCGGAATGGGATCATGATATCCTGTTGTCTTATGAGAAGGAGATGCTGGGCTTTTATATAACCGGTCATCCTCTCCTGAAATACGCGGATAGTCTTAACACCATCGTGGACAGCGATTCATTGACATTATCCGGAAAACAGGATGGGAGCACCGTGGCGGTCGCCGGGGTTGTGAGCAATGTAAAGGAAGTCACAACAAAGAAAAAGGATACGATGGCCTATGTAACCATTGAGGACTTGAAGGGTTTTATCACTGTTGTTGTCTTCGCGGAACTGTACAGAGACACCATGTTCATAATAAACAGCGAAGAACCGCTTTATATAAAGGGGCGTCTTGATATCGGTGACGAGGGGAACAAAATTGTGGCCTCTGAAATCACTACTGTTGAGGAGGCGATGAAGACACCTTTTTCCTCCGTGCATTTTATAATCGATACCGAAAAATCGGATGGAGGGACGGTAGAAGCGCTTAAAGTAATACTTGACAGGCGAAGGGGCAACCATACAGGATATATACATTTACAGTCATCGAATAGCGCTGAAACTATTATCTCACTTGGTGAAGACTCAAGGGTTGAAATCTCAGAAGACATCAAAAAAGAGGCTGACGAGCTCCTGGGCCCGGGCGCGACACGGTTTATGTAAGGGTCTGTCATGAAATAAGTGTTGCAATAGTGTACGGACGAAGATGGAATACCGCGAGCGAACCTATAGAAACAGGATTTCGAAAAGGGGCCTTATATCCTTTCAGACAAAGATAAAGGAAACGGATCTCTATATAGGCGCGGACAGTGATTACAGAAACGCGGCAATGGAATCCGTGCACAGACACCGGGAATTCATAGAAGAGTACATCAGGCACAATCCCCAATTCATAAACTCCATGACGCCGGTTGAGTCAGATGAATTCGCGCCGGCTATAATAAGAGAAATGACAGAGGCATCCAGCCGCTGTGGTGTCGGCCCTATGGCCTCCGTCGCGGGGGCGATCGCCCGGAATGTCGGTCTGGACCTTATGAAGCATTCAGACAATGTCATAATAGAAAACGGGGGGGATATATTCCTGAAACTCATGAATAAGGACGCCACTGTCGGAATCTTCGCCGGAAATTCTCCTCTCAGTTATAAGGTTTCTGTAAGGATAAAGTGCGGGGGAGCCCCTGCCGGTGTTTGCACCTCTTCAGGAACAGTCGGACACTCACTGAGCTTCGGCAGGGCGGACGCGGTATGTGTCACATCAGAATCGGCGACCCTGGCCGATGCCGCGGCAACCGCTATCTGCAATCGTGTAAAGAGGGCAGGGGACATAAAAAAAGCACTCGACTTCGGGCTACGCATAGAAGGGGTCATGGGCGTTGTAGTCATTATGGGTGATAAACTGGGAATACGGGGAGACATTGAACTGGCGTAAAGGGAAAGGGGTTTTGACATGACAAAAACAAGAAAGATCGGTCTGGCGCTTGGCAGCGGTTCGGCTCGTGGGTGGTCGCATATCGGTGTGATACAAGGCCTGCGGGAGGAAGGAATCCCCATAGACGTTGTGTGCGGAACATCGATAGGATCGGTTGTCGGTGGAGCGCTGGCCGCCGGCACACTGGATCAGTTGGATGAATGGGTGCGAGATCTCTCGTGGTCGGATGTTATCGGATTCATGGACGTGATGTTCCCCCGATCCGGTTTCATTGAGGGAGAAAAGATTATAAACTTCTTCAGAAAAAACTTTGCGGATCCAAATATCGAAGATCTTTCCATACCTTTTGCCGCGGTTGCGACAGACCTGATGTCGGGACGCGAGATATGGCTCAAAAAAGGATCTCTGATGGATGCCGTGCGTGCAAGCATATCAATGCCGGGCATGTTTGCGCCCTTTAAGCAGGGCGGGCAATGGCTCGTGGACGGAGGCCTGGTGAATCCGGTACCCGTATCCTTGTGCAGGGCCATGGGCGCCGATATCGTCATAGCGGTTAACCTCAATTCCTATCTTATTGGAAAACGAGGGGCGCGGAAAGCCTCACGACAGAAAACTCCTCCTGAAAAAAGAGAAACAACGGGGAAACTGCGTGAACAGTTGACATCTTACCTGAACAGTACAATAAAGAAGGGCAAATCTTTCATTCCGGCGGGGTTCGGATCGGCTAACGCGGATCGCAGCCCTTCAATCTTCGAAGTGATGGCAACATCCACAAACATAATGCAGGATCGTATAACACGTCAGAGACTCGCTGGGGATCCTTCCGATCTGCTGATATCTCCCCGGTTGGCTCATATAGGCCTCCTCGAATTCAACCGGGCGGACGAGATTATAAGGGAGGGAAAACACGCGCTGGAACTTATGCTTCCACTGCTAAAGGACGTGACAGGGTGAAACCTTTGCATAATGTCCCCTTTTGCCCAATTTCTGCGTCAGGCTCAAATTTTAATCCTCAAAATATCCAATATATTCCTGCGGTTAAAATTTTCGCCTTCCTTGAACTTGAACAAAATTGAATATTCTGCAAAGGTCTCAGGGTGAGGGATAAGTTGAATAATCGCTCTAATCATCATCCTCTTTATAATCAGATCTTTTCTTCAGAAGTTTAAAAAAAGCAAATATTGTTATCAGGGCGGCGAAAAAAAAGAGTATTCCATAGAGGTTGTTGCTCAGATATGTAAACCAGACAATCCTTTTGCTGAGGTGGGCATGCCAGTTCTTTTCAAGTTCATTAAGAGAGATTGAAATGCCTTTCTGCATTGCTGAATTGATTTCATCCCCATTCCGCAGGTTCTCCAGTATTTTCCGAATCCCGTCACTGCCATATTTACTGACAATATATTCAACCAGACTTTTGCTTTCATCATAAGCCAGATGGAGGGATTCTCTGTCTTGAGGAAACCTTTCCGCCAGGTCGTTGATCGGTATATAATTCCCCGTTAAGGATACCCTGGTAAGAATAGATTGGCTCCTGTCCATTATTATTTCCGCGATTCCGTTGCTTATCCACTGAGCGATCCCTTCATCAAGCCATTTCGGCAGTCTTTCCCTTGGAATATATCGATGAAGCAGGAGATGGCACAATTCATGTTTTAGGGTTGTTCCAAGATTAAAAGGGGATACGCTCATTCTCGAATAGTCTATTACAATGAACCTTTTCTGAGGGATGGCATATGCGACAACGAGATTACTCCCTGCCATTTTCTGGAATGTCTCCCTGTTCTTAACAAGGAGTACTGTCGGCTCGTAATCCAGTTTCCATCTGAGCGTTTCTTCAAGTTCTGTAATTAATCCGGGATAGATGTCTACTACTTCTGTCGCGGCATTTTTTAAAGGTTCTTCAAATAGTACGCTGATTCCGTTTCCCTTAATCTTGACGATCTGTTCTCCATAGAGAGGCTCGGAAAAGATGACAAGAAGAGCAAACAGAGAGAAAAGAACAATTGTTTTGATTTTTTTCATGGATGGCTCCGCAAAAAGTCGGAAAACATTCCTTTTCGTCATTCCGGCGGAAGCCAGAATCCAGTTATATCAAATGTTTACAGCTTGCCTGGACTCTGGTTTTCACTGGAGTGACGACTTTTTACGACTGTATCTTCAGTAAGATGTCCCTAATCAACAGACTCATGGATATCTCTCACTATCTGTTCCGAAAGAGAGTACATGGCTCTGCTCATGCCCCGGGTCAGTCCTTCAGGCGTCCGGCTTTCGAGCGCTTCGGAGATTTGATAGTTTTTCTGGAATATTACGCTGCTTGTCACATTTTCAGCGTCCATATCCAGAAGCGTAATATTCAGTTTAAGAAGCGCTTTCCCTGGGCCCTGTTCATACAATCCGATAAACTCTTCTACGTGGCCCTCCAGCAAAAACCTTGCATTCTCGTAATTGTGACAGGAAAATACCGCGTGGAACAGACCTGAGGCCCTGAGGTCACGCAGGAGACAATCGGTTACCATATCTCCGGGATTTATTCTCCATCGGTGGTAATTGTATTCTTCACGTTTGAATGGGGCCGGTTTATAGAACATTGAACGGCAGTTCAGATTCCTGGACATGGAAAATCTTTCTACCTTTATCGACTCATCCATATGGGAAAGGTTATTATATACAGGGGGAGTGTACTCAATGACATACTGTTCTGTCATGGGAGTGGGGTCTCCTCCGCCAATACACCCGGACAGCACAAAAATAAAGGAAGCCGCAATTATGATCACAAAAAGGCGTTTCATATCTTTTATCCCTTTTCTTTCTGGTGAATTCGTTCTTATCGCCCTCACCCCAGCCCTCTCCCATCAAGGGAGAGGGAGTTTTTTGATTTTTTACGAGTCCATCAAAACTAATAATTGAAATGTCATTCTGTCTTCTTCGGAGGCAGCGGTTTACTGTTTATCAGGTCTGATGGCCGCATGCTTAGTCTCTCCATAAGTTTCTCCAGTGTTTCTGACACGCGACGGAGATTTTCGCTGGTATCCTGGATCTCCATTGCCGTTAACCGGGATTGTTTCCCCATATTTTCTATAAGCTTATCAGTTTTTCCGGCAGTTTCCGCAAGGTTCAGAGAATCCATATCACTCCTTATTTCGGCTATGGCCTGTCTGGCCTCGACAAATGTCATCCTTGCTTCCTCCAGGAAATTTGAAGCTCCGTCTTCCGCGCACAGATCCTCAAATTTTGACGAAATAGTGTCGAGATTGCCGGCCGTGGATTCAAGGGTGGTGATGATGCTGTCTATTCTCTTGTCAGCCAGAAGATTTCCGGTTGCGTCGATAACAAATTTCAACTGATCGGATATAGCCACGAAATCAATCAGTTTTATCTTTTCAATAATGCCATCAATTCCCGTAAGAAGCGCCTTCATCTCGGAAGGACGCGAGGGAATTACAGGATATCCGGCGGGAAAATCTATATCGATAAAAGAATCTGAGGGTTTTCTGCGATCCATCTCTACGATAACCAGACCGGTTATGCCGACGGCTTTCAGCTGGGTTATGACATCCTGCTCCAGATCTCCCTTAAGGTCTATTTTCATCACCACTTCAACGAGTTTATTATCGGGGGCAACCCTGATATCTTCTACTATACCGACATCAACACCCCTGTATCTGACAGCGGAATTCATCTTAAGCCCTTGCACGGATTCATTGAAGTAGGAGACGTAGTGAGCGCCTCCACTGAAATATTTAGACGCGCTCACCCATACAATAGCGCCGGCGCCTATCAGGATTCCGACGGTCACAAAAAGTCCTATCATAAGTTTTGATGTTTTTCTATGCACATTACACCTCTCAATCGGCTTCAGCTTGTTCATGTCCGGCAGAATGCCGGGTAATCCCGCCTCCTAAAAATGCCGTAACTCTCGGATCTTTTGAATTTTTTCTCAATTCACGGGGATCGCCCTCCGCGATTATTCCCTTTGCGTCCTTGTCTAACATAATCACCTTGTGCGCTATATTGAAAATGGATTCCAGTTGATGGGTTATGATTATCATGGTTGTTCCCATACCGGTGTTTATATTTTTTACCAGCATATCAAACTCTTCGGATGTGATGGGGTCCAGACCGGCCGAAGGCTCATCAAGAAAAAGTACCATGGGGTCCATGACCATCGCCCTTGCGATACCGGCACGCTTTTTCATCCCACCGGATAATTCGGAGGGCAGAAGATTTTCGCAACCGGCAAGCCTCACCATGCCGAGTTTTGTCTTGATTATCATATCAATAACAGGGGAGGGGAGAGTTGTATATTCCTTGAGGACAAGCGCCATATTATCGTACAGGGTCATGGAACCGAAGAGGGCGCTTGACTGAAAGAGTACGCCGGTTTCCTTTCTGAGGGTTTTAAGCTTATCTTCATCTTCTGTTGCCGGGTCGATTCCACTCACCAGGATTTTGCCGCCTGATGGTTTCAAAAGGCCTGTCATGCATTTGAAGATGGTTGTCTTTCCGCACCCGTTTCCTCCCACTATGGCAAAGATTTCCCCTTTGAAGATATCAAAACTTACGCCTTCAAAAACGATATTTTCGCCGTAACGTGCCGTAAGATTTTTTACAGTGACAACAGGTGTCATTCCGGGTTTATCCTCATCTGATGTAATGTATAACAATGGCAAAAATGGAATCCGCCACTATGATCAGGAATATTGACGAGACTACAGCAGAAGTAGCTGATATTCCAACAGCTTCCGCGCCTTCACCTGTTTCAAATCCCCTCTGGCAACTGATGCCGCTGATAAGTACCGCAAACACCAGCGCCTTTACAATGCCGGAGATTATATCAAAAGTGGCTATACTTTTGATTGTCTGCTGTATGTAGGTATACGGTGTCAGGTCCAGTCCGGTTACCCCTACAACAAGCCCTCCCAGAACACCGAACAGATCGGCGTATAATGTAAGGAGCGGCACCGCTACCATAGCGGCAATAACCTTCGGCACGGCTAATCTCCTCATTTACCTTCATGGTTCCTATCTCCGCCGCGAAAGCGGATCCGGACCGTCCGGCGACGAGTATCGCGGTCATAATGGGGCCAAGTTCTCTGACCACCGCGATGGCCAGGAAGGAGGCCACATATATGTTTGCGCCGAATTGTTTCAACTGCAGAGAGGACATGAAGGCTATAATAAGGCCTATAAGAAAGCTTATAAGCCCCAGGATGGGAAGTCCATCGACGCCGGCCCGCTTTATATAGAGAAGGGAATCGCCCCATCTTATGGAAAGGGGATGGAGAATGGAGTAAAGCATCGCGCTCAGAAGTTCTCCGACAAAGATCATTACCCTGTTGAAATCGTTATAGATATCCAGAAATACATTTGTCATCCTATCGAGTATTCCGGGGTTCGGTTCATGATCCGGATAATTCTCCGCAAGCGCCTTACGATTGAGAAGACCCATCGTATTTTTCATTCTCGGGGTCATATTAACAATTTTGAGGGGGATTGATCTCGTGGTCGCGTCATCTTCCGTCTTTGCGAGGGCCATGGCGCCCGCGCTGTCCAGAGTATCAATACCCGAAAGATCAATCGTAAGTTGTGAAGGGGTGTAATCATCAAGAACGGATTTGATCTCGGCCATCGGGCGATCTATATTTTCTGTTACAAGATCACCGGACAGATGCAATGTGACGCTTTGCCTTTTTTCACCTTCAACCCGTATCGTATAGTTCTGATCCGGATGCTTCATAGAAAACCTCATCGACCGGAATGGATTTCAAATAAAGTTACATGGAAAAGAGAGGGGGCCGAGCCCCGGTTATTAGATGTCTTTTTATTGCCAGATTTGAAATCATGCCGGCCAAAGCGAACTTTAGACAAAGTTTACATAACATATCTTATCAGACGTTTGTAATTCGGGAAAATCCGAGGGTTCCCGATTCTGATTCATACTCTAATCCGTCTCCCCCGTCAGTCAAGGGCATATTGAGAGAATAAAGCCATATACAATGGTTGTCAAATAGAAAAAACAGGGAGTAAGAACTGATTAGATCTTTAGAGTCCCTCTTCGGAAAGTTGCTTGACAATATCACGCTGCTTCTTCGTGAGTTTTTTGGGAATATCGACGGTAATCCTGACGTACTCATTTCCCCTTCCGCTCTTCTTGAAATGCGGAATACCAAACCCCTTCATTCTTATCCTGGTGTTATCCTGGGTATTTGCCGGTATCTTGATTCTTTTCGTTTCTCCTCCAAGCGTATTGACATCTATGGAGGTTCCCAATACCGCCTGAGAAAAGGTAATTGTTTTCAGGATATATACATCATCTCCATCTCTTGTGAAAATGGGATGAGGGGCAACAGTAATGTCTATAAACAGATCCCCAGGTGGACCGCCGTTGAGACCTGGAAGACCTTTTCCGGTAAGTCTGAGCTTCCTGCCGGTATCAATACCCTTCGGTATTTTCATGGTTATCTCATTCAATTCGCCATCATCCGTTTTAAAGGATATTCTTTTTTCTGCACCGGAATATACCTCTTCAAGGCTTATGGAAAGATTGTATTCGAGACCTCTTCCTTTTCTGGGAACTGCTTGATTATACTGCTGATTTCTAAAAAACTGAGAGAACGGGTCAGCGTTTGTGTATGACGATTGTCTTTGTCCCCTAAAACCGCCAAGCCCTTTCAGTATCTCGTTCAGATCGAACCCTCTGAATATGTCTTCTTGGGAAAAACTGCGATTGAATGCTTCTTGTGATCCAAAACTGTCGTATTGCTTGCGCTTTTCAGTGTCACCAAGGACAGCGTATGCCTCGCTTATCTCTTTGAAATTTTCCTCGGCCCCTTTATTGCCTGGATTTTTGTCGGGATGATATTTGAGCGCAAGCTTCCTGTAGGCCTTTTTTATAGCATCGCTGGATGCATTTTTATCTATTCCAAGTGTTTTGTAGTAATCTTCTGCCATAGTGTCTCTAATCTATTAACCATGCATTATTTGTCAAGATTTTCTTTTATGTTATACCACCAGTAATCGTTCCAGCTTACCGGATCATAATATCTTACGCTCTCCCCCACTTCCACAAGAGGAGCGTAATCCATTTCATTGCCTTCATGAATAAGCCTGTCCGCCGTCATGGCTATACCCATAAAGAAACCGTGCTTTTTTATCACCTGACGGCTGTACGAAGCACAGGTGGGATACATGGGACACCTGTCTCCATCCACTTTTGATATATATTCTGAAAAGAAATTAAGGCCACCCATAACTACCCGGGATGACAGTGAAATGTTTTTTTGATGCACACTGGAATCTGCCACGGAGTGTGAAGGTGTTGTCGATATCGGCTGGTTATCGAATTCCCACGGCGCGAAGGAATTACCGGCCCCCAATCCAGGGGATGCTCCCGGAACGATCCACACAAGGACAATGATGATATTCAATATATATTTCAACATATTATAATTAGAACTTCATACTCAACATGAGATAATTGCATGCATTATCGCTGTCATGGAGATATGAAAGGTTGACCCTGTCTCTGAGTCCCTGCAAAAAGTCTTGTTTGGTTCTCTTGTTGAATTTGTGGGCGCTGCTGACGGCACTGTATATATTACCGCTGTACCATCCCAGTTCGAAAAAAGTGACAATGCCACCGGTGACATACTTTTCATCGTTGAACAGTTCCACTGCGCTCCAGATAAACACGCCGTTCAGGAGAAACGCGACGAGGGCATCTCTTCGTCTCTGAGTATACAGGTGACCGGCGCCGGGCACAATCGCGGCTAATGTTCCGGCCACAGCGGGGGATTTATGGGGAATATTGCCGATATTCTCAAGGCCTGCCGAGAAAACGCCCGCGGAGTCATACAGCCTGCTTTCGTTCGGAACCCGTGAAAACATCTCCCCTGCCCTCTCCCATTTCTCCATATCCATGAGAACAAGGGCGCTCTGGTAGATCGCCCTTGACTTGTATTCACCAGTTTCGGCTTCCATGATATGCCCGAAGGTAGCAAGCGCTTCATCGTGCAATGAGAGATTCTTCTCACTCATGCCTTTGAGATAAAGTGCCTCTCCGGCCATCCGGCTGTCAGGAAAATTAACGAGGAACGTGTTAAACGCCTCTATCGCGCTCTGCCACTTCTTTGCCCTGAAATAGCTGACGCCTGTCTTAAAATATGCCTTCTCACACAACGTCGCTGAATCCGGACAGAGAAATATCAATCGCTTATATTCACCTATCGCCCTGTAGAAATCGGATTGTTCAAAAAGGCTCTCCGCAAATTCGAACTGTTTTTCACAATCATACAGGCTATCCCCCCTGGCATGGCAGGGAAACATCACAATGGTCGCCAGAAAGAGAAGGAACAACCCGCCGGTTATCTTTCGCATCTTCGCCTATACTCCCCTCCCCAACCTGAAAGCGTTCATATTTCCCTCCAGTATCTTCGGAGGGAAGCTCTCTTTCAGAACATCTTCCCATATGCCCACTTCTATATCCAGATAGGAGGACAGCACCCCCAGAATAACAGTGTTGGCCATCCTCTTGTCTCCCGACCGGAGGGCCATAGCGGTTGCATCTACAACCTTTACATCTCTAAAGTGTTTCTTTACGAAATCTATGGCATCACCGGGATATGCTGCTTCTCCGAGATTTACCGATGGAGGATATATCTCTTCATTGTTTATGATTACCTTTCCATCGGGCTTCAGGTATTCAAGATACCTCAAGGTCTCCAGTTTCTCAAAAGAAACCAGGACACTGACATCTCCCTTCCCGGCAAGAGGAGAATAGACCTTCCGGCCGAATCTCACGTGACTGCTTACACACCCTCCCCTCTGCGCCATTCCATGTACTTCGCTTTTCTTTACATCAAAACCCGCACTAATCATGACAGCGGAAAGTATGTCACTCGCCATTATTGTTCCCTGTCCGCCAACGCCAACCAGCAATACGCTTCTCACAGATTCACTCATCTTCAACGACCTCCTCTATGGCTCCCGCACTACACAATTGCTGACACAGGGTGCACCCATTACAAATAGAAGAATCTATAACAGCTATTCCTTCCTGTTTTTTTGTCTTCTTCTCTATCTTCATATCCAGATCTTCAAACCTTTTCCATGATATCGGAGGGCATCCCAGCCCGAGGCACGCCTTGCAGCCGGTACACTTGTCCGGATTAATCCTCAAAGGTGTCTTGCCGGGCAGTTTTTGCTTCACGGCAAGCAGGGCACACGGCGCCCTTGATATAACCAGAGAAGGTCCTTCTGTGGATAATTCCTCCTTTATTACTTTTCTTGTGTTCTTCATGTCAAAGGGATCAACCACCCTTACGTTATCCATACCAAGCGCCTCTGCGAGCTTGACAAAATCGAGAGCCTTGGTCTCCTTGCCTTGAAGGGTAAAACCTGTTGCGGGATTCTCCTGCATCCCAGTCATGGCTGTTGTTCTGTTGTCACATATGACAATAACCGAATCGCTCCTGTTGTAGACCATGTTCAACAGGGGTGTGATGCCGGAGTGAATAAAGGTGGAATCACCAATCACTCCTACCACCTTTTCCTTTCCTCCAATGACCTTGTCCATTCCATGAGCCATTCCCACGCTGGCCCCCATGCAGATTGTAGAGCCCATACCCTCAAGGGGTTTCATAAAGGCGAGGGTATAACACCCTATATCACCTGTCACAAATACCTTTAACTTTCCCAGGACATAGAACAGTCCCCTGTGCGGGCAACCCGGGCAGAGATTCGGGGGTCTCTGCGGCAGCGAGAGACCTGGCAGGTTAACGATCGTCGCTTCATTGCCTGTAATGGCTTTTTCCACTATACCGGGATCAAATTCGCCTGTATAGGGGAACACTTCCTTGCCGACGACATCTATACCCATTGCTTTTACCTGTTCTTCAATAAATGGGTCAAGTTCTTCAACAACGTATAGTCTTTCCACTTTTGAGGCAAATTCTCTGATCAGGTCGCGAGGAAGGGGATGAATCATGCCAAGCTTGAGATAGGAATATCCGGGAAACGCGTCTTTGACGTAGTTGTAAGACATCCCGGCCGTTATGATTCCTATCTTTGTATCATTTATCTCCATTCTGTTTTCGGGAAAGGTCTCCGCAAACTTCGAAAGCCTTTCCATTCTCTTTTCTACGACTATCCTTCGCTGTCTTGCCATGGCGGGAACCATCACATACTTTGACGGATTATACCGGATACACCTGTTTTCTTCATGGATTTCCCGGTCTTCCAGCTTAACGATGGATTTAGAGTGTGAAACCCTTGTGGTAGTCCTGAGAAAGACGGGAGTATCAAATTCTTCACTCATCCTGAAGGCGATCTTTATGAATTCTTTTGCTTCACTGCTGTCTGCAGGTTCCAGCATTGGAATCTTGGCAGCCTTTGCATAATTCCTGTTGTCCTGTTCATTCTGAGAGCTGTGCAGGGAGGGATCGTCCGCGCTGACGATAACCAGCCCTCCCTCCGTGCCGGTGTAACTCAAGGTAAAAAGAGGATCAGCGGCAACATTAACACCTACCTGTTTCATTACCACAAGGGCTCGTGCTCCACCCAGCGCTGCCCCTATCCCAACCTCGAGGGCCACTTTCTCATTCGGAGTCCACTCGGCGTAAACGCCTTCATACTTGGAAAACTCCTCAAGTATTTCGGTGCTCGGGGTTCCCGGATAGGCAGAAGCAAAGGTAATGCCATGCTCATACGCCCCCCTCGCTATCGCCTCATTTCCTGACATCAATTTCTTCATGTTATTGTGTAACCTTTCCAATTAAGATGCACCCGTAAAAAGTCAAAATTAGATGGCAAAGTAAAAAGTTTCAAATTCAAGGCGCGCAAATCGTGAGGAATGAGGCGTACTGTATGGTACGCCGCAGTGACGAAGGATGCAGCGGAACGCAGAAGTTGGACTTTTTACAAAGCCATCAATTAAGAGCAGCTATCCTGCTCTTTACCATCATCTCCATGAGCGGATCGCTCGTCTTTTCAACAGCCTTACGATAAAATTCCAAAGCATTTTTCTGCTCGCCCATCTTTTCGTATATCCTTGCCATGTTGGCGTAATTTATAGATTCAAACCGAGTTCCTTTTATACCTCTGTCGGAATCTTCGAATGATTTCAATGCATTACCATAATTCTTATTCTTTTCGTAACAATAACCCAGCCCGTAGTATGCAAGAGCGGTCAGGATGTTGTTTCCCCCGGATTTCTTCAGGAACGTTTTATAGGCCTCAATCGATTTTTCTGTTTCACCGATGTTAAAGTAAATATTTCCCATATTATAAAAAGAAAGTGTGGCCGCGCGGCTGTCGGGATATTTCTCCACGAGCTCCGTGTATATCTCCACGGCGCTCAGATACGCGTCTTTCATATCATCGGCGTTGTCAGGCAGAGAATATGATTTATACGCCGCCGTATATATGTATTCGGCCTTCTCCTCATAGTTCAAACGGTAAAAATACCACCCCCCGAACAAGATAATGATAGCGAGCGCCACTGCTCCGGCTGTGTAAAATTTGCTTTTGTGCTCGGACATGTACTGTATGGTCTTCCATCCGATAGTATGGAATTCATCCGGTTGTTTCAATTCTTTCTTTGTTAAATTAGCCGCCATTAAAGATCTCCTTTTGTTTTTCCATTGTAACTACTCACGCAGTCAGGCAGTCTTCAGCCTACAGCCTATCCACCTGAACAGTTACGTTTTATTTATCTTATCCATTACATAACGTGGCGCTCTTACTATTTTTCCCTCATTGTTTGTAAAGGGATGAAGCGTAAATCCTTCGGCAAGAACCCTCTCTTTTTTCTCATCGCGTATGACATAATCAAACCGTACACTGGCCCGCCTGATGCTGGTTATCTCTGTTTCGATCACCACTATCTCATCATATCTTGCAGGCAAAAGGTAGTGGCAGCTTATCTCTATCACCGGTAAATTATATCCCCGTGCCTCAAGTTCCGAATAAACGATGCCGATTTCGCGCATCAGTTCCACCCGGCCTATCTCGAACCACTTCATGTAATTGGCGTGATAGACTATGCCCATTGCGTCTGTATCGGCATATATCACTCTTATTCTAAACTCGCCCTTTTTCTTCAATAAATTCTCTCCAGTTTCCCATAAAGTAATCCATTAACAAACAGCCGGGAGAAGCCATAATGCCTGCATTTTTAGCCGATATTTCATTGAAAGCGCCACCTGTCACAATATTCTCTCCATCAATAGAAGACAGCACAGCAAAAGGACTCGGATCCGATGAGTGTGTCTTCAGGCTTATCGGAGTCGGATGGTCGCTCAAAACAATAATCCGAAAGTCCCCCATTGTTTCTATTCCTGACAGTACCGTTCCCACCACCTTTTCATCAAAATCCTCTATGGCCTTTATCTTTCCCTTTATATCACCCTCATGCCCCATTTCATCAGGCGCCTCTACATGGATAAATACAAAATCACCGTTCCTGAGATACTCGAGAGCTTCCTGAGCCTTTCCTCTGTAGTTTGTATCTGTATAGCCGGTGGCACCATCAACATGAAGAATCTCAAGGCCCGCGTAGACTCCAATCCCCTTCAGAAGATCAACAGCTGATATCATTCCACCCTTTATGCCATATCTGGTGGTCATCCGTTCCAGTCTGGGCGCCCTCCCCTCTCCCCACAACCAGATTGAATCGGCGGTTTTCTTGCCCTTTGACGCGCGCGCGAGGTTCACAGGATGATCTTTTAATATGTCACGTGAACGCTCCATGAGACTGCTGATTTCCCCTGAGCCCTTCCCTTTTGGAAGCCAGCTGTCAATCGGCCTTCCAATAATATCGTGAGGAGGAGTTGTCTCCAGCGAGACAGGACCGCCTTTGTAGACCATCAGATGTCTATATCCAACGCCGGAATGAAAATCAATAACCGGCGAAGCGAGTTCTCTGTTAAGACTGTTTATAATCAGAGATGCTTCTTCGGATGTTATATGACCGGAGGTGAAATCTTCCATCACAGTTTCACCCCCTGCTGAACCAAAGGTTACAAGATTACAGCGAAAAGCCACATCATCGGGGGCCAGATCCACACCCATACTCGCCGCTTCCAGGGGCGCGCGCCCGGTATGGCACTCTTTCGGATCATATCCCAGCACGGACAGATTCGCCACATCACTTCCGGGTGTAAATCCGGCGGGAATAGTATCGATCAGTCCTACAGTGCCTCTCGCGGCCATTACGTCCATATTGGGCGTGTCTGCGAACTCAAGGGGGGTTTTCCCTCCCAGCTCGGAAAGCGGATAATCCGCCATTCCATCACCTAGCAAAACAATATATTTCATCTCAGCGCGTCATCCTCAATTCTGATTAGCGTTGTTTTTCCGAACACAACGTCAAGCTTGTCTATCTCTTCCAACGCCATTTGAACATCTTTTTCCCGTGCCTTATACGTTGTAACGACAACCGGCACCGCATCCCTGTCAAGTTTTCTCTCCTTCTGGATAACGGAGGATATGCTTATGTTGTAGGATCCCAGAATCCCTGATATCGCGGAGAGCACCCCCGGACGGTCAACTGCTGAAAACCTGAAATAATAATTTGTTGAGACATCATCCATCTCGCGCAGGTTTATGTCTTCGATCCGGTCTTTCTGATAGGAACGGAGCGGAATCCTTCTCCATATTCCCGCCATAATATCCCTCGAGATATCTATCATGTCTCCCACTACCGCGCTTGCTGTCGGCATCATGCCAGCTCCCTGGCCATGTAGAAACACCGAGTCAGAGGCATCACCTATCAGATGAAAGGCATTAAAATTTCCATTGACGCTGGCCAGTATGTGGTCAAAGGGTATCATAGTCGGATGTACCCTCGCCTCTATGATATCTCCCCTTCTGATCGCGATGGCGAGAAGCTTGATAGTGTACCCAAGTTCTTCAGCGAATTCTATGTCCTGTTGGCTTATCTCTGATATTCCCTCTCTGTAAATATCATCCAGGATCACGCGCTTGCCGTAAGACAGGGACAGGATTATAGCCAGCTTATGCGCGGTATCTACAGCCTCAATGTCGAATGTCGGATCTGCCTCAGCAAATCCGAGATCCTGCGCGTCTTTCAGCGCCGAGGCGAAGTCCTTGCCGTCTTTAGTCATTCTCGTTAGTATGTAATTGCATGTCCCATTCATGATGCCGAAGACAGACTCAATATTATTACCCGCAAGGCTTTCCTTCAATGTCTTTATGATGGGAATCGTTCCCCCCACGCTTGCCTCAAAGCCTATATTAACTTTCTCGTCATCGGCGGCATCGAATATCTCGTTCCCATAAGTGGCAATGAGTGCCTTGTTCGCGGTAACCACATGTTTCCCGTTGCGTATTGCCTCCAGCACAAACGTCTTCGCGTGGGTGTAGCCTCCCACCAGTTCCACAACTATGGAGATCTCCGGGTCTGTCAGGATTTCATTCACGTCCTTTGTGAGTATCTCCCTTTCAACCGGCACGGGCCTCGTGGTTTCAATATCGACATCCGCTATTTTTTTGATAACTAGCCTCGCGCCCAGACGTTTCCGGATCAATTCCTCGTTTTCCCGCAGCAGCTTGATAACACCTGTGCCGATAGTTCCGAAACCGATCAAACCTACAAATATATCTTTCACAATTCCTCCCGCCAAATGTGATATTAATGCACCCGTAAAAAGTCAAGATTGGATAGCAGATTGCTATAACAGTTACATCAAAGTTTCAAGGTTAAAGTTCCGACCCTACCCCGTTTTCGCGATTTCCAGCCGGGTTTCCCACCTTTTCATAAGCACCTCTCTCAGTGTCCCGTGTTCGGGTTTTTTAAGGTCGGGATCTTTCTCAACCAGTAAAAATGCCTCTCTTCGCGCCTCGTTCAACGTATTGGCGTCTCTCAGTATGCTCGCAATCCTGAAATCAGGGAGACCGGACTGCTTCGTCCCCATGAATTCGCCCGGGCCACGGATCAGAAGATCCTCCTCGGCGATCCTGAAGCCATCATTTGTTTGCTCCATTACACGCAGCCTCTTTCTCGCGTCCATACTGCCCCTGTGCTGCGCTATCAGCGCACAGTAAGAGTCCAAGCCGCTTCTTCCAACCCTTCCCCTTAACTGGTGCAGCTGTGAAAGGCCAAACCTCTCCGCGTGTTCCACAACCATCAGCGAAGCCGTGGGGATATCTATCCCAACCTCTATCACAGTAGTGGAGACAAGTATATCCAGACCGCCATTCTGGAAATCAGTCATCACCGCTTCCTTTTCGGCCCCCTTCATCCTTCCATGAATCAACCCGACACGAAGATCCGGAAAAACATCTTCCCGGAGGTGCGCGGCCATACTTGTAGCGTCCTTCAGGTCAAGCGCCTCCGATTCCTCCACCAGCGGATATACTATGAAGACCTGATTGCCCTTCCCCGTCTCCCTGCGTATTATATCGTATACCTTGTCGCGACCCTTTTCATAGAAAACCTTTGTCTTTATGGGTTTTTTCCCGGGCGGCATCTCGTCAATTACAGATATATCCAGATCACCATACACAGTCATGGCGAGGGTTCGTGGAATCGGGGTGGCAGTCATGACGAGAACATCCGGATTTGTCCCCTTCCCCCGGAGAGCGGCCCTCTGTATAACGCCGAAACGATGCTGCTCGTCCACAACGACAAACCCGAGGTTCCTGAAATCAACCCCTTCCTGTATTATCGCGTGCGTTCCCACAACGATACCTGTATCACCTGATTCGATCTCTTTGATGACCCTCTTGCGGTCAGCCGCCTTCATGTTTCCGGTAAGGATCGCAGCCTTTATTCCAAGCTCATTAACCATTACCGCCATTGAAACTGCTGTTTTACCGCTTCCGACATCTCCCTGGAGAAGCCTGTTCATCGGGAAGGCCCTTGACATATCCGCTTCTATCTCGCCTATGACCCTCTTCTGAGCCTCTGTAAGTTCAAATGGAAGAATATCGTAGAATTTTTTCACCAGGTCACCACCCGTCGCGAAAGAAATTCCCGGCTCAAACAGATGTCCTTTTCTCTTGAGGGCCATTCCCAGCTCAAAGAAGAAAAGTTCATCAAACACAAGTCTCCTGCGCGCTGGTGATCTGAGGTCATTGAGCGCCTCGATATCCTGATCATGGTCGGGGAAATGCACATTCCTTATGGCATAATCTATATCAACAAGGTTGTTTCTCTTGCATATTTCGTCCGGGATAGGGCTGGAAATATAGGGGGAATAATCGTTGACAACCCTCATCATTATCTTTCTTATATACTTCTGATGAAGCCCCTCCGTCTCGGAATAAACGGGTACAATTCTCTTGAAATGCAGGAGTTCATCATCATTTTCATCCAGTATCTCATGATCCGGGTGCAGCATATCCTTCCCCAGGAGATATATCTTGACCTCCCCCGTCAGGATAACCTTTTCCCCGGGTTTGAATTTCTTTCCGAGATACGAGAAATTTCCCTGAAACCACTTTGCGGTAAGCAGGCCGGTTCCATCATCGATGGTCACTTCAAGCACACGTCTGCTTCTGTATCGCCGTATACCCACGTCCATTATCGTGCCCATCACCGTCTCGCGGACACCAATACCCACCGAGGATATACTCTTTATGTATCTCCTGTCTTCATATCTCCTCGGCAGAAAATAGAGCATATCCTCCACATTCCAAAGCCCTTTCCTGCCCAGCATCGCGGCCACCTTCGGGCCGACACCCTTGATATACTGCACATCTGCCGAAAGTTTTCTGAAGCATTCATTCAGACTTTTTTCGGTTTGAATGCCTGAATCATCTGGAGTCCCGACGGTATCCGACGGATACCGTCGGGACTGGTCGGAACATAGACTCTTCAGCTCTTTTATATAGACAAACGCATTATCAATACGTTTCTTCTTGTCGGATATGGAAAGTGAATCAAATCCCCTGAATGTTTTATGAAGCTCCTGTATAACGTCTTCAGGAATCACTACCGCAGAATTCTCCCCGCAGTGAGATAAAAAGGCGGATTTTAACTCATCAAGAAACCCCGACACAGTACGTTCAAGATCTCTGACAACCGGAAGATTTTTGTAGGAATTCTTCGACAGAAAAATCAGAGGATTTTCAATTTTATTCAGAATTTTCAGGACATCTTCCATCAATATTGCCTCTATTTTATAGGGAGGTTGGACGAGAATGAATTCTCGGAGAGATTAGAAACATTTTTGACTCAATTTGTCAATGATATTCAGTATAAAGATTTGGAAAGTCAATTGTGGACTGAACAGGATTATCTTATTACACGGAGGGAATAAAATGGCCGAAGCGGCAAGATTTGAATCTGTCAACATCCTTACCAGTATTGAGTTTCCGAGGGGGTCGGTAAAGAATTGATAAAGAATGAAGGATTAAATTAAAATAAATGAATGAGAATATACCATGAAAAAGAGTTATTCCCTTCTTCCTCCTACCATGAGTTCATGTATAAGAGTATATGTTGTGGTATTGTAAATTTTAAGAATGAACCATGGAAAGGCAGGAGTTAGGATAAAGAAGCAACTATTACAAATTGGTCTTCCCCCGATTTAGTGGACATGCCAAAGAGTTTCTCTTATAAGCATAGAGTAATGTGGAGGTGTATCATGGTTAATGGAAAGCATAAGGCCAAATCTGCATCTCCCCGATTCTTCCGACGGAGTATCATGATTGGAAATATTCAGCGTTACCAACCTTTCCAATAAGATGGAAGTGATTTATCATAAGAACATAACCATGAAGAGCCACGTTGGCAGCTAGTCAATAGTAAAGGCCTGCCCCCCTCCTTTTCAATAGGAAAATATTGCAGCCTTTGTTTCTTCTCAGGTGTTTTATTCAATAAAGATTGCAAAAGATTACGTGGATTTTTGTCGAAGAAAAAGGAGAAGGCGATCGCGCCTTCTCCTTTGATTTAATATTGAATACTGATTATTATTGTTGTCAGACTTTTTCCCTCAGTACATCCACAAAAATACTGACAGTATAGCCAGAAGGAAACCAGCTATATCCATTTCCATTCAATGTGCTGTCTGAATGAAGCAGCAACTATCGCCGTCATCGTCATCACCGGCGGGTTCCATCGTAAAATCTGCAGTTCCGTCACATACGAGCTGCCCGAATTCATCAATCACAGTCCATGAGATAATGCCGGTTCCGGAAGAATCTGTGGTCAGAGAAAATGCTATTTTGAAAGTTTCCGTAGAACCATTCTCTGTTTCACTGGCAATGAGGTAATACGTCGAGTCCAAACCATTAAAAACCCCGGTGAAAGTCTGATCATCGACTTCCAATGTTATATCACCGCCTTCTTGGGTAATGGTCACCGTAGTATCGTCAACATCAATGTCGGAACAATCGGTTTCAACAGACGAAACGGTAATATCCCATTCGCCACTGGCGTCATAGGTTGGAACCAGGGGATCTGTGCCATACTCGTACTCACTCAGATTGTCCAGGCCGTCTTCGTCAGGATCGCCATCCCATTCAGTCTCTCCGGTTAATGTCTCCCAGTAGTCAGGAAGGCCGTCATCGTCAGTGTCGTAGAACTCGTCCGCACCGATATCGACAAAGTCTCCGTTTGGCCTGGTCTCGCCGTGAATATCATCAGCGGGTGCGTAAGTATTATTACCGGCATCAATGCAGGGTGAGTCCGATGCGAGGTCGCCCCACACTTCGATCTCCGGGTCGGCATCGATATTCCCGGATGCGGTAAGGTTGCCTCCATTAACGACATATAGACCGCTCACGGGATAATCATTATTGTAAAGATTCACCGTTGCAACTGCGGAGTAGCTGGGTAAATAATGGTCATTCACATAAAAATCATCGCCCGTATCTGCACTGTTATCCCCGATAATATTGTTGTAAATATTTGCTATAACATCCCAACCTGCCGAATCAAGATTATCACGAAGATAGAAATAGAAGCCCCCGCCCTCACCGGATGTATTCTCTATGCAGGTATTATTTATAATCTTGGCGGTACCTGAGATATTGACACTTAAGTAGGCGCCACCGCCACTGGTTTCAGCCCAATTGTTCAAAAAGAGGTTGTTTGTAACTGTTCCGCCATATTGATACAAACTGCGGTACGAACCAAGCTCTGTATAAAGGCCTCCACCACTCATACCGGCATAATTATAGCGAAAGATATTTTTTGCCACGATTGATGCGGCATTTGTGTATCCAGTAGCAACAGCGTAGGCGCCACCACCATGGGAATGGGATTCATTGCCCCAGAAGAGATTGTTCGTAAGCGTTAATTCATAATTGTATTGTGTAGTACCGCTTGCAAAGAACCCTCCGCCGGAGTTAGTCGCCTCGTTCAGCATGAACACATTGTTGTCGAAGATAATAGTCCCTTGTGTTCCACCATCAGAGTAGACATATGCACCGCCCCCTGAGCCATCGGCATGATTCCCTTTGAATACACAATTCGTTACATTGAGATCAGCATTAGTGATAGCGACATAGAGCCCTCCACCTGAATCGTCGCTTCTTCCATTCAGGAATGTAATGCCATCCACATCGACCGTAGCAGAAGCTGTGATAGACATGATCCGATAATCGCCACCACCATTAAGTATGGTGCTGTCCGCCCCCGCCCCCTGGATGGTAAGAGTGAAAGCCTCTGTAGAATTATATGACAGCCCAAGTGTTAAATCGTATGTTCCTGCTGCCACATTGATCGTATCGGATTGACCGTTATTCTCTGCGTCGGACAATGCCGAAATCAAACCAGCCGCATCGGTAACATTAAACACCTCTCCAAAAGCCGGAGCTGACAGAAACGACAGGAATAGGACACAGGCAAACACTGTAAGCACTCTTTGTCTAATACACATAAGATTTACTCCTTCCAATAAATAAGATTTAGAAATGTCCTTAATAAGGGATAACATTTTACAATAGTCTTTCCCTTTTCCCTAAGCCTGGCAACACCAAATAAGCCACTGAAGAGCAGGAATCTGGCAGTGGCTTACGGCGCTATGCCGCTTCGAACTGCAAATGGTCGACTTCTTGGCCGTAAGCGGAAGTACCAACTAAATTGGCGGTTATTGTTATTGCAGAATGCCATCCCTACCCATCACCCCGAAAAAGCATTCTCCTTCAGCTTCGCCCGAAGCAATATTAAAAATTAAGCAATCTTTTGCATAATAACGCAAAAACTATGCAAAAATGAATCATATTGAACAAATTGTTTGAGGCTCGTTTATAAGAATATGAAATGAAAAGTATATTTTTTATGCATATTGCATGTTGGCTTTCTTTAGACTTGAAGGCAGGGTTTCTCGGTCTTTCACATTTGTAAAGAAACCTGACACTTCCTTTGGCTATAAACAAGGCCAGAAAGCTGTAAATCTTACGACTAATGCATCAGCGCTGAATTTCAAGTTTGTAAAAAAATCCAACAATATGATGCTTTCCCCTTGTATGAAAGACCGAGGCAGATATTCTTTCTTTATATTGATCAATTTTCAATACCGGAAGAGGGTATTCTTAGAAAGTTGTGTGGGTAATGGTTGGAGTTTATCACTGGGTAATTTTGTTGATTTGCAGGCAAAGTTTAGAATCGTTTTTCCCTCAGCTGAGAAAATTACAATTTGTAGATTATACATGGAAATACACGTTTTGAGTGAAGAAGTAACGCTAACACTTTGTAGGTAAAAGCAACAATATTTTTTCATCGAACTAAGATCAGGTAGTCGCCACATGCCTTGACTGATATCGTGGCCAAAATTGCGGTTTTGGAAAGCCCTTCATCCCTGATATGGTTTGCTTTTGTTTCAACATTCTTATATTGTGCGCTGTCGAGAGAGTAACATACTGAACGGATGGTGCGAATAGATGGGATTGCTCAATCTTTTACTTAAAGATCCTCTGACCTTTATTTTAATAGCTATACCGCTTTTATACTCAGTCATCCTCCATGAGCTGGCCCACGGGTGGGTTGCCTACAGAATGGGAGATCCCACCGCCAAAATGATGGGCAGATTGAGCCTCAATCCGCTGAAGCATCTCGACCCGGTGGGGACGCTCATGCTGTTTATCTTCGGCTTCGGATGGGCGCGGCCGGTTCCCGTAAATTTTGCCAATCTGCGTGAAAACCGGAAGGGGCTGATATTTGTTTCCTCGGCAGGAATTGTCGTTAACATGATACTTGCTTTTGTTGCTATCTTCCTGCTTCAATTTCTGTCACCATCCTCACATAGTATCACCGCCAAGATGCTTTATTATATGGCCCACATCAATATAATATTGGCGGCGTTTAACCTTATTCCGATTCCGCCTCTTGATGGTTCGAAGATCCTTATGGGGTTTTTGTCGAATCGTCTTCAATACTCACTTGCGCGACTTGAGCCCTACGGTTTTTTTATCATAATCGGCTTGCTCTACTTCGGCGTCCTGAACCCTCTAATTGATTTTTTCCGCTGGATTATACTGTCGATCATCAACTTTCTGCTCTTTAAATAATCGGGGAGATTCAATCGCTTTTCAGTTTCAAGTTTTCCAATGACTCTTATTGACACACCTTTTAAATGTGTGGCATCCTATGCCTTAGGGAGATGAAATGAGCGCAACGATTTTTTATTATACCGGAACAGGAAACTCATTATGGGTGGCTCGCAGGGTTGCTGACGAATTGGGTGGCGCCGAGCTGTTTTCGATCTCAGAGTATAAGGATGAAAAGAAGACCGTCAGTTCAGAGATCGTCGGATTGGTTTTTCCTGTGCATATCTGGGGAGTGCCGGCTCCGGTTATTCGATTTGTCAATACATTAAAGGGCTCACAGCCGGATTATATTTTTGCGATCGCGATGCATGCCGGCCAGGTTTCAAATACGCTGGTCCAGTTAAAAAAGATTATGGCCGAAAACCATTTGAATCTTTCAGCGGGATTTGAAGTAGCGATGCCGTCCAATTATATACCATGGGGAGGTCCGGGGACGCAGGAGAAACAGCACAAATGTTTTGAGCTCGCGGAGGAAAAGACTTCTCGCATCGCGGTCAGGATAAAAGAAAAGACGAATATGCCTGTTGAAAAGGGGCCTCTCTGGCAGAGAATTTTATTTACCGCTTTTTATAATATGAGTTTTTCTCATGTGCCCAAAATGGATAAAAAATTCTGGGTCGATGACAAATGCAACGCTTGCGAAATCTGTTACAAAGTGTGTCCTGCCGGAAATATCACCATGCGTGAAGGAAAACCGGTCTGGAATCATCGATGTGAGCAGTGTTTTGCCTGCCTGCAGTGGTGCCCGCAGGAAGCGATCCAGTATGGTGAAAAAACCCCCAAATATGAGAGGTATCATCATCCGGAGATTCTTTTGAAGGATATGTTAAAATCGAGGTAATTATCGAGAATAGATATTATTATGAAAGGGAAAATAATAAGCTTGTCCTGGTCATTCCTCAAGAGGGCACTCGCAAGAATGTCAAATACTGGAAGACCGGATTTTACTATATTGCCAATGGCGTCAAGATTCGGGTACGGTGCAGGCAGGTACATTGAAGTGTGGGCTCTTTCCTTGTCGACGGATTTTGAAAAATGGAAATCATCAGATTTGCATGTCCGGTTCTGTAAAGACCGATGACATGAACACATGCTACAGACATCATAACAATTTCATAGGATAAGGTGATGGAAAAAATCAAGGATCTATACCATCAATATTTGGAACAGATCATAGCCTGGTATGATGGCTTGGAGAAAATGTATCAGTATGGTGTATTTTACCTGCTCATAGTCGTCGGTTTTTTTATTATTTCATGGTTTGTTTTATCACGAATCACAAAATAGCATCTGAAAATTGTATCTTAAAGTGGGTACGAAAAGACTGCCGTAATTAGTGTCGGCGTGCTTACTGTAGGGCACGCTCCGGCGAGTTCATTTGATGAACTTATTCGCATAACCAGGCCCGGTGGATACATTGTATTTTCGCTACGACCTGACGTATACCGGGATAGTGGCTTTAAGGAAAAGCAAGATGCTCTGGAATCAGAAGGAAAGTGGAAACCCGTGGAAACAAGCGAGGAATTTCAGACTATGCCCAAAGGAGAGCCTGATGTATGCCACCAGGTTTGGGTATATCAGATAGTCTCCTCCTGACAAATTGTCACAAATTGATTACCGGGCTGTCTCCTATTGAAGCTTCCCGCAATCCTGTATAAGCGGGATCTCCGCTGTTGCTCCGACAAGCAGCGGGGAATCTCCGACTGTTAAGGAAAAGGTTTGTTTTTTTATTCGCTCGCTAACCCCGCCGCAAGCAGCGGGGAATGCGCTCGCTGGAATTCCGGGGACGGGAATTCTGCAGATTTAATAGATGAATGACGCAAAGCAAAACCCACTTTCCAGAGCTGCATTGATTGCCTATTCTCCCCCTTTATTTATTTATTATTTATTTTTCCAGCCGTACATAGCCACCACTTATGGCCCTTTTATCCTCAGCGTTCAGGACAACGAAAAAGAGGTCTGTGCCGTCACCGCTGTTGTCCTTTTTGATGAGCTGAACCCTTATGGTGGTGCCGGGAAGCACCATGCCTGTAAAGCGACAATAGACGGACTTCAATTCAAAAGGATTCCCGCCTGCTTCCTTATTTGTAATCTCGCGCAAGGCATATGCCAACGTGGCTGTGCCCTGCAGGATTATCCCGGGGAGTCCCACTGCATGAGCAAATCCGACAGAGGTATGTATAGGGAAAAAGATATTGGTACAACCATCGTAAACAAATGGCTGTAAAGGGTCTATGGGTATAGCCGTCTCCCAGATGGGGGCGTTGTCTCCTGAAAGTCCGGGGACCTTCGGAAGATCCTTCGCTCCCCTTCCCTCATCCGTGCACCTGACCCCCCGCATCATGGCGCCGATATGCTCTGTGAAGACAGGCGCGTCCTCCCTGTCGACAACGTCAAAGCGTATGATAATGTGTGTCCCTGCATTATGAGGCAGGATGGCCGCAATCCTGCCCTTGATCTTCAGCTTGTCGCCCGGCCTTACAGAGCGGTGAAAACTCAGGTGTTCTGTATAATGTACCTGGGTGGCTATGATCTCTTTTGGGAAATTTGGAGCTTCAATAAAATCCCAGATTCTCTCGGATATCGGCCATGTGAGAGCAACGCTGAATGCCGGGGGCGCAATGACCCCATGCTTGCGCTCATCATCGAAATAATAAGGATTATTATCCCCGATGGATGCCGCATAATTCATTGTATCCCGCCAGGTTACCTCTGTATCATAATCTTTTACCCTGGAACCCACAAAACTTGAACTGATCTTCATTAAGCCCTCCTTTTTTTCATAATGCCAAAAACTCCCGGACTCTGCTATTGAGGATTTTCTCTTTAGATACAGTCCCATAGCGGTAATGCCGATCATCGGCGCCCCGGATTGCCGGGCTGTCTCCTATTCAACCACAGGAGGTCTCCTGTCGAACCAGGGCCTTGCCTGCTCCAGTTGGGCCGCCAGACGAAACAGTGTCGCTTCGTCCCCGAACCTCCCCATAAAGTGGACACCACATGGCAGGCCTTCTTCCGTCCAGTGAAGAGGAACGGACATTGCGGGCTGACCTGTGAAGTTGGCCAGTTGTGTGAAGGGGGTCTTCGACAGGCTCTCTACCGCAAGTTTATCTGTTATGCCGGAGAGTTTTAACAATTTTCCCAATCCCATTGAGTTCACTAATGTCAAGAGGGCGCGTTCGGCAGGCTTTGGCTGCAGCTCGCCTATCCTGACGGGAGGATACGCCATGGTCGGCGTGAGATAGAGGTCATATTTTTCATGAAAGCGTCCCATCACCCTGGAGGCCATACCCCATTCGCGCATCTGTTTTACAAAATAGCCCGCGGAAAAAGTGCGGCCAAGCAGTCCGAGAGTCCATGTCAGGGCCTCTAGATCATTCTTTTTTGCTTTTCTGCCTAATATGGGTTGCAGTTCCTCTATATCGGCCGCTATTTCTCCCATATACATGGCGAGGTAACTGTTTGCCAGGGCTTTACCATCAACATCCGGACGATTCTCCTCAACTTTGTGCCCCAGTTCTTCAAGAAGCTGAGACGTTTTTTCTACAGCCTTTATACACTCGGGATGAACTACTGTGTCGAGCGGAGAGAGAGTATTAAATGCTATTCTCAGAGAACCGGGTTCTCTTTTGATCTCTTCCATATATGACCGCTCCGGTGGTGGAATAATATATGGAGCTCCCACATCGGCCCCACTTGTAGCGTCCAGCATGGCCGCGCTGTCCCTGACAGAACGGCTGACTATATGTTCGACAACAGCGCCCTGCCAGATTGCCCCATGTTCCGGGCCGGTAGGATTACGGCCCCGTGTCGGTTTGAGACCAAAAAGAGCGCAGCATGACGAGGGAATGCGAAGAGAGCCGCCGCCGTCACCCCCCGAGGCCATCGGCACCATACCGCTTGCGACGGCAGCCGCGGAACCTCCGCTTGAACCGCCCGGCGTGTGATCGGTATTCCAGGGATTGTGCGCAGGTCCATGAAGCTCCGGTTCTGTGACACCCATAAGACCAAATTCCGGACAATTTGTCTTCCCCATGATCACGAGGCCCGCTTTCTTAAACCGCTTTACCAGTTCACAATCCTCATCCGGAATATAGTTTTTGTATGCCCTGCTTCCACCGGTCAGGGGTACGCCGGCATACGCCGCGATCAGGTCTTTCAGCAGAAAGGGAACCCCTGTAAAGGGACCCTCGGGGAGACCTTTTTCAATATCTTTTTGCGCCAGATCGAATATTGGAGTTATTACCGCGTTAAGTTCAGGGTTGAGTTTTTCTATCCGGCCTATTGCTTCTTCGTGAAGATCCGCGGGGGAAACATCCTTCTTTCTGACAAGCTCAGCCATTCCGAGTCCATCATACCGGTCGTATTCCTTGAATTTACCCATAACGATTCCCT
>JAFDAI010000080.1 GCA_019313905.1 Deltaproteobacteria bacterium | reverse complement strand
CCCGATTTAAAATTAATCTTTGTATTGGGCATAAAGATATAGAGGAAGGTAAACAGCACCCATATCAGACAGTAGGGTAATAACTTCAGAACGAAAAAAATAATGGAGCTGAACATTCCCAGAAGAACCACCTTCTCCGTAATAAGCGTAACCTGGGTGGTTATAAACACCGTTACACTGCCCGCCATTATCATGAGAACCGGACAGAGGAGCATTACGGAAAGATAATCGCTGAATTTTCTTCCCAGCGTTCTTCCCTCTTTTATTCCCCAGATGTCATTAAACGAAGATTCGATATTGCCGAGTAGCTTTATTACCGCCCAGAAGAGAACCATTATACCCACACCGGCAAGGACCCCCCCTTTTGTATTTGCAAGTAGCGAATGGGCAAAAGCGATTATCCCCGTGATCACCTCTTCCTGTCCGGCGAATTGCTTCAGAAGTTGTTTCTCAAGGAGTTTTTCAAAACCAAATCCCTTGGCTATTCCGAAGGCCATGGCGGCCACGGGGACTATGGAAATCAGGGAATAGAATGTCAGGGCCGATGCCCTCAGCAGACATTTATCCTCATCAAATCCACGCGCGGAGAGGAGGAGAATGCGTAACTGTTTAATGAAAAAAGATTTTTTCCGTGGAAGATCCTCCAGGCGAAGTCTCCAGATATCGCCTGTGATAAAATTAATGAAACGTGGCAGAACGGGTAAGGTATGTTTCATCAACAATTCGCTCACATTCGATGGAGTAATCTGAGATATAATAAAAACTTCCTTTAAGTAAAATGACTATAGAAATAAGGCGCTTGTATGTCAAGAAGAAAAAATCACAGGATATTATGTATGTCTGTCCCATTTCATAAAAGTTCACTTTTAGATAACACTTCTCAAACTTTCTATTGACAATAGCTCTTTTAAGTATTATCAAGAAAGTTCATTTTCTGAAGAGAGGGCGCAATGCCGGCAAGAAACCTTATAACCATCATAATTAGCGAGATCCTTATAGAGGGGCGCATATGCGCAACTTGATGATGGAGTGAGTTTCTGAGAATGAAAAATTTAAAAATCCGTTATCAGGTTTGCTGGTAACGGATTTTTTGCTTCCGGGGGGGGCAGATTTTTATGGGAAAATCGGATGTATTGATTTATGACACCACATTGAGGGATGGTACGCAGGGGTACCAGATAAGCTTTTCCGCTGAGGACAAACTGCGCATAGCCAGAAGGCTGGATGAAGCAGGGTTCCACTATATAGAGGGAGGCTGGCCGGGCTCAAACCCAAGGGATATGCGTTTTTTCAAGATGGCTAAAGAGATTGAGTTCAAAAACGCGCGCCTCACAGCGTTTGGCAGCACAAGAAAGCCTGGTCTGTCACCTGATGATTGCCCCAACATACAGTCCTTGCTGGAGGCGGACACACCAGCTGTAACCGTTTTTGGAAAGAGCTGGGATCTTCACGCGACGGAAATTCTGGGAGTATCACTGGATGAAAATCTTTCGCTGATCAGTGATTCTGTCAGGTATCTTAAGTCAAAGGGTAAAGAGGTGATCTATGACGCGGAGCATTTTTTTGACGGATACAAAAATAATACCCAATACGCGCTCAAGACAATACAGGTAGCTCTGGACGCAGGCGCCGACAACATAGCCCTCTGTGATACCAATGGGGGAACTCTCACGTGGGAGATGGACGAAATATTTAAAGAGGTGATGTCTTTGATTGCCCCGGAATATCTTGGTGTTCACGCGCATAATGATTGTGGTGTAGCGGTGGCCAATTCACTTTCCGCAGTTATGCTCGGGGTCGGAGTGGTTCAGGGGACCATAAACGGGTATGGTGAACGGTGCGGGAATGCTGATCTGATCTCTGTCATAGGCAACCTTGATCTGAAAATGGGAAAAAAATGTCTCCCGGAATCGTCAATCCGGTCTCTTACCAGCCTGTCACGGTATGTGAACGATATCGCGAATATACCGCCCCTTAAATCAAAGCCTTTTGTCGGCAACAACGCGTTTGCCCATAAGGGGGGAGTGCATGTAAGCGCTGTCTTAAAAAACACAAAGGCCTATGAACACACAGACCCGGAGCTCGTGGGAAACAGGCGCAGGGTAATTGTATCGGATCTGTCAGGAAAAAGTAATATTGAACACAAGGCGAAAGAACTGGGCATTGACCTCGGCAAAGACAGTGGTATGAGCAAAAAAATTGTCCGCGATATAAAGAAAATGGAGAATGAGGGGTATCAGTTCGACGCCGCTGACGGTTCCCTTTCGCTGTTAATGAGGAGGGCGATCGGCAGGTTCAGGGAACCCTTCAGTCTTGAATCTTTTCGCGTGATAGACGAGAAGACAGGAAATAAATCCTCTCACTCTCAGTCTACGATAAAGATATCCGTAGGAGAGGAATATGAGATTACCGCTGCCGAAGGAAAGGGACCTGTTAATGCCCTTGATAACGCCCTTAGGAAGGCATTAATCAAGTTTTATCCCCGGATCAGCGAAATGCACCTTGTGGACTTTAAGGTCAGAATACTGGAGGGGAGTGATGGAACGGCGGCAAAGGTGCGTGTCCTGCTTGAGTCGCGTGATGACAGTGAGGAGTGGACCACTATAGGAGTGTCGGAGAACATCATTGAGGCAAGCTGGTACGCGCTCATCGACAGCATGCAGTATAAACTGAGCAAGGATAACGAAACTGATAATCTTCAGGAGGAGAATGAATAGATGAAATCAAAAAAAAACAGGGTATTTATATTCGATACAACCCTGCGCGACGGGGAACAGGCACCCGGGTTCAGTATGAATACGGATGAGAAGCTCAGATTTGCGAAGCAACTGGAAAAGCTCGGTGTAGATATTATCGAGGCCGGGTTTCCTGTTGCATCGGAAGGAGATTTCGCGGCGGTTCAACGGATCGCCGGTGAAATAAAGAAGTCACAGGTTGCCGCGCGCGCCAGGACCAGGCTTAGAGATATCGACAGAGCGTGGGATGCGATCAAGGATGCGGCTTTTCCCAGGATACACACATTTATCTCAACGTCTGACATACATATAAAACACATGTTGAAGATGACGAAATCACAGGTCCTGAAAGAGTCATGCAATGCTGTGAGACATGCCTGCGGTTTCACCGGGAACGTGGAATTCTCGGCCCAGGATGCCACAAGAACAGACAGGAAATACCTGTGTGAGATAGTGGAAGCTGTCATAGACGCGGGCGCTACAACCGTTAATATACCCGATACCGTTGGATATGCCATGCCGGACGAGTTCGGCGAATTGATAGCGTACCTGTTTGATAACGTGGGCAACATAAAGAAGGCCATTATATCCGTTCACAGCCATGACGATCTCGGGGTTGCGGTTGCCACCTCTATTTCTGGCCTGAAGGCGGGGGCAAGACAGGTGGAGTGCACAATAAACGGCATAGGCGAAAGAGCGGGTAACGCTTCATTGGAAGAGGTTGTGATGGCTCTTGAAACGAGAAAGGATATCCTGGGACTTCACACAAATATCAGGACAAAGCATATATATCACTCATCGAGGTTGCTGACTGACATAACAGGTGTGCAGGTTCAGCCCAATAAGGCGATTGTCGGGGCGAACGCCTTTGCCCATGAAGCCGGAATTCATCAGGATGGTCTCATCAAGGAGAGGATGACGTACGAAATCATGACCCCTGAGACGGTGGGAGTATCGGATACCAATATCATTCTGGGAAAACACTCCGGACGACATGCCATCAGAGAGCATCTCAAAAAGATGGGGTTTGATCTTGCCAGGGAGGAAGTTGATACCGTTTTTAAACGGTTTAAGGAACTTGCGGATATAAAGAAAGAGATATTTGATGAAGATATAGAAGCTATTATTGCCGAGGATATATTCAGAAAACCGGACAAGTACAAACTTCTGTATCTTAGTGTAGTGAGTGGAAACGCGGCAATTCCGACTGCGACCGTTCAGATGGAGATAAACGGTGAGGTTGCACAGGAGGCCTATTTCGGCGTAGGTCCGATTGACGCCACCTTTGCCACTATCAAAAAAATTACAGGTGCAGAGTACACACTCGTTAAGTATCTGGTGCATGCGATAACGGAGGGTACTGATGCGCAGGGTGTAGTTACCGTTCAGCTCAGATACGGGGAACGTATTGTTTCAGGCAGGGGTTCAGACTCCGATGTCCTTGTCGCGTCGGCAAAGGCGTATATAAACGCACTGAACAGGATTGAGTCTTTCCAGACGCGTGATGATACAAAATAGCAAATGCTATCTGGGGACACGATCCCGATTTCATGAAACCAAATCGGGTAATATCCCCAAGAAACACAGGAGATAACAAATATGTCAATGACCATTACAGAGAAAATCCTGGCTGTTCATGCCGGGCGGGATCATGTTTCACCCGGAGATTTGATAGAGGCAAAGGTTGATATGGCTCTAGCGAATGATGTTACGGCGCCCCTTGCCATAAAAGTGTTCAAGGAAATAGGTGTGGAGAAGGTATTTGACACTGAGAAGGTAACCCTGGTAGCGGATCACTTTGTTCCCAACAAGGATATTGCCTCGGCTGAGCAGGTCAAAATCGTGCGCGAGTTTGCCCGGCAGCAGAGCCTGAAAAATTACTTTGAGGGGGGCGAGTCCGGCATAGAACATGTAATACTTCCCGAGAAGGGACTTGTGCTTCCGGGACAGCTCATTATCGGAGCCGACAGCCATACCTGCACCTATGGCGCCCTGGGTGCATTTTCCACCGGCGTTGGAAGCACTGATCTCGGAGCGATAATGGCCACAGGCGAGATATGGCTCAAAGTCCCTCCGACCATCCTGTTGAGGTATGAAGGCTCTCTTCAGCCCCATGTGGGAGGAAAAGATCTGATCCCATGTATCAGAGATTCACGATGTCGAATATGGCCATAGAGGCTGGTGGGAAAAACGGTATCATGGAGCCTGATGAGACAACGCTTGCCTATGTTGCTGAAAGAACATCTTTAAAACCCGATATATTCAGGAGTGACCCTGACGCGGAATATGAAAAGGTGATAGATATTAAAGTGGACGGGATAGAACCGCAAGTCGCGTTTCCGCACCTTCCCTCGAACGTGCGCCCGGTTTCAGAAGTGGGAGATATCCCGATTGATCAGGTGGTTATAGGCTCCTGCACGAATGGATGGCTGGAAGATCTCCGTGACGCGGCACGCATCCTGAAGGGAAGAAAAATTTCTCCTGGTTTGAGACTGATAATCATGCCCGGTTCTCCGTTGATATACAAACTGGCGATGCGGGAGGGTGTTCTGGAGACATTTCTGGACGCCGGGGCTGTTATTGGCCCGCCTTCTTGCGGACCATGTCTCGGAGGACATATGGGTGTTCTCGCGTCTGGTGAAAGGGCTGTGGCCACGACAAATCGTAATTTTGTAGGGAGAATGGGACATCCGGAGAGCGAAGTCTACCTCGCCAATCCCTTTGTAGCGGCGGCATCCGCGGTGATGGGAAAAGTTGGCGGACCAGATGAACTGTAACGAGGGGAATTTTTTGGAAATGGAGAAAATGATGATACAGGGAAGAATATGGAAATTTGGCGATGATGTTGACACGGACGTTATCATTCCCGCAAGATATCTGAATGTGTCTGCTGAGTCTGAACTGGCAAAAAACTGTTTTGCCGATATCAGGCCGGATTTCGCGGGAGAAGTTTTGGTTGGTGACATCCTGGTCGCGGGAAAGAACTTCGGATGCGGATCTTCACGTGAGCACGCACCCATCGCGATAAAGGCGGCGGGTATCAGGGCGATTGTTGCTGAGAGCTTTGCCAGGATTTTCTACAGAAATGCCTTCAATATCGGCCTGCCCCTTCTGGAATCGATAGAGGCTTCAAAAGGCCTGTCCGACGCCGACGGTGAAAATGCCGTCGTCGATCTTGCCGCCGGAAGAATTGAAGGAAAAGGGCAGGTATTTTCGGCCAGGCCTATCCCCGATTTTATGGCGAAGCTGATCGACGCGGGAGGTCTGGTGGAATATATAAAGAAGGTAAAGATTGGAAGATAATCAGGATGGCTTCGTAAAAAGTCAAAAAGGCTGTCATTGCGAGCGGAGCGAAGCAATCTCGTACGTTATAACCACCTGTATTTATTAGATTGCTTCGTCGCTACGCTTCTCGCAATGAACCGGTTCACGACTTTTTACGACCGTATCGATTATGTGTTCATTATATTTCTTACAATTTCACTCCCCATCTCAGCTGTCCCGACAATGTCACTTGTACCGGCGGCAATATCCGCGGTGCGTATCCCGGACTCTATGGTACTTGTGACAGCAGCCTCAATGGCTTTGGCGGCCTCTTCGTGCTTCAGCGTATATCTCAAAAGCATGGCAAGTGACAATATCTGCGCGATGGGATTTGCCGTTCCCTTTCCTGCAATATCAGGCGCCGATCCACCGGCGGGTTCGTACAGACCGAATCCCGCTTCGTTGAGGCTGGCAGATGCCAGAAGCCCCATGGATCCGGTCAGCATGGCGCATTCATCGGAAATTATATCCCCGAACATATTACCGCAGAGCATGACATCAAACTGATGTGGATCTCTGACGAGTTGCATTGTCGCGTTGTCAACATATATGTGGTTAAGCTCAATGTCGGGATATTCGCTCCCGATCTCACTTACCACTTCTCTCCAGAGTACCATTGAAGAAAGGACGTTGGCCTTGTCAACGGATGTCACTTTCTTCTTTCTCAGCCTTGCCGCGCTGAAGGCCATCCTGGCTATTCGTTCGATTTCGCCCCTTGTGTATATCATTGTGTCGAAGGCTCTTTCATCCTGACCGTTTCCCGTTCTTCCCTTTGGTTCGCCGAAATAGATGCCCCCGGTAAGCTCACGCACGCAGAGGATATCAAAACCTTCTCCAACTATTTCGGGACGGAGTGGGCTGGAGGCCGAAAGGGTGCGGAAGATTCTGGCCGGTCTGAGATTACAGAACAATCCGAAATGTTTTCGGAGGGGAAGCAGGGCCGCCCTCTCAGGCTGCTTATCGGGAGGAAGTGTCTCCCATTCGGGGCCTCCCACTGAACCGAAGAGGATAGCGTCGCTGTCCTCGCATAATCTCAGTGTGGAAAAGGGAAGGGCTTCGCCATGCCTGTCTATGGCACATCCCCCTACGTCCGCAAAGTCATAGCGAAGGTCAAGTGAAAATCTCTTTTGTACCGCGTCCATGACCTTTATCGCTTCCTTCATTACCTCCGGACCTATTCCATCGCCCGGAAGTATCGCAATCTTTTTCACAATTCGATAATCCTTTCTATGAGAACAATCATTTTGATACACTTGTAAAAAACCAGAATCACGCAAGTTTGTCATTCCCGAGCTGATCGTGTCCTCAGATAGTACACCGGGCGAATTATTGCAACAGCTTTTGCGCGCGAACGGGATTTTATATTGACTTAAAATAGTCAAAATGTTAGTGGAATGCCCACCTTATAGTAGATAAAATGCAGGCAGAAAAAGTGAAGATATGCTAGACATAAAGTTTATAAGAGAAAACATCGATCTTGTCAGGGCGAAGCTGGAGGAGAGGGGAGAAGGCATCGATCTGGATCAATTTTCCGCGATGGATCGGAAGAGAAGAGATATCCTTCAGGAAGTGGAAACCCTGAGGAGTGATAGAAACAGTGTTTCAAAGGAGATAGGCGCAAGGAAGCAGAACGGAGAGGACGCGTCCGATCTTATCGCGAAAATGGGCAGCGTATCCTCCAGGATAAAGGAACTGGACGAATCGCTTAAAGAGACCGAAGCGTTGCTGAATGGTCTGATAATGACCATACCCAATATACCCCATGAATCGGTTGTCTGTGGAACAGGGGACGAAGACAATCCCGTGGTAAGACAGTGGGGAGAGAAGCCGCAGTTTGATTTTGAACCCAAACCTCACTGGGATATAGGCGAAGAGCTGAATATACTGGACTTTGCCGGTGGGGCCAAAATAGCCGGCGCGCGGTTTACCATTTATCGGGGCGCGGGTGCCCGGCTGGAGAGGGCGCTGATAAACTTCATGCTTGATCTCCACACGATGGAACATGGCTATATAGAGATATTTACCCCATTCATGGTGAACAGCGAAAGCATGACGAGTACAGGACAACTTCCCAAATTCGAAGAGGATCTTTTTAAGATAACAGGTACAGACTATTATCTCATTCCCACGGCGGAGGTGCCCGTCACCAATATACACAGGGATGAAATACTGGATGAAAAGAACCTTCCTGTTGATTATGTCGCCTATTCCGCGTGCTTCCGCGCGGAGGCGGGTTCTTATGGAAAGGACACGAGGGGGTTGATAAGACAGCACCAGTTCAACAAGGTGGAGATGGTGAAATTTACCAGGCCGGAAGAATCGTACGATGAACTGGAAAAATTGACAGCCAATGCCGAGGAGGTCTTGAAGAGACTCAGAATCCATTTCCGGACCGTCAATCTGTGCACGGGTGACCTCGGGTTTTCCTCCGCGAAGACGTATGATCTGGAGGCGTGGTTGCCCGGACAGGACGCGTACAGAGAGATATCCTCCTGCAGCAACTTTGAAGCTTTTCAGGCGCGCAGGGCAGGCATCAGGTTCCGCCGCGAGGAGAATTCAAAAGTTGAGTATGTCCACACACTCAACGGTTCAGGTCTCGCCATAGGACGGACAGTGGTGGCGATACTGGAAAACTATCAGCAGAAGGATGGAAGCGTGATTGTTCCTGACGCGTTGAGACCTTACATGAATGGGGTTGACAGGATAGTCCGGAATAAGTAAAATAAACGATGTAAAATCGGAGGGATGGCCGAGAGGTCGAAGGCGGCGGTCTTGAAAACCGTTAACCGAAAGGTTCGCGGGTTCGAATCCTGCTCCCTCCGCCATATAAAATCAGATTCAGAAGCG
>JAFDAI010000046.1 GCA_019313905.1 Deltaproteobacteria bacterium | reverse complement strand
GGGACATATATATCCCTTGTTTAAAAATCCGTCCGGGTCTCCCTTGACTTTTACAATCTTGTTATCCTTCACACCGACCAATAAACCACATCCACCATGGTCCATTCGCGCACAATGGGTTTTCACCCAGCGTATATCATCTTCCATTAAATACTCTCCCTGTTTTAATAGAGAGACATTCCCTATATTTATATTGACAGTTTATCAAGGAAATTAATTCGAATCTGACCCTGTTTTCTCTATTTTCTTCCTCTCCGAAAAATATAGGAATAACGCTTAAATTGTGAAAGGGCACGGGCCTGAAGGGGCAGCTTTTCATGGGTCCCGATTATCAAAAACCCGCCCCCCGCCAGACTATCCACCACCTTAAGAAAGGCCGACTCCTTTACCTCCTGCCGATAATAGGTAAGAAGATTGTTCCTCAAAAAAATAATCTGGAACTTTTTCACAGGGGGCGGCTGCCTTATCAGATCATAAGTCTCCCACCTGATACCTTTCTTTAAATGATCGGCTATAAAATAAAGTGACCTGTCTTCCGAGGCACGGAAACAGGTGGTCCTGATATCCTCCGATACCTCTTTCAAGGTGCTGCCGATATAGGCCCCTTCTACGGCCTTGTTCAGATAATCGGGATTGACATCGGTGGCCCACAGTTGAAGCTTGGGCAATTTATCAAACCTGGTTTTGAGCATGTCCCACAGTATTTTAAAACTGTAAGCCTCCTGTCCCTGAGCACAACCTGCCGACCATACATTAATCTCATCGCTGTACTTATTCAGGATATCCGGGATAATCTCCTCTTCCAAGGCCTGCCACAGTTGGCGGTCACGGAAAAAACGGCTTATAGAAATGGTCATCAAGAGCTCAACATCTCTCAAGACCTCTGGGCTATTATCCATAATATGAAAATATTCCTCCAGATTATGACAGCCGAGCCGCTGCATATGCCGGCCTATGCGTTTTTTCACACCTTTTCTCACCTTACGGTAGCCCTGCCAGGAGAGATCGAGTCTATCAAGAAGTTGACTAAATTGATGATCATCCATAAGATATGTTATGATTCCTAAACAAAAAGTTGTTCGAGAAAGATAAAATCATGAATGAGATAAAATACAAACCAATCGGAGTTATACATTCTCCCTTCAAAGAACCGAAGGGAACACCTATACAACCGTCAGGCGCCAAAGGTATTTCCGGAACGGTCGAGGTATTCCCGAAATATGCCGAAGGCCTGAAAGACGTTGAAGGGTTTTCTCACATTGTTTTAATATATCACTTTCATCTATCCGGGAGAAGCTCCTTGACCGCAAAACCATATATGGATAGTAAAGAGCGCGGAGTCTTTGCAATGCGGGGGCCAAGCAGACCAAACCCGATCGGTATCTCGATTGTGCGCCTTATTGAAATTGAAGGAAACATAATCCACATTCAGGATGTGGACATTGTGGATGGAACTCCCCTTCTCGATATCAAACCCTACGTGCCGGAATTTGACATAAGAGAAGGTGGTAAAAAGGGATGGCTTGAGAAAAAGGTGCATAAGCTCCCGGGATCAAAGGATGACGGCAGATTTACAAAATGATCGACAGATTATCAAACGCTCGCCTGAAAGCGATTGTTGGATGCTCCTTATTATCCGATGATCAGCAGTGCCACCCAGGGCACAACATTGAAAACCAGAAAGACTATCTTGAATAACCCGAGAAACGAGTAGATCACCACGTTGAACGTTTCTCGGGGCATGGGAAACCATTTGCTGTGCATTTGGTGCACCCAATCACCGGCAAATGCACAGATCAAAAATGAAAAGATCAACAACCCTCCATTCAGAATTGTGCACCACATGAAAAATCTGGTTAACATCTGAATATCCATAATGTTTCTCCCTTATCTTTGTACAATTAATTCGAGTCTGATCCTATTTTCTCACAAGCAGCGGGGGAGGCTCGCTGTTCAGTTCATTTCAGTATTGTCAATAATTTAGTATTGTGTCCCCCGAATTCAGAAATTTTTCCCGAAATTTCGCCTATCTATGAACGGGATAGTACTTTGATAGATTTGAACATGCTCATATGTTGAACCCATTTCTTTCAAAAAATTGCGGACATTTTTAATTAATCCTTTCTGATCTTTTGATGGACCGACAACAATACGCTTAACGGCTTCAGCGCAAAAATCAAATTCAATATAAAATTTTTTACCATCCTTGGTATTATCGATGAAAGGCTCTCTTCCCCAGAGGTAATGAACAATCCTATGCTCTCTTTCTTCCCAAAAACCAATATGTTTTGTGCTAAAAAGAACGGCCCCTAATGCTAATGCGTCATGCCAAAACGTTCCCATATCCTCCAAAGAAGGGATAGATGAGACCTTAAATTTATTGATAATATTATTAACTAGTATATTTTCATCTTCCTTTGTAAAATCGATGTAATTACATTCTGAACCGATTTCAAAACCAGAAGTTATATGAGTCTCACCTTTTGAATCTCTTATCATTGTAACATTATTTTTTAAGCATTCTATGTCAAATCCAATATTTATGTAACCATACCCACGCCACTGACTTAAAAGATTCCCGAAGAATGAAAGCGAACTCAAATATAAGTTTTTTACTGCTTCTTTGTGAAGATTCTCAAAACTATCCCTTAATTCCAGTTCGCCTAAATCCACTAACTGTTTAATAATTTCTTCAAACAGCAATTTTCCCTCTTTAGAGTCATTCAAATGCATATAATGCATAAGTCGGACATTCTTATTTTTCAGAATACTCTTTACTGCTTTGAAATCGGTATAATGGTATCTTAAGCATTTTCTCTTTAATTCATAGTGATTATATGAAGGACAAAGTGTTTTTAAAAATCTTTGTTCATCAGCAAATAGATGATTAACTTTTTTAATTCTATACACCATGGCTTATCTACCTCCTAAAACAAGAGTTTCCTTCCTGAAACAAGTAAAACCTGAATTGAATTGTGTTCTACACTTGATATTTCATCTCGAGAAAAAACAGTAAAAACAGACTCCAATTTTTCTACAGACCTGAATCCCCTTATCCATTTGTTAAATGTGTAGACACGACCCTACATGGCCTTAACCAGGGCTGCGATAGTTAGTTTGTCATTTTCATCTAAATCTAAGTGTAATACTTATTGGTTTTATCGTTTGTACAATATCACGTAGGTTTGTGATGGCGTTCTCGTTTGGCTGTTGCCCGGCCTCGGCATACTTGCACGCAATTTTAACCAATGCCCTGGCTTTGCCGTCTGAATCCTCAGTTGTTTTGGCCGCTTCAAGCGCTTGGGATAATAACTGGGCAGCCCTCTCCTTTTGCCCGGCCTCGGCATACTTGCCCGCAATTTCAGCTAATGCCCCGGCTTTGTAGTATGCATCCTCGATTGTTTTGGCCATTTCAGGTGCTTGGGTAAATTGTCCGACCTCGGCATACTTGCCCGCAATTTTAACCAATGTCTTGGCTTTGTAGTCTGAATCCTTAATTGTTTTGGCCGCTCCGAGCGCTTGAGATAACAGCTGGGCAGCCTTCTCCTTTTGCCCAACCTCGGCATACTTTCCCGCAATTTCAGCCAATGTCCAAGCTTTGTAGTATGCATGCTTGATTGCCTTGACCTCTTCAAGCGCTTGGGATAACAGCTGAGTAGCCCTCTCCTTTTGCCCGGCCTCGGCATACTTTCCCGCAATTTCAGCCAATGCCCTAGCTTTCGAGGATTCATGCTCGATTGTTTTGGCTGTTTCAAGCGTTTGAGATAACAGCTGAGTAGCCTTCTCCTTTTGCCCGGCCTCGGCATACTTGCCCGCAATTTCAGCTAATGCCTTGGCTTTATAAAATTTATTGCCGATTGCTTTGGCCGCTTTAAGCTCTTGGGATAACAGCTGAGCAACATTTTCCTTTTGCTCGGCCTCGGCAGACTTTCCCGCAATTTCGGCCAATGCACTGGCTCTCAAAGATTCATTCTTGATTGTTTTGGCAACAAACAATGCACAGGAAAGTGGGTTTTTCTCAGCTTCAGCTAATGGCTTTAGGACACCTTCCAGTTCTTTAAACTCACTTAGAGTTAAACCTGATATTCTTGTTTGACCAGAAATCAGACTAACAGCGACATTAGAAGAGGCGTATTGGGAAGATATTCGCTCAACTTTTTCCCGTGCGTCATTATATGATTCAAGTACTTCTGAATAACTTCGTGCCTCTGCTTTTACGCTTTGCATGATCTGAGAAGCCTCTACATATAACTCATTTGCCTTTTCATTCGGATCGGTGGAACACCCAGAAAAAATAGAAACAATAATAATAAAACAAAAAATGGATAGAATGCGATTTTTCATGTTTTGTATCTCCTTTTCGCGGATAGCATCAATTATTAAGCAGAGCGTGCTTTTTGTTGTCCTGTATCTTTTTTCTTCACCTATCGTTCTCAAACAGGAACATGGTTCTCATCTAATTGAATCTGCCCTCAAAAAAACAAAACCCTGTCTCTCATTACGAAAAACAGGGCTTTCATAGTCATACCTAAACTCCCTTGGTAGATTCAGGTCCGACAACTCAAAATTTCGATTAAGTCTGAATGGCACTGCAGGGAAAATTACATCATCAGGACAATATGTCAAGTAATATCTCTGAATTATGGCAATGTTCATTGATGGGTACTGGTTTTTTGCTGATCGGGGTTGAAATACAGGCGTTGGCAATATATATCTGAACAGTATTCCATGTACATATGGAGGGAAGCAGAGAAGTACAAAGGGGAGGTTATGAAGTGGGCATTTTACAGCTGTCGGGAAATCACAGAAAATGGATTCGGAAATTGCATCAGAGAAAATCCCGTGAGAAGGAGAGGGTGTTCATAGCCGAGGGATTTAACGCGCTTGAGGCCGCTATTAAAACAACCTGCCATCCGATACTGGAGGTTGTGGCTGATGAAGATCACCTCGAATCGATTGTCAATATCCTTCCAGAAGATGTTCCGATCTACGAATGTTCCGGCAGTATAATGGAGGAGATCTCCACGGAGAAGACGCCGCAGGGTGTGGTAGTGATCTGCCGCCGGGGGGAATTCCACTTCCCTGATCTGGAAGGCACGGCTTCCGATACACTGTTATACCTCGACAGGGTGTCCGATCCGGGGAATCTGGGAACCATTATGCGTACAGCGGTCTGGTTTGATGTAAGACAGCTGATCCTGAGTCCTTCCTGCGTGGATCCCTTCAATACAAAGGCGATACGGGCGTCTGCCGGAACTATTTTCGGAATAGAGATATATCAGTCCGTCGATCCCCCGCAGATACGTCAGTTCGCGGACAAGACGGGATACAGTATGATAGCGATGGTTCCACGAGGCGGTATTTCGCCGGGCGAAGGGAAAGAAGACGGTAGAAATATTGTGATGCTCGGGCAGGAAGCGGATGGATTGTCGGAGGAACTGACAGAATATGCCGACCGGCTTGTTTCGATTCCGGGGAGGGGAAATGTGGAATCTCTGAACCTGTCGGTTGCCGCCGCTATAATTCTCTATGAGATCGCGAAATGAATCAATCCAGTTCTCCGGAGCGGCTTTTTCTGAAAAAGTAGCTCGGAAAAGAGATTTCGGAAATGACCATGCCCGCAAGTATGAGAACGGCTCCGATAAGCCCCTTGGCGCCAAACCTCTCGCCGATTGCCCAGTACGCATACAGTGCCGCGAACACCGGCTCCATGCAGAAGATCAGCGCAGTGTGTGTAGGGCTCGTGAATCGCTGCATGGAGGTCTGTACCAGAAAGGCGAATATCGTGGCGAAGAGGACGCAAATAATCAGCGCCCATAGTATTTCCTGATGCCAGACCAGAATTTCATTGCCCTCGAATTTTGCCACCAGTGTGCTGAAGAGGGCGACCACGCCTATCTGAATAGTGGTGAGCCAGTAAACATCGCTTGCGCGCGCGAATCTGCCGGTGAAGATGAGGTGCAACGCGATGCATGCCGCGCAGGTCATGGCAAGGATGTCTCCTCTGTTAAATGACCATCCGCCGTTCGTGCAGAGGAGATAAAGCCCCGCGGCGGCCAGAATTACACCCAGTTTAACGCTGCGGTTCACTGACTGTTTCAAGAGGATGGCTCCGGCTATCGGCACAAGAACGACGTTAAGACCTGTCAGAAATGCGGTATTCGAGGCGGTTGTATACAAAAGGGCCATGGTCTGAAACGCGAATGCGCCAAAGAGCAGTGTGCCGATGACTGCACCTCTTCCAAGATATTCTTTTCTGAACGGCCGTCTCGAAATCAGGCAAATCACAAGGAGTATCAAAAACGCCAGGCTGAAGCGCTGTGACAGAAAGAGGAATACCCCTACCTGTTCCACGGCCTGTTTGACTATTACGAATGTAGTTCCCCAGAAAAATGTAGTGACAAGGAGCAGAAAATACGCACCCAGTCTGCGCGTTTTTTCCGATGAGTTCACCATATAACTTGCCCCCTTTCAGGCAGAATAGCCTTATATCGCTTGAGTTTTTTAAAAGCAAACAAAATAAATGGCCCGGCTTTTTGTCTTGACAATGCCCCGGCTCAATAGTAACTACACCCGGTAACAATCAGCTTTTAGAAAAGGAGGAGAATATGAAGAGTAGTCGTATAATTATTGCTTTACTGGTGATCGCCGGGTTTGTTGCGATCTCGACTGGTGGATGTCAGCGTGCTGCGGAAGAGAAAGTATATACCGTTGCCACTGATGCCACATGGCCCCCAATGGAAATGGTTAACGCAGACAAGGAAATCGTAGGTTTCGACATTGATTTTCTAACTGCGGTAGCCAAAGAGGCAGGGTTTAAGGTGAAATTCAAAAACACCGCGTGGGATGGAATCTTCGCCGGTATCGCCGCCGGCAAATATGACGCCATCATATCCTCTGTCACTATTACCGAAGAACGTAAGAAAACGATGAATTTCTCTAGCCCTTATATCAATGCCGGTCAGGTGCTCATCGTTCCGAAGACCTCTAATGCTGTTCTTATCTCGGATCTGAAAGGAAAGAAGATAGGCGCCCAGATAGGTACGACAGGCGGTCTTGAAGTCAAAAAGGCAGAAGGCGTGGAACTTAAAAGCTATGATGAAATAGGCCTGGCATTTGAAGATATGGCCGTGGGACGAATCAGCGGCGTGGTCTGCGATACCCCGGTAGCCGCGCAGTACGCGCTTCAGCAGGCGGAATACAAAGAGAAGTTCCAGATCGTGGGAGATGTCCTGACGACGGAATACTACGGCATAGCGGTAAACAAGAAAAGTAAGAAACTGCTTGAGCTGATCAACAAGGGTATCAAGGCCGTACAGAAAAAAGGTATTGACAAGCAGTTGGAAGAGAAGTGGCTGAGATAGCAGACAAAGACAAAACAAAAAAGATAGTTATAGAAGTTGGCGATGGCGCCGCAATCCCCAGCAAAGAAGATGTTGGGTTGTTTACGGCGTGGAGGGTTGCCTTTACAGGCGCTATCGCTATAGTCGCCTATCTGACAATCTTTAACCCGGATCCCTACTGGAAGATCTTAAAATTTCTTCCGGATGGGATCCTGGTGACCTTTCAGGTTACGATAGCGGCGATAATCCTGTCGCTGATAATAGGCCTCTTTACCGGTCTCGGAAGGATATCGAAGAACAAAATCCTGAACGGGATCGCGTCGCTGTATGTGGAGGTCATCCGGGGAATCCCCCTGCTTGTCCAGTTGTTCTATATCTACTTCGCCCTGGGACGCATAGTAAATGTGCCCGCTATGGCCAGCGCGATAATCGCGATGTCCGTTTGTTACGGAGCATACATGGGGGAAATTTTCCGTGCCGGCATCGAATCAATTCCCAAGGGACAGATGGAGGCAGCCCGATCCCTGGGGATGACTTCGGCGCAGGCCATGCGTCACGTGATACTGCCGCAGGCCATCAAGACCATTCTTCCCCCCATCGGCAATGAATTTGTGGCGCTTCTGAAGGATTCATCCCTGGTCTCCATACTTGCAGTGTCCGACCTCCTGAGGAGGGGGCGAGAGTTTGCCGCCGAATCCTTCAACTATTTTGAAACCTATACGATGGTTGCTCTCGTTTATTTGATTATCACACTCTTTCTATCAAAACTTATCAGCATCATGGAGGACAGAGTAGGTGCCAACAGATAAAAGTCCCGTCATGGTCGAGATGAGGGATGTATACAAATATTTCGGGCAGCTTAAGGCGCTGGATAATGTCTCGCTGGATGTCTGCGACGGTGAAAAGATGGTCCTCATCGGGCCGAGCGGTTCCGGCAAGAGCACCCTGCTGCGATCAATCAACCAGCTTGAAAAGATAGACCAGGGCCACATCATTGTTGACGGAATTGATATCAGCGACCCCGAAACGAACATAAACAAGGTTCGCGAAGAGATAGGGATGGTCTTTCAGTCCTTCAATGTCTTTCCGCACAAGACCGTTTTGGAAAATGTCAACCTTGCCCAGGTTGTTGTACGCAAACGCTCCAAAAAAGAGGCGTCGGAAATATCCAGAGAACTACTCAACAAGGTGGGTATTATTGAGAAGGCGGACGAGTATCCCGAGAAGCTCTCTGGAGGACAGCAACAGCGCGTTGCCATCGCGAGGGCGCTGGCGATGAAACCCAAGATAATGCTCTTCGATGAACCCACATCGGCATTGGATCCTGAGATGATAGGAGAGGTTCTCGACGTCATGGTAAAGCTGGCAAAGGAAGGGATAACCATGATAGTGGTTACACACGAGATGGGCTTCGCACGGGAAGTGGCGGACAGGATCATATTCATGGATTACGGGGCAATCATAGAGGAAGGAACCCCCGAACACTTCTTTAAAAATCCCACCCAGGAACGTACCAAGATATTTCTCAACCAGATTCTTTAATCGGGCCCTTATCCATCCAATAAAACCTTTTCAACAGAAAATCATTGTGTTACAAGAAAGACAGTCAGTCTAAGTGATTATCATCCCGCAACTTCAAGCACACGTGAGGTCCGCGTATGTTTCAGAACGTTATGATTTTCTCCACCGGTATTATCCTATTCCTGTTCGGGATGCTGAGGCTGAGTAAAACCGTCCAGCAAAATTTTACGAATATCAGAATACGCGAGTACTTCAGCCTTTCAGTCAAGAAACCGGTTTACGGGATAGCGACCGGGATCATCTCGACGATTCTATTCCAGAGCAGTTCGGCAACAACCGCCCTGACCGTTGGTCTGGTCAGCGCCGGCCTGATAAGTTTTTACCATTCGCTCGGCATCATCCTCGGCTCTGACATCGGGACGACTCTCACCGTCCAGCTGGTTGTCTGGAAGGTTACCGACATCTCACCCCTCCTCATTATTATCGGCAGTGCCGTGTGGCTTGGCGGAAAAGGAAAATGGCGATCCGTGGGAGAGGCTATCTTCTTTTTCGGCTTTATGTTTTTTGGCCTGTTTCTTGTGTCCCAGGCGACCGGACCGTTGAAGGCCAGCCCTGCCTTCGTATCTTTCTGCCAGGAACTCCGGAATCCCTTCCTCGGTGTCTTTATAGGTTTTATCCTGACCTCTATCATACAATCCTCCGCCATCCCCATTGCCACACTCGCGATCCTTGCCCAGCACGGTCTTGTCACCATAGATGGTTCTCTTCCGATAATCCTCGGGGCAAACCTCGGCACGTCGGCAACAGCTCTCTTTGCCGGCATAGTTGCGAACATCGATGGTAAAAGATGCGCTGTCTCTCATTTCCTCTTCAAATTCTTCGGTGTGGTATTCTTTATGGCGATTCTTCCTTTTTTCATACGTTTCCTTGAAGGTATAACACAGGATATACCCCAGCAGATCGCCTACGGGCACTTTTTCTTCAACCTTGCCCTTGCTGTTGTCTTTACCCCCTTCCTTGGGCCATTTTCCCGTTTCGTTGAGAGGATTATGCCTGGAAAGGGGGAAAGCATACCCATGTGGCCGGAATTTCTCGATGAAAGATTCCTGTTACGGACAGAGACCGCTCTTAATTGCGCGAGAAAGGAACTGCAAAGAGAGATCATGCTCGCGCAGAAGATGTTTACCAAGACTATTAGCCTTATACAGGATTTCAGGGAAAGAGAGAGGAATGATATCAACTATATTGAACTTGTGGTTGACAATCTGCAGAGGGAAATAGGCACTTATCTCTACAAGGTCTCCAGGGGGCCGGTTTCTCCTGAGATGTTCAAGAGGCTCTTTCTGTTCTCTTCGATGGTTGATGATATAGAGCGGATCGCGGATCACGCGGTAAATATTTCTGAATTATCCAAACGTAAGCATCGAAGAGAAATAGGTTTTTCCGAGGCGGCGATGGAGGATCTGAAAGTAATAGAGGATCTGGTGGCCAGGAATATCGAAGACGCGGTGTCCCTGATTGACAGGGATGACAGGGAAATAATAAACTGGATTATCCGGAGGGAACAAGAGGTCAACCTTGAGGTGAAAGAGGCAAGAGAAAGGCATCTCGAACGGTATTACGAGGAGATCTGCAACGCGGAGGCCGGACCAATTTTCGTGGAGATGCTGATGAACCTTGAACGGATTTCCGACCATTGTGAAAATATCGCCGAGTATTTCCAGGATCTGGAAGACACCTAATTCCGCGACATCAGGTGGCTCACGGCACCATCCAGCCCATCCAGGGTAAGCTCAAACATGGGAAAGACCTTCCGTATAATATCCGTAGTCCATGTATTCGCCCATGCGTGTCTGGAATGTGGATTAAGCCAGACACAGTGGCGAAAGGTTTGAGAAAGAAACTGTAGATTCTCAATGCTGGGTTTTCTCTTTTTTTCTCCGAAATAGATGGATCCCCCCTCAGCCATCAGTTCGTAGGGCGCCATGCTGGCATCGCCCACAATAACTATCCTTGTTTCAGGATCTTTTTTTATGAGGTCTGTGACAAATTCCGGCTTGTGGTATCTGGCCGCGTCTGACCAGACCCTGTCGTAGATGGTGTTGTGAAAGAAATAGGTCTTGAGGTCCTTGAACTGATTCCTCGTGTAATCAAAAAGTGACTGCACCAGCGGAATATAGGGATCCATGGACCAGCCGCCGTTGTCTATCATCAGGATAACCTTCAGCCTGTCCGCGAGGCGACGGTCAAAAACGATCTCTATCTCTCCGGCATTTCGCATGGTTTGATAAATCGTTTTATGTACATTAACCACATCCATAGGCCCGGCAGGCACCATCCGACGGAGCCTTTTCAATGCCTCTCCCATCTGTGCCCGGGTCAGAGGCCCTTCCTGGGAATAATCTCTGTAACGTCGATCGAGGGCTACCTTTGTGGCCGATTTATTTCGCGAAATGCCCCCAATACGCATCCCTCCGGGATGATGACCGGAATGTCCCACGGGCGAGGTACCTCCGGTGCCTATCCATTTATTGCCGCCATGATGGGCCTCGGTCTGTTCCTTGAGACGGTCGAGAAAATATTTCTCCAGCTCTTCAGGGGTAAGTTTCTTCAGGTCTTTTTCATCTACACCGAGAGCCGCGGCAACATCGGCCGGATTTTTCAACCACTCATCCAAGAGCAGCTTCGCCATCTCGCTGAGCTCTATATCGCTGATGTCCGGCAGCTCCACACCTTTGAAGTGGTGCGCGAACAACTGATCATATACGTCGAAATACCGCTCACTTTTGACTAATATGGCACGGGCAACAACGTAGAAATCATTCAGGGAGCGGATAAGTCCCATGTAAAGGGCTCGCTGCAGTCTGAGAAAAGAGGTAGGAGTTACCGGGATTCCACGTTCTCTCAGATTATAGAAGAAACTGACAAACAAGATGTTATCCTCCTGTAAATCTGCGCCATCAACGATGCCGGGCAATCGCTCCGCTTGCCATTTTAAGGTCCGGGCTTTTTTTGTAAAGAACACCCAGATAGGGAATATCGCCCCGGTTGAGAAGCGACAGCTTGAAATCAGGGTCGGCCTTCAATGCCCTTATCCAGTTTATGAACTCTCTCGTGGCAGGTTTTTTCTCTATACCGTCCATTTTTCTCAGAGCGTAAAAGGTCTTGATGCAGGCATTTGTTGTTTCCCTTCCCAGGTCAGGGAAGTGAACATCTATGATCCTGCGCATGGTATCCTCGTCAGGGAAGGCAATATGATGGAAATTGCAGCGTCCGAGGAAGGGATCGGAGAGGTCCTTCTTGGCGTTTGAGGTAATGATGATAACGGGACGATGCTTCGCGGAGACGGTCTTGTCTATCTCAATAATATCGAATTCCATCTGATCCAGAACATCCAGCATGTCATCCTGAAAATCCGTATCGGCCTTGTCGATTTCGTCAATCAGGAGTACGGTTCTTGTGTCCGCGACAAACGCCTGTCCGATCTTCCCCATCTTTATATACTCTTCGATATTACTGACATCTTTGTTGGAATCACCGAATCGACTGTCGTTAAGGCGCGTCAGTGTGTCGTACTGATACAGCGCGTCCACCAGCTTCATACTTGATTTTACATTCAGAACGATCAGGGACATGCTGAGACTCTCCGCGATGGCGTAAGCCAGCATGGTCTTCCCCGTTCCAGGTTCACCCTTGAGTAGAAGTGGCATCTCCAGAGCCATCGAGATATTAACAATCTCGGCAAGTTCATTATCCAGAACGTACCTGTTTGTGTCCCGGAATCTGCTAAAGTTATTTTGAAGCATAATTTTCTAATCCTTTTGTTTATATTCGTTGCCGTGAATAGTGGATCGTGAGGCTTGAATCTTGAACCTCACCCATAGATTGCCACGTCGCTTTGCTACTCGCAATGACAATCATGACCTTTTCTACACATCTCTTGTCCACAGAGATGCCATGGCAGGTCCACCCCCGACGCACAGGGATGCCCCGCCAATGGTTTTATCCATCTTTTCCAGCTCATAATAGAGAGACACGATTATGCGAAGCCCGGTGCACCCAACCGGGTGTCCCAACGCTATCCCGGAACCATTGAGGTTAACATTGTCCATGCTGAGTTCTATGCCAGAATTATCCCTGAACATCCTGCCCACACCAAGGAACTGCGCGGCAAAGGCCTCGTTGATTTCCCAGTAATCCACATCCTCATATTTCATGCCGGCCTGTTCGAGACATTTTGGAATGGCGACTGCCGGTCCCAACCCCATTACCTTGGGATCAACACCTTCACTACAGATATTTATCAGTTTCATAAGGGGTTTTATCTCCAGTTCATCGGCCTTATCCCTGGACATGATAATCACCGCCGCGGCTGCGTCATTGATCCCTGAAGCATTGGCGGCCGTAACAACTCCATCCTTTTTGAATGCGGGCGACAGTTTCGCCATAGCCTCAAGATTGGCGTCGGGTATCATATGCTCATCGGTATCGAATATCTTCACGCCCTTCTTTGACTTGATTTCCACAGGGACTATCTCGCGCTTAAATGTGCCGTCCTTGACTGCCCTGGTGGCCCTCTGGTGGCTGATCAGGGCCAGTTTGTCGCATTCTTCACGGGTGATACCGTATCTCTCGGCTATATTCTCTGCCGTTATTCCCATATGCCCCGGGACAAGTTCATCGATCAGACCATCGCGGATTATATGGTCTTCTATCTTGCCAGGCCCCATTCTATAGCCCATCCTTCCCTTAGGGATCAGATAGGGGGCGTCCGTCATATTTTCAGTCCCTATCACGAGGCCAATTTCGGTCTTGCCAAGCATGATATTGTGACAGGCTATCTCCATCGCTCTCATTCCCGAGGCACAATTTTGATTGACAGACACAGCCGCACTCCTGTGAGGAAGACCTACTCTTATTCCCACCTGCCTGGCTGGAAGCGAACCCTGCATTCCGGGAAAAACCTCTCCCATAACTACCTCATCAATAATTTCTGCGGAAATACCAGCCCTTCTAACGGCCTCGTTCCCAGCGGTTATGGCAAGGTCTCTTGCCGTCACATCCTTCAGGCTGCCCATAAATTTCCCGATCGCAGTTCGACACGCAGATACAATGACAACATCCTTCATTACAATACAATCCCTCCTTTATCCTAAGACTCTCAAGATAGTTTTTTTCTTCAACTACGGCAAGTTACAAATCATGCCATATGCATTTCCCAATCCACTTGGAGCCTTTGCGACGTTCTATTTTTTGCCTTAGCGCTTAGCTATCAGCTCTAAGCTTTTCCGGCTTAGGGTTTTAACAGGGGTGGTTCATATCAGAACATAACAAAAAATGGAAATAAAATGACAAAACCGTCAAGCCTACCTTTTTTAAAGTCCCTGAGTCCGCGGATTTCGGCCGTGTCATCCTCTATATCATCCTGCCATCCGGAACGTATATCATCACGCGAGTCAAAACGTTTTACATACGGTTTTATATCGATCAGGGGCGTGCCGTCCAATATATCAATATCCTCTACCCGCAGAACATTGTCCCTGACGGACAATAATCTGACAATGCTGATACCCAGGGGATTCGGTCTGCATGGGGCGCGGGTTGCGAACAGGCCGCGGTCTTTATCTTCGAGATAGGGTTTAAGGACAAGCTTTACATCTTTACATTTATGGAAATAGTAGAGAAGATAGATATGAGAAAATCCATCCAGATCCAGCAACCCGTCGGAATACTCCGGGTTGACAGTTACCGTACCCTTTATACCCCTCGCGAAGACGGGCTGGATCGGCGTCCTGGAAGGATCTTTGTGCGGAGTGTTTATGATTCCGACAGGCCGGATGATGAATTCCTCCTTTCCATCATCACTGTAGCGAATTGAACGGGTATCCGGAACATGTTCGCTGTCGCTGTCCATTTGTTCATCCTTTCCAAGGCGGGAATCTGCCGGTCTCTGCGCGGCGTTATACGGCAGCGAGCTCCTCAAGACTCTCGCAATCGAGCACTTTTATATGTTTACCTTTTACCTCTATTATATGTTCTACCATCATTTTTTTCAGTATCCGTGATAATGTCTCCGGGGTTGTCCCCAATACCTTGGCTATTTCTTTCTGATTAACCACCATCTCCATATAATCACCCTTGCTGCAAGCTTTTTCCGGAGTTGAAAGGAGAAGAAATGAAGCGACCCTTTGAGGAATCTTCATCAGTGACAACGTTTCGATCATGGACATGGAATCCTTGAGCATGCAGGACAGGACAGATATCATATTGAAGAGAATCGCAGGGTCCTGATGGCCTAATGTCTTAATAGCCTCGGCGGGAAAGATAAGAAGAGTGCTCTGTTCAATGGCCATGGCATTTGCCGGAAATATAAAGTCTGAGGAAGTTGCACACATTCCAAACAGCTCACCCGGACCAAACAGATGGAGTGTTTGCTCCCTGCCATCAACAGAATTCTTGAACATTTTCACCATTCCCTCAACAATCATATAAAATTCGCGAATTTTGTCATTCTCAGCTATAATAAGTTGTTTCGCTCTGTATTTCTTCTTGCGCGTGAAACTTGCCAGGGTCTCAATTTGCTCTTTCGATAGATCATGGGTCAAAGGAACAGAACTGAGAAACTCGATGGTATCCATAAGTTTTCCTCCGCTATAAAAGATTGACTTGCATCAATGATTCATGTCAATGATACAGATAAGAAAATATTGTATAAGCCACGCGCCGACTATAGCAAATGTAATAAATTATTCAACAAAAAAACAATATAAGAAGGAGGGAAAGAAAAAATGAAAAAGGCTGATGTAGTTGTTTTGGGGGGATTGTCAGGAATTACAGCTGGCGTAAGTTGCAGGCGTCACTATCCTGAAAAGAAAGTGATCCTCGTTAGAAAGGAAGGCACCGTTCTTATTCCATGCGGTATTCCTTATATATACGGTACGGTGGGAGGTCCGGAAAACAATGTCATACCGGACGGACTACTGGAAAATAACGGGATCGAA
>JAFDAI010000163.1 GCA_019313905.1 Deltaproteobacteria bacterium | reverse complement strand
CTGAAGGAGAAAGATATGGATAAATTATACAGAAAGGTTAAATGCCCTGATTGCTGTTGGAGTGAGTTTGAGAGTGGTGATACTTACGGTATGGCATACTGCTGTTGGTGTAGCTGTGCGGGGTATATCTTTAAACCGGTAGAGGAGCCAAAGGGTGATGAACATATGGCTGTGGGTTACAAGGAAATGGCCGAGGAGAACTTGGAAATAGTAGAGCGATTCGCTGGTATTCAGGCAGAAGTTGCATTAGATGAGCCAAAGGGTGATGATGGGGGGTTGCTGACATCAAACCAAGTAAGGGAACAGGAATGGCCTCACATGAAATGGCCGCTACATATGAAAGTGTTTGTTGATAGAATTTTAGCAGCCCAACGTGACCTGACCAGAAAAGAGTGCCAGCAGAGGGTGGAGGGGATAAAGAGGGAGATAGAAGATAACGCCTATATCATTGGAGCTTGGGAGTCCTTACATGGGGATAAAACAACTGAGCTTTGTTTGGCAATTAACAGAAATAAATGGCACGCCCTTTGGGAGAAGGAAGGAGTGAAGTGACTAGGATAGCTAAGACCACAAAAGAAACACAGATAAAGCGGACAGTCAAGGACTATCTCAACCTCAAGGGAATATTCCATTACCACAACATGCAGGGAATTGCTTCTTACAAGGGGCTACCCGATATGACAATGCACCTCCGTGGACAGGTACACTACTTAGAACTGAAAGCACCGAAGGGGGTGTTGTCTCCTTACCAGATTGCATTTAAGGCAACGTGCTTTACAGACGGCATCCCATACCACGTCATAAAGACACTCGAAGATATAAGGGGAGTAGTCGAATGAACGGCAGAGACTTGTTAAAGATTTAAGGAGGCTAAAATAAAGGAGGTGTTATAATGGTTTTAGAGATGGAGGATAGTTACTACACGATGGGCAAGGGTGGAAAAGGAAGTGAAGGATTACTTTGGCTGGTATGATATAAATGGAAAACAGACAAAGAAACCATTTTATGATGAGGACAATAATATAGAAGAACGGAGGCTGGAATGAAGTATATGAGTGATAAGGAATTGGAAGAGGATATTAGAAAAGACTATGAGGATTTCAGGGTAAAGGATGAGGCGGGTCGCACTCAGGATATTTTAATCTGGACACGGGAAGCCCAACACAAAGACACCTTGAGACAAGTAAGAGAGTTACTGGATGGGATAGAGAATCCATATCCCAACCTTACGGTGTCAGTTCCACATGGGATGGTAATACCTAATGATAGCCATGCGATATTCCATGAAGCAATCCAAACTATAAAGGCTCTATTGGGGGAATGATGAAAGTTACCCAGAAGCATTTTGCCCTGTTCAAAAAGTACTTCGAGGAGTACCATCAAAGGTTTGGGCTGACAGGGTATAGGGTATTTTTTAAATTTGAGCCACTAAATAACGGGGCGGCTGCCAGTATTACAGTTGAGTATGAAAGCGCCCTTGCTACTGTGCGGTTAAGCAGCAAGCCATATGACGAGGATGACTTTGATGTTAGGAGGTTTGCCAGACATGAGGCGTTGCACTTATTGTTGGGCAGGTTCAACCATAAAGCCTTTGCCCGATTTGTCTCTGAAGATGAAATCAGGGAGGCAAATGAGGAAGCAGTGACAAAGTTGGAGGGCTTAGTTAGAGAATGAATATTAACTTTCAGAGAGTGAGGGTATATAAATGGCATTACCAAAAGAAGGAACAACTGAATGGGCTAGGGAGGTCGAGTTTTATATCAACGCCGCAGATGCGGACAGGGTGAAGCAAGCCAAGAAACTAGGTATTAAGCTATCATCTTATGAAAGAATGATGAGAGGTCGTGGCGTGGGGGCTGTGGCAAAGGAGCACAATGTTGTTATTGAGAGTACAGCCCCACCGGAGAGAATTCCATATCCCCCTCTTAATATTAAGCCATTCAAGTCGGTCAAGAGTAGTAGGGATGAGGAAGACTTGAACCTTGTTATAGCTGACCCACACATTGATAAGATTACCGAGACCTATAACCTTGAGATATGCAAGAGTAGGTTCGACTCTCTCTGTGATAGCACGATGACAATTATAAACCTGCATAGACCGATAAGGCAGGTCAACGTGTTTATGCTGGGTGATATAATTCAGGGGGAGAACGCCTTTCAGGGCTCAAAGGTAGGAGAGACACTGAAGGGGGCACTAGAGCAGATATTTGATGATGCAGTCCCGATTGTATCAAGGTTTCTCGCTTCATTAGCTCAGGGTGTTGAGAGGGTAAATGCTTATGGGGTCAGGGGAAATCATGGTCGTTATGCGAAAGAGGCACCCGACAAAACGAACTGGGACACATTCTTTTACAAGGCA
>JAFDAI010000079.1 GCA_019313905.1 Deltaproteobacteria bacterium | reverse complement strand
CCTTGAATGTACTGCCTCTTTTAAAATCTATATATAAATCAAGTCGTTTTTTGTCTGGATCAAACTCAACATTTTTAATGTACCAAGGCTTATTAATTGACAGAGCTGCTTCAAATATCTTATTCATTAATATGATTCCTCCTCTGAAATGTATTGAAATTTCTTCGGAGAATATATTAGCATAAAACTGTTACCCACTCAATTTGGGAAAGAGCCTAAGAACCTTCGTGTCCGAGGTATGGAGGCTGTGCGTCTCTGTGCCACCTTAAAGGCAGTTGGTATCAACATCTTCAGGGCAACTGCGTTCAGGAACGCAAAGATATCTCCAAAACCCATCCAGGAATGGGCATGTTGCTGTGTTTCTCGCCTATGCTTCTATGTGAAAGAACAATATTATGTTCTTTTGAACAATTTGGGTAAGATATTTTCCGAATCTACATTTTCAGCCGGTTTTTCCGGGAAATCTGCCGGCTGACTTTTTACGGGTGCATCAACCTTTAATCTTCTCACAAAACTCCAGACTGCCTGACAAGACATGGCATGTCTTTATAATACTTGACAGAATCGGACTCCCGGGCTACAAACATAACCAATTCGGTTTTCGCTCCTTTTTAAGACTTTCTTTGATATCTGAATTAAGAGAGGAATCTTATCATGGTGCAAAAGACGTTTTATAAGAGAGTCTTGATTCCCGCGGGTATTGTAATGCTCCTGATGATCCTGTCGATCAATGTCTATAATATATCCCCTGTCATAAGCATTAATCATCCGGGCCTGAGCCGGATGATATCCAATATATCCGCACTTCTTATGCTTATCAGTATGTGGTTTGGCGCCTTTATCGCTCATCCGCTTGCCTACAGGGCCGGTGCAAGTATGAAGGAGAGGGTGCTGGGGGGGCTGACCATCCCTCTGGTCTGGTCAGCAAAGATGGTATAAGGCGCCGGGTGCATCTATTCAGACTGGGAACTGTCCTGCTGGTGTTTTCACCCCTGATTGTGGGAGCTATAGGAGTTGCTTCATTTGATATGGGTATTTCCGAGATTGTACGCAGACTGGCGTACAAAAAAAGCCCCGATACCAGAAAGGGTTATTCAGCCCTCCGTTGTGGTTATGCTTCTTGCAGGTATTATTGTTGTGTCTGTTGCCCTTTGGAATGAGGGAACCTTTCTGTTTTATATATTCGTGGATATATATACCGCGCTCTTTTACTGATCCGGATAGGACTTAAAGGAGCAGAATCAAGCAGAAGTTGACTTTGCGTAGAGGCCCCTTTTAGGAGCCTTCCTCATGCCACCAGTTTTACTGGTGGTGCTGATTAAAGAATATAAAAGAAGGACAAGACCGATGGAGATAGTAGCCGGTGAGCATGCATGTTATCGTCACCTAGCCTTTATATCTTTAAAGATAGAATTACATTGGAGATCAAATCCTGTAGAAAAAATGTGTGACAGCATGTTATTCTTGAGAGAATTGGCCTATGATAAATTTACACAAAAAAGTTGACAGTACCTTATCTTGAATGGTAAACCATAATAGATGGTGGGGGAGGTTGTTTAATAGTCCAGATTCAGGACAGAACTGGCTTTTATGGAGGAGAAAACATTCTCATCCGGGGAATGCCGGTTCCCCTGATCGGCCTTCCGCCATTTAGTTAAATCAGAAGGGTCCGGATGTTTTTGAGGGATAACAGGGCTGCAAGATTGAAAGGAAAGGGTTCCTGTACGGGGAAAAGGTAAGAAGGTTCTTAATCAAAACAAAGAAAGGAAAACAAAGATGATAGAATATCCCAAATACAAGAAAGTTCTTTTTTGTACAGATTTCTCTGAAAATGCAGATTATGCCTTTGAATTTGCTTTTGGTGTTGCCAAGAGAGATGGAGGCCTTCTCTACATCTTACATGTGAAAACCGATAGTGCGGATCAGTCATATGTTGAGGGTACAGTGGAAGGATCGTATCCGGAGATGGCAGAATCCATAAAAGAAGCCGCTCAAAAAAAGTTGGACAATGATTTTCAAGAGCACTATGCGAAAAAGATGGAGAGCGTCCCGTTTGAAATCGTTACAAAATCCGGCAGGGCATATTATGAGACAATGAAATTTATTACAGAGAATGATGTGGATCTTATTGTTATAGGCACGCACGGAAGGACAGGAATGAAACATACCTTATTCGGGAGTGTTGCCGAGATGATTACCCGTCTTAGCCCGATTCCTGTTTTCATAATTCCGCCCAAGGAAAAGGTGCTCAGGCTCCCTCTGGAAAAAGAACCCTTCTTTGGTGTTTAGTGTCCCTTTCGGGGATAGCGTGAAACACCTCGCCTTTAGGTGAAAAAAAGTTTATACTTGTCGCTATGCAACGTTACGTAATAAGTGTGTACAATTTATGCTGCTAGTTGTAATGCCATTCGTTGTCCCTTAATGAGTGATTATTTAATCCAGCGAGAAGCCCCTTTCGTAAGGGCGGGGATGAGAGCAATATCCAGTCCGTCTTTCGTATATACGAAAGATGGACTGGATACGTGAAACTCAAATCAGCAGATACCGCGTCTGTAAAGGCGTGGAGATTCATTGCAACATTTCTCCGTTATGTTCTAGTGTTCTCCCACATGTCCTGTTAAGAACACACAACGCGACATGATATCCCATCCGGTTTGCAAGTGTATAGTCGAAGATCTGAACAAAAACCCGTCCAACATCATTTTGCACCCAACTGTCAAAAATCCTGTTGAGAAACGTGCCGAATCCCTCCGGAGTGACACTCCATTCGGTCACAAGCTCCGAATGTTTCCTGTTCTTATCTGCGGCCCACTTTTTCGCATCTTTTTGAAAGGGGACCTCCTTCTTGAAATTCTTTTCCTCCACTACGGGGATAAACTGGATGAAATCGAAATGTTTCTTCAGAAAATCATAGATATACAATGGATCTTCCGTGCTGATGTTTGTTATACACACAAGGGCATTGTGATCCACGTTGTACTTCCTGAGGTTTTTCACCCCCTTCATAACGCTGACGAAGGAACCCCTGCCCGAGCTGTCCACCCTGTAGCGGTTGTGGATATCTTCAGGGCCGTCGATGCTTACGCCGATCAGAAAACTGTTTTCCTTGAAGAACTCTGCCCATTTCGAATCTATCAGCGTGGCGTTGGTCTGAAAGGCGTTTGTTATCTCCTGCCCCAGCCTTCTATATTTCCTTTGTAATTTTACGGCATTTCGGAAGAAATCAAGCCCCATCAGACAGGGTTCTCCTCCCTGCCATACAAATTGAACGGGATATTCCCGAGGTCGGGATTGGATATAGTCTCTTACAAAAATTTCCAAGGTCTCACTGTCCATTTTCCAGTTGTATGAAGGATCGCACCCATCCTTTTTGCAGCTGTAAAAGCAGTAAACGCAGTCAAGATTGCACAGCGGCCCGCAGGGCTTTGCCATTATCTCGAAGGTATATTCTTCTTTATTTGTCATAGTGAAGCTTTCTTACAATGGAAAATTAACTTTCATGAGCAGATAACTGTTGAATTCTGGCAGGAAAAACAAGTATAGTCAACCAGAATGAGACCTTTGCAGAACATGATTGAAAACAGGGGGAAACTATATAATGGAGATTGAAGGCCAGCTTGACAATCTGAGGATTACAGTGGTTGCCGAGGATTCGGTGCAGTATGAAAGCTCTTATCTGGGACAGCATGGCATTTCCCTGCTTCTTGAGGCGGGAAGGGAGGGGGATGTAAAAAGGGTGCTTGTGGATGTGGCACAGAATCCTGATGCTCTTCTTGAAAACATGGTGAAGATGGCCATCTCTCCCGCATCTATCGACGCCATCGTTTTGACTCACTGCCATTATGATCATACCCGGGGACTGGCGAAAGTGCTTGGTGAAATTGGGAAGAAAAATTTTCCGGTCATTGCCCATCCTGATATATTCCGTTTAAACTTCACAACCGATCCGTTTCTCCGGTATGTTGGTGTCATGGATGGTGATTCCAGAGAAGATATTGAGGCTGCCGGGGGTATGCTTTATCTCACGAGGGATCCTATGCAAATCATGCCAGGCCTTATGACAACGGGTGAAGTCGCGAGGGTGACAAATTTTGAAGAGGTGGATATGTCTCTCTTCACAGTGATAGAAGGTGAAATAAAAAGCGATACGATGCTTGATGATATTTCTGTGGCGGCGCATGTTAAAGAGAAGGGAATTGTTGTTGTTACCGGATGTGGGCATGCGGGAATTGTCAATATTCTGCGGCATATACGTTCGCTGAAGGGCGAACAGAAGATTCACGGGATTATTGGCGGATTTCATCTTATTGAGGCTTCGGAAACAAGAATTCTGAAGACTGTACAGGGTCTGAAAGAATTTGAACCTGACTGGATAGCGGCCGGTCACTGTACGGGATTCAGAACCCAGGTTGAGCTTTTTAATACATTCAAGGACAGATTCTCCCCTTTGTGCACCGGTATGGTGATCGATATTTAATCCACTATCTTGATACTCCGGGGCTTTATTCATCTTTTCAAAACCGCCCGGTGACAGCCTCCTATCAGTTTCGTGAAGATGATGGACTCGTAAAAAGTCAAGATTGGACTTTTTACAAAGTCGTCAAAGATGATGCTTGCAATCCTGCCCGGTATCTTTTAGACTTTTGCCGGTGTTTAACAGGATGGGATCAATGTATCATCACGTTGATGTGTACCTTAATTTTCTCGCGGTTGAAAAAGGCGTTTCCCTCAATACCCTGGAGGCATACAGCAGGGATCTGAACCGCTATGTGGAGTTTATCGAACAGGCGGGGATTAAGGATATCAGAGAGATTTCTTCCGACAATGTCATCTCGTTTCTCGGAAATCTGAAGGGTGACGGATTGGCAACCAGTTCCACCAACCGGTCGCTCGCGGCTATCAGGGGATTTTACCGGTATCTCCTGACTGAAAAAGTTATTGATGAAAATCCTGTGGCTAACATTGAATTGGCCAGGGTATGGATGCATCTTCCAGACACGCTGAGCAGAGAAGAGATGAACCTTCTCTTAAAGCAGCCTGGCACGAAGACCCCGCTTGCTGTCAGGGATACTGCCATGTTGGAGCTTCTGTATGCGACGGGGATTCGCGTGTCGGAAGTGATTTCTCTGTCCAT
>JAFDAI010000162.1 GCA_019313905.1 Deltaproteobacteria bacterium | reverse complement strand
TCCATTTTGTTAAGGTTGTGCGGGGCACCCCGCAGATTTTACTTGCTTTGGTTGTAGTAATAAAAGCCATCTTGCTCCCCTGTAATGTAGAAACGTCAGTCTCGTGCTTTCATCCGGATCTCGTTAACTATTCAAGTGGTCGACTGCTTAACGAGGTCTGCTATCATTTCTATCATTTCTATCATTTCTATCATTTCTATCATTTCTATCATTTCTATCATTTCTATCATTTCTATCATTTCTATCATTTCTATCATTTCTAATTGTTTTGTCAAGTTGTTTTGCATATCGGCTGGATTTATGAAGTCAAAAAACTTGAGTCGTTCTGATTCCATTTTTTTTGAAAGATCCTCTTCTTTCGGTTCTTCAAGTCAAAAAAGTTTTCCAGGTCTTTGGGGATCGATTCCGACCTGCCCAGAATCAGGTAGCCTCCCCGGTTCAACGATCTGGAAAGATTTGAGAACACCTTTTCCTGGAGTGGCACGGAAAAATATATAAGGGTGTTGCGGCAGAGTATGAGGTCATAGTTGGCAATAACCCCGGCAGGCGGGCATATATATCTTTCTGATGTCAGGTCATGGATGGTAAAGCTCACCAGGGACTTAATGGAATCCACTACCTGGTAGTGATCCCCCTTTACATGAAAATATTCATCCAGTATTCCCTTTTTTACCTCTCTTACGGCATCTTCGTCATAAATTCCAAGCCTTGCCTTTTCCAAGGTTTCTTCATCTATGTCCGTGCCGAATATGGTAATATCATAATTACCAATTTTTTTTTTCTTCTTCAGATATTCCACAAGGGTTATGGCCACAGAATAGACCTCTTCTCCAAAGGCGCATCCTGCGCACCATATCCTCAGCACATGTTTCGCCCCCTCCTTTTTTTGTCTGAACAGATCGGGGAGTATTTCCTTCTGCAATCTTTCAAATACATATTGGTTTCTAAAAAAACGGCTCACCTTTATGGTGAGGTTGTTCAGCAGATGACCATATTCCTGAGGCCTTTCTTCAAGTATATCCAGATAGTCCCGGTAACTATCTGCTCCTGTAAAGGCCATCCTCCTTGCCAATCGTCGCCTAATGGTCCCCATCCTGTATTGAGAGAAGTCGAATCCATACGTCTTGCGCAGTTTTGAGAGAATCAGTCCAAACTTTTTCTCCTGGTCTATCATTCAGCATCGACTTCTTTCAGGATATCAGGTAATTGTTCAATGATTCCTTCCACGTTCTCTGGTTTTAAATCAAGGACAGACAGGGCATGTTGATGGAAAGGGCCTGCCAGGACAGAAGAGCTGGATCCCGCCCCGAACATGGAGCAAAGAATATCCGCAATATGCACCACTGAGACAACTTTCGAGTTCTCCAATGCCTTTTCGGGTTCGTGGTGGAAAGAGATCGCCTCTACAAGCTCCTGTGGCAGTCCCCATTCCATCGCCACAATCCCCCCGATCTGTGTGTGATTCACAGCAGATTGAGTGTCTTGACAGAATCTCCGCTTCTGTGGAATAACCCTTAGGTGCTTTATCGTAAAGTTTATATGCGGACGCGGCAAGAACAATATCCTTCAGGGTATCCATTCCCAAAAGAGAAACCGCATTCGATACCGTCTGTACCTTGTGCCTGAAACCTGGTTGGGCAGCGTTGCACATTTTTAATACGTTTGCGCAGATTGCCGGGTCTTTTAAGACATAACTTTCCAAATGGGCAGGGTTATATCCGGAAGAAAATTCGATCAGTGAAATTATCCGGCGTGCTGTTTCCGGGACAGGTTTCAGCCCGTCTATACCCTTTATAAAGTCATCCGGATCGATCTTTCCCAGCCTGACAGGAGAACCGCCTTTGTCTGCCTTCTCTCCCGCGCACCTGATAATTGTCTTCCCATTGTTCGGATTCAGGCTGAGCATCCTTCTTGAATACCCCCCTATGGCTTTGTTTAAGATAGGTATCCCTTCCTGTACTAATATTTCCTGAGCCCTGTCAGAATTTCTTCTCCCTATATTCATATCCGTGCTCAGTTTTTGATTTATCAACATAAGGGCCCCTCCTGCGATTTCAGCAACAATGTTCTCTTTGGAGGCGCCAAGCG
>JAFDAI010000045.1 GCA_019313905.1 Deltaproteobacteria bacterium | reverse complement strand
AATACCGATCGAAACAATCGTCAAACCAATGTCGATTGGCAGTTTAGAACAGATGATGCTCGCATAAAACTGAAACGGCTTTATCCGAAATCTTAGAATATACACTGTACTAGGTTATGAGAGCACTGGAAGCTGGGGCCACGAAAGATGAGATATTAGAAACAATATCGGTTAACGTGGCCATGAGCGGTACCACAGGAATAGCTGAATCTTTAAGGGTACTGAAGCTGCTGGATGAATTAGGCAAGCTGTAGTGAAATATGGTCAGACTCGATTTACTTGAATGCGGACTTGCAAATCCGCTGAACTTGGCAGCTAGACATATAGTTATTTACTCGTAGGAGTCTTGAAAACATGAAATTCAATCCAATTCGTACTCGCTTCCTCGTATTTATTAAACCCGAAAGTTGAGTAAAATAGCAAAAAGCAAGCCATGCCTCAATGACCTGCACGATAGGAGTGAAGAGTTTCTATTGCCGGCAGCGTTTATCGAGAAGATGCGGAGTTGAGAAGGAGTAGAATAATGAAAATCAGAACTGTTTATCTATCAGCCATTTTGATTTGTCTTTTTGTATTTTCAGGGGAAGGGGGTTTTGCCCAGTCCCCCACGGTTGATTGTCAGGGGACGTTGAGGGCATGGAAGGCAGACGTCTCGCTGAGGGGTTATATGAAAACCCACAATTGCAGGTGTGCCGCCTCAAATCGGGCGCCTATCTGAACGCCTAAATCAACTGGCCGGTCAGGGTCAGTGTCGTCGGTGGGAGGTTACAGAAGCTCAGAGGATTTCGCAGCACAGATGATGGGCAGCCTGCTCGGCAGCATGCTGGCGAACGCGCTGGCTCCCCAGCCCGATACAACATATCAGCAGCAACAGCTTTTACAGCAAAAAATAGCAGCGAAAAAGAAGCAAGAGGCCAAGAAGAAGCAGGCGATCGAGCAGTGGAAGAAGTTAAAGAGGGAAGAGGAGATTAGGAAGGTCGGAGAAGAGGCAAAAAAGAAGGAACGAGGTAGTCAATTACGGGCAAAAATGGGAAGCCTGGGCAACGGCAAGCTCGAACCTTTCAAATGGGATACTCCTGAACTCGAAGCCGAACCCATAGGGACAGGGGCATATGATACCTCCGGATACACCTCGTGGCAGCGGCTTCTCTGTGCCGCATATTTTTCCGGCAAGGCACTCGAGGCGTCCAGAGGCGGGGATGCCGAAGGAGCTGCATTCATGAACGCCCAGGGCGATAGGGTGATCGCGGGGGAGATGACCGATGTGAAGTGCCAGCTTCCAGGGTTGCAACAGCTTGCCGATGTCCAGCGACAGAATATGAAACAAAACACCCGGCTTACGAAGATGATAAAACTCATGCCGACGATTCAGGAGAAGGTAGGACATCTTCAGGAGATTGAAATCAAGCTCAACGAGGCGAAAAAGGAGAGGTCGGATGCCAGGGAAAAATTTGAGACGGCTAAAGTAAAGGTCGAAGAAGCTAAGGTGAAGACGGAGAGCGCCCAAACTTCGGAGGAAAAGACCGAGGCCGACGATCTTCTTCAGCAGGCCCTTGCCCTCCAGAACGAGGCTGAGGCACAAGTTGACAGGGCAAAACAGAAGGAAGAGGAATACGCAAAAATAAAAGAGAAAGATTTAGCTGAGTTGAGAAATCTGAAAGAAGATCTAAAAAGCGGGGTAGCGAACGAATAGAAAAAGGAGGCGGACATGAGAAGGACACGTTTGATTATGGGAGTTCAAGGTGGAGAAGAAAAAACAAGGATGAAGATAACGTGGAGGATGCCATGACAAAATTAAAAGTTCTTTTAATCTTTGTTCTTATTGTGTCAGGTTGCGTAACTAATATATATGATCAAACTTATCACCAAAGTGGAACCGCTTATTATAAAGCTGGGAATTATGATGCGGCTATTGAGCAATACAAGAAAGAGCTTGAGCAGGATCCGGATAACTCAGCAAAATACTTCTGGATCGGGCTCTCATACCGGAACAAAAAGCAATATAAAGACGCTGTTGTCTGGTATCAAAAATCAATAGCAAAGGACAGTACTAGCTCACTCGTTTTTGCGAGTTTGGCTCGGTGTTACAATGAACTCAATCAATATGATGATGCGATAGCAGCTGGAAGAAGGGCAATAGAGCTGGATTCTAACATTATTCCTGCTCATTTCGAGTTGGCTTGCGCGTTTTTTAAAACCAAACAACACAAAAATGCAGTTAAGGCTTACAAAAAGGCAATAGAATTAGTCCCTGAATATCCCCCCTATTATAACCGGTGGGGATATTTATTGATGGAAAGTGGGGACTATGCCGGGGCTGCAGAACAATACGAAAAGGCGGTTTCACTGAAACCGAATAACATAAAATATCTCTCAAGACTTTCCAGCGCTTACTACAAACAAGGCAAGTATGATGAAGCTCTTGATGCCACCAATAAAGCAATTTCTACGATGAGCTTTGTGGGGCTTGGGGCAGCAATAGGAATCGTGAATGGATACCCCGTGATCAAAGGAACTTTTGAATCAAGACCGGCTCAAAAGGCAGGAATAAAGGCAGGTGACAAAATCATTAGGATCGATGGAAAAGCCACAAAGGGGTTGAAACCCGGGGAGATAATTTCGAGGCTAAAGGGGCAGGAAGGGACGCAGGTTGTCTTGACGATTAAAAGGGAAGATTCAGAGAAGTCGCTTGAGGCAACCGTCATGAGAGAGAGAATATTCACGGCTGCAGCATCAACTGGCATAGGATACAGAAGCTTCATCCAGCGACACAGGGGGGAAAAGGATGAATCCCTCAAAGACGCCAAACAGGCTTATTCGCTCAATTCATCCGATAAATGGGCACAACTCGCCTTTGGTGCGGCTAGCCTTTATCAGGAACGGTATGGCGAAGCCGTACAACTCCTCTCAGTTGTAAAAGACAGCGCAACCGCAAGAGTTCTCGAAGCCACGGCCTATGCCAAAAAGGGAGACTTTAAAAAGGCCATATATATTTACTCTGCCATACCGGAAGAGAAACTCTCTCCTAAAAATGTTTCCCTCTGGAGCGACAGGACTGCTCTGCTTGATGCATTAAAGCCCTTCATTGCTTCAAAAATGGAAAGTGCAGGCAGGCTGAAGGCACAGAGAAAATACAAAGAAGCCCTCAAGGAACTTGGTGAGGCAATGAAGGTTGGCGACGATAAGACATCGGAAGAGATATGCGGGTCGATATACAGGATAATGAGCATTGATCCGAGGCTATCTGTGCTTCCCGAGGAGGCGAGGAAATACGCCCTGAGGGGCGATGTCCTGACCGAGCAAGGGAAATTTGAAGGGGCCGTTAAAGAGTACCGTAAAGCAGTGCAGGCCGCCCCCTACATCGCAAAACTCTATTTCAACACTGCCATGATCTATGGGGAGTTGAAAAGATTTTCCCAGGCGATTCGCAACATGAAGACCTATCTCAACCTTGCACCCGAGGCCCCGAATGTCAGGGCTGCAAAGGATCAGATTTATAAGTGGGAATTTGCAATGGAGAAGAAAAAATAAGAATGAAGATGGAATGGAGGATCCTATGACAAAATTAAAAGTTCTTTTAATTGTTGTTTTTATTGTTACGGGTTGCGCAACAGGTCCACAGACCCTTCTTAGTAGAGGCATACGGCATTATGAGGCCGGAAACTATGATGTGGCAATTTCAGAGATCAAAGAATCGATTGATATATATCCTGTAAGTAATGCTTTTCACCATCTTGGAGTCGCTTATTATAAAAAGGGTGAGTATGATGCAGCTATTGAGCAATTCAAGAAACAGCTCGAGCGGACACCGGAAGATCCAGTTAGTTATAACTGGCTTGGAGCCTCATACGAGAAAAAGAATCAATATAGAAATGCCGTCCCCTATTTTCAAAAAGCAATAGCAAAAGGCACGACCAACCCATGGACTTTTGCACGTTTGGCTAATTGCTACAATGAACTTAATCAATATGATGATGCGATAAAAGCCGGCATGAGGGCAATGCAGCTGGATTTTAGTAATGATGGGGCTCATTTCGAGTTAGCTTGGGCGTTTTTTAAAACGAAACAACACAAAAAGGCAATTAAGGCTTATAAAAAGGCGATAGAATTAGACCCTAAAGACCCTGCTTATTATAACCGTTGGGGATGTCTATTGATGGACAGTGGGGACTATGCAGGGGCTGCAGAACAATACAAAAAGGCGGTTTCACTGAAACCGAATAACAGGGAATATCTCTCAAGACTTGCCAGTGCTTACTACAAACAAGGCAAATATGATGAAGCTCTTGATGCCACTAATAAATCAATTTTTCCAATGAGTCTTGTGGGGGTTGGGGCAAGAGTTCAAATTGTAAAAAACTCTTTCGCAGTACACTCAGTATTTGAGTCAGGACCGGCAGAAAGGGCAGGGATAAAGAAAGGAGATATAATTCTCAAGATCGATGGAAAATCCACAAAGGGGTGGAAAATCGGGGAGGTAGTTTCAAGGTTAAGGGGGCAGGAAGGGACGCAGGTTGTCTTGACGATTAAAAGGGAAGATTCAGAGAAGTCGCTTGAGGCAACCGTCACGAGAGAGAGAATATTCACGGCTGCAGCATCAACTGGCATGGGATACAGAAGCCTCATCTTGAGGCAAATGGGTAAGCAGGAAGAGGCGTTGAAAGACGCGAAACAGGCCTACTCTCTTAATTCATCCGATAAATGGGCACAATTCGCCCTTGGCGCGTCCCATTTTGATAATGGCCGATATGATGAAGCCATAAAACTCTTGTTGCAGGTGAAAGACGGCACGACAGCAAGAGTTCTCGAAGCCACGGCCTGCGCGAAAAAGGGTGATTTCAAAAAAGCGGTTAATATTTACTCCGCCATATCGGAAGAAAATCTGTTTCCGAAGAATGTTCCTCTCTGGAGCGACAGGACTGTGTTATTGAAGACATTGAAGCCCTTCATTGCTTCAAAAATGGAAAGATCGGGCAAGCTGAAGGCGCAGGGAAGATACAGGGAGGCTCTCAAGGAACTTGGTGAGGCAATGAAGGTTGGCGGCGATAAGACATCAAAAAAGATATGCGGATCGATATACAGGATAATGAGCATGGACCCCCGGCTGTCCGTGCTTCCCGAAGAAGCAAGAAAATATGCCCTGAGGGGCGATGTGTTGACCGAGGAGGGAACGTTCGAGGAGGCTGTCAAAGAGTACCGTCATGCCGTTCAGGCTGCCCCCTACATCGCAAAACTCTATTTCAACACCGCCATGATTTACGGGGAGCTGAAACAATATCCCCAGGCGATCCGCCACATGAAGACCTACCTCCAACTAGCTCCTGAAGCGCCGAATGTGAGAGCGGCAAAGGATCAGATATATAAGTGGGAGTTCAAGATGGAGAAGGGGGGCTAACGTAGGTACATGATGAGAAAATCCATAAGCATCGTTACAACCATGGTTGTTATGTTCCTTGTCTGCACTGGCAGCGCCCACGCGCAGATGACGGACATTCAAGGAAAAACCCGATTACTTGGCATGATCTTCAAGCTGGAAAATCTTGAAGAAAGGGCTGCAACTGATATTCAACGATATGAAAGCAGAATAAAAAAATGCGGGGACACAATCAGAAAATGTCAAAATATAATAAATCTGGCTCAGGAAAAAGGTCATACACAGGCTGAAAAAGTTGCCGGAGATGCCTTGGCAAAGGCGATGAATGCCAAGAGGATAAATACGGATCTGAAGAATGCTGCGGAACTCAGGAAAAAGAGGGCGGCGATCGCAATAGCAACCGTTAGCGAGCTGCTTAAAACCGATGTGTCCGCAAGGCCGGAGATAAAGTCATTGATTACCGATTATTCCGGTGATGTTTATGTGTGGTCGGAAAAGCAGGGCAAGACGATAAAGTTAGGTGAGGACTCTGTTCTTTGTCTTAAGCCGGGTGAAGTGATATTGACAAAGGGCAACAGCAGGGTTGAGGTGCAGTTCCTTGATGGCCGCGGAGCTGTGAGAATCGGAGAACATTCCAGATTAAGCATAGAGGAAAATGAGTCAGGGTCGCAGACAATAAATATGATCAAGGGCAAAATCCATATTGCCGTCAATAAACTTGATGAACATCGAAAGATGTTTGAGGAAAAACTCAAATCATATAAAGATCTGGAAAATCCCTCCACAGTCAAGGATGTGCTGATGCAGGAGATTGCGGAGGAATATGAGGAAAAAAAAGATCGCATAGAAAAAGTAAAAAGTGGGAAATATGATAGTTATGGATTTCTGGGCCCGCTTGGGTCGGCACCTTTAATTCGCACGTCAGGCTTTAGTGGAGCCGTTCGAGGCACAAAATTTCTGGTTTTTGAAGATGAGAAGAGAGGGTCGGAGTTGATAGTGCTTGAGGGCGTTGTCGATGTGAAGGCAATAAAGGGGGAGAAAATCTTTCCCGTTGATGCCGGATACAGGATACAGGCGTCAAAAGATGGCGTCATTTCCAAACCGGAAATGATTGACCCGACGAAAACAGAAACGTGGTGGGAAAAATGAAGAAAATAAAAACTTTTTTGCTCATTACTTCCTTACTTTATTTCCAATGTAGGATTTAACAAACGAAGCTTAAAGTCGTTCTTGAGCCAGGCGAAGAGGGAGGTTTTACAGCCTATGTACTCAGTCTCTGAATGAACACTTGAATTATAAACGAGTCTATAAAAAAACATTGACATGAGGTTAGAATGCTGTTAGGTTGTTTCTATTTATAGAAACAGGGAAGAAAAAATGAAACAGATCAGGCTAAATCTAAACAGTTGGTGGTGGCAGCTCAATACGATGGAGGGGTTTGTCTGCCGCTGAACTATGAAAATATGTGAATAGAGCTGCGGGGAGCCTCTCGGGATTCTCCGTGGCTCTTTTGTTTTAAAGATATACAAATACATAAAAAGGGCCGTGAATATTTTACGGCCTTTTTTATTTGTGAAGAGGAAAATATGACTATGTACTATCCGGCATTTGAGATGTTCGAAAAACTGACGCAGAAGGGGAACCTCATCCCTGTCTACAGGGAAATTCTGGCAGATATGGATACCCCGGTTTCAATACTTTCGAAGTTGAATTCCAAATCGCACGCCTTTCTTCTTGAAAGTGTTGAGGGTGGTGAAAAATGGGGGAGATATACCTTCCTCGGATCGGATCCCAAAGTGATCTTTACGGTAAGAGGCGATGAGGTGGTGATTCAGGAAAAAGGAGAAATCAATCGCAGCAGGCATAACGGGGAGCCGATGAAGTATCTGAAAGAAATACTTGATCGCTATAGGCCTGTTGTCGTTGAAGGTCTTCCCCGCTTTTTCGGCGGCGCGGTTGGATTTCTAAGTTACGATATGGTGCGATATTTCGAGAAACTTCCCTCTGAAACCACGGATGACCTGCATGCCGATGACGCGGTTTTTCTCGTTACAGATACATTGATAATATTTGACAATGTGCGGCACACTATCAAGGTAGTGGCTTGTGTGTTTTCGGAGGGACGGGAAGACCTCAGGGATGCCTATGAAGAGGGGATAAAAAAAATCGAAGATATCATCGGATTGATTCAATCTCCCGTGGTGAAGAAAGAACTCAAGAGTCCGGAAGTTAATAACACACCGCTTATATCCAATATGACGCCGGACCATTATAAGGCAATAGTAACAAAGGCCAGGGAATATATTCATGCCGGTGATGTCATACAGGTCGTCCTGTCTCAGCGTTTTGAAAAGAAAAACGATCTGGACCCGATCGACCTCTACCGCGCTCTTCGCTATATTAATCCCTCTCCGTATCTGTTTTATCTGAAGATAGAAGACCTTATCCTTATCGGATCTTCTCCAGAGGTCATGGTTCGTCTCGAAGAAGGAATTGTAGAGTTGAGACCGATAGCCGGTACGAGAAAAAGGGGTAGGAATGAGCAGGAAGACCGCTACCTTGCCGACGAACTCCTGCAGGACCCGAAAGAAAGGGCCGAGCACATTATGCTTGTCGACCTGGGAAGAAATGACCTGGGAAGAATTGCACGCATCGGAAGCGTTCAGGTCACGCAACTAATGGTTGTGGAACGGTATTCTCACGTGATGCATCTTGTTTCCAATATTAAGGCTCAGCTGGCGCCGGAGAAGGATTGTTTTGATGTTTTGAAGGCAACTTTCCCTGCCGGAACACTGTCAGGTGCTCCGAAGATCAGGGCAATGGAAATCATTGACGAACTGGAAGAAAACAGGAGGGGGCCATATGGGGGCGCAGTGGGCTATTTCAGCTATACGGGTAACATGGATCTGTGCATAACCATCCGGACAATGGTAGTCAAGGGTGGCAAAGTATTTGTCCAGACGGGCGCGGGAATAGTGTCGGATTCGAAACCTGACGCGGAGTACGAAGAAACGGTAAATAAGGCCGAAGGAATGATGCAGGCCATCCGACTGGCTGCATCGGGATTTAAGATAACGAGCAATAACGGGGGAAGATAATGATTTTAATGATCGATAATTACGATTCTTTTACTTACAATCTCGTTCAGTATCTGGGGCAGTTGGGTGAAGAAACCGTCGTTTACCGGAATGACGAGATTACTATTGAAGAAATTGAGAATCTGGACCCTGATGCGATCTTTCTGTCACCGGGTCCTTGCACCCCTAAAGAAGCCGGGATAACGGTTGATGTGATCAGGCATTTTCATACAAAAATTCCCATCATGGGGATATGCCTCGGCCACCAATCAATAGGTTATGCCTTCGGTGCGGAGGTGATCAGATCTGACAGGATAATGCACGGAAAGACCTCCGGGGTAATCAATGATGGACAGACAATTTACAGGGGAGTTCCCTCTCCTTTCGCAGCCGCCCGCTACCATTCACTGATTCTGAACAGGGATTCCATGCCGTCATGTCTTGAAATCAGCGCCGAAACAGAAGAGGGGGAGATAATGGGTATCAGACACCGGGAGTATCATGTGGAAGGAGTGCAGTTTCATCCCGAATCTATCCTGACGCCGAACGGGAAACGGATTATCAGAAATTTCCTGAAAATGAAGAGCAATGGCAATGTTTAATTGTAAGTTAGAACCTGTGAACCCTTGGAGCTTATTAAACGAAAGGAGTATTTGTATGATCAGAGAAGCAATTGAGAAAATAGTGGATAATGGAAATCTGAAAGAACATGAAATGATGGAGGTTATGGATGAAATAATGGAGGGAAATGCAACGCCGGCGCAGATTGCCGCCTTTATAACATCCCTGCGGATTAAGGGGGAAACGGTGGAAGAGGTTACAGGCGCCGCCCGTATTATGAGACAGAAAGCAACGAGAATAGATGCCCGTTCATCGGTTATTGTTGATACCTGCGGAACGGGTGGGGACAATATGAATACCTTCAATATTTCAACCACGGCGGCTTTTATCGTGGCGGCAGCCGGTATTACCGTTGCAAAACATGGGAATCGGGCGGTATCGAGCGGATGCGGAAGCGCAGATGTCCTGGAAGCTTTAGGCGTTAATATAAGCGCGGAGTCTGAAATAGTGGAAGAATGTATCCATGAAATCGGAATCGGCTTTCTTTTTGCCCCCAGACTTCATGCCGCGATGAAATACGCGGTTGGTCCGAGGAGAGAAATCGGAATCAGAACGATATTTAACATGCTTGGGCCTCTGACAAATCCCGCCGGTGCAACATCCCAGCTCATCGGTGTCTATGACCCGAAGCTGACTGAGACATTCGCCGGTGTCCTGAAAAATCTGGGGACGAAGAGGGCTTTTATCGTGCATGGTTCTGATGGACTCGATGAAGCTACAGTAACTGGTGAAACACGGGTTTCCGAGCTGAAAGACGGGCTTATCACAACCTATAACATCAATCCTGAGGATTATTTTGGTAGAAGTTACAATGCCGAAGACCTTCGCGGCAAAGATGTGTCTATCAATGCGGAAATAATACGGGGAATTCTTTCAGGGGAAAATGGCGCCTGTCGAAAGATCGCTCTCTTAAATGCCGGACTGGCAATAGTAGCCGGGGAAAAGGCAGAGACCATACAGGAAGGAATCACCATTGCAGAGGAGTGTATCGACAGCGGCGCAGCCATTAAAAAGCTGCGGGATCTGATAAGCCTTTCAAACAGCTGAGGAAATTTGATGATTTTAGACAAGATTGTAAAAGCAAAACAGGAAGAGGTTGCATTTCTGAAACAGGAAAAGCCGCTTGAACAGATCAAAGATGAGGCATTGAACACTCCTATTCCCCGTAATTTCGGAGCGGCTGTCAGTGGAACAAGTTGCTCTATCATTGCGGAGATCAAGAGGCGTTCTCCGTCGAAAGGGAGAATAAGGGACGACTTCGATCACATTGATATTGCGTCGTGCTATGAAAACCACGGAGCGGCCGCCATCTCCGTTCTCACCGATCAGAGATTTTTTGAGGGAGAGAGATCATATCTGTCGGAGATCAAAAGGGTAGTGTCTGTTCCTCTTCTCAGGAAGGACTTTATCATAGATTCATACCAGATTTACGAAACAAGGGCCCTGGGAGGAGACGCGCTCCTTCTCATTGCAGGGCTCATGGATCTGAACACCCTGAGGGATTTTATCAGCCTGACGGAATCCCTGGGCCTCTCTCCGCTGGTTGAGGTACATTCTGAAGGAGAGATGGGAAAAGCCCTCGAAGCGGGCGCGAAAATTATAGGAATCAATAACAGGAATCTGAAAACCTTTGAAACCGATCTGAAGACAAGTCTTGATCTCCTGCCCGCTGTCCCGAAAGACAGAACAATCATCAGTGAAAGTGGCATTCGTACAAGGGGGGACATTGAGATGTTGATGAGTAATGGTGTTCACGCATTTCTGGTGGGCGAAACCCTGATGGGGGCCGCGGATATCGGTGCAAAACTCGACGAGCTTCTGGGAAGGTAAGGAAGAAAAAATGACAGAGATAAAGATCTGCGGGATGACAAACCTTGAGGATGCCCGTTTCGCGGCAGAAAGCAGAGTTGATGCGCTGGGGTTTATCTTTTATCCGAAAAGCCCCCGGTATGTTCAACCGGAAACGGCACGGGGGATCATTCGAAAACTTCCCCCGGAAGTCGCGAAGACCGGTGTCTTTGTTAACCATGACACTCAGGATATTAAAGAAATAATGGAATATTGCGGTCTGAATTTCATTCAGCTTCACGGCAATGAATCTCCTGAGTACTGCCGGCATTTTCCGGAATCTGTCATAATCAAGGCCATGTCTCCCCGTACGGAGGAGGATTTAAACATCCTGGAGGAGTACCGGATAAGAGCAATTCTTGTCGACACATATGCTCCTCGAAAGCATGGTGGAACCGGGAAAGTGTCGAACTGGGAACTGGCTGTAAAGATAAGAAAAACGAGGCCACTGATCCTTTCAGGTGGTCTGAATCCGGACAATATAGAGGACGCTATAAAAAAAGTGTTGCCCCATGCCGTCGATATAAACAGCGGCGTTGAGAAAACGCCCGGGAAGAAAGATCACGGACTGGTTATGAAAATTATCAACCTTGTCCGGCAGGGCGACACAGTACACGATAATAAACGAATGAAAATATTCGACATCAATATAGGTCATAATGATTAAGACGGCGGCTATGAGGCCCCGGATTATATGATTTACGAGAGAGGATAACGGGATGAAAACACAGTTACCGGACAGAGAAGGACACTTTGGCGTTTTCGGGGGGAGATACGCGGCGGAAACATTAATGCCCGCCATTATCGAACTCGAAGAGGCGTATAAAGAGATAAAAAAAGATAAGACATTTGCGAAGGAATATGCCTCGTATCTCAGGGACTATTCAGGCAGGGAGACCCCCCTCTATTTTGCAGAACGGCTGACGAAAAAGCTGGGAGGCGCAAAAATTTATCTGAAGCGGGAAGATCTCAATCATACCGGATCGCACAAGATCAATAACACCCTCGGGCAGGCGCTCCTCGCCCGGCGCATGGGGAAAAGGAAAATAATCGCGGAAACAGGCGCTGGTCAGCACGGTGTTGCTACCGCCACCGTTGCCGCCCTCTTCGGGATGGAATGCAAAATCTTTATGGGACGAGAAGACATAGAACGACAGTCGCCGAACGTCTTCCGCATGAAAATTCTCGGTGCCGAGGTGGTGCCGGTTATAAGCGGAACCGATACCCTTAAAGATGCCATGAATGAAGCCATGCGTTACTGGGTTTCACATGTGAAAGACACCTATTATGTTATCGGGACAACGGCGGGCCCTCATCCGTATCCGGTGATGGTACGCAATTTTCAGAGTGTTATCGGCAGAGAAGTAAAACGCCAGATTCTGAAAAAAGAGGGACGGCTTCCCGATGTTCTGATCGCCTGTATCGGCGGGGGCAGTAACGCCATGGGACTTTTTTATCCCTTTAGAAATGATGTGGACGTTGTTATGATGGGTGTAGAAGCAGGAGGCAAGGGAATCGCCACGGGAATGCATGCCGCCAGCATCGCGGAAGGAAAGGTCGGTGTTCTCCATGGAAACAAGACATATCTCCTTCAGGATGAAAGAGGCCAGGTAAGAGATACCTGCTCCATAGCTGCCGGGCTCGATTATCCGGGTGTCGGTCCCGAACACAGCTATCTCCATTCGACTGGAAGGGCCGGATATGTCACGGTAGACGACCGGGAGGCCACCGATGCCTTCTTATTTCTGTCGAAATGTGAGGGAATTATTCCTGCCATGGAGAGCGCCCATGCCGTCGCGTATGCAATGAAACTTGCCCCCACAATGAGCAGAGAAAAGGTTATTGTCATTAATCTCTCAGGCAGGGGAGATAAAGATGCCGGGATCATTGCCGAAAAACTGGAGGTGCGGTGAACATGGGACGAATCGGGGAAAAATTCAGACAGTTAAGGGAAAAAGGTGAAAAAGCCCTCGTGGCATATATAGTGGCAGGTGATCCGAGCCTGGAAATAACGAGAGAAATAATCCTGGGTTTTAAAGACGCGGGGGTCGATATCATTGAACTGGGAGTTCCCTTTTCAGATCCGACGGCAGACGGTCCCGTTATTCAGGTTGCTTCCGGGAGGGCCCTCGAACAGGGGACAGATCTGATCAGTATTCTGGACATGGTTGAATCTGTTAATAAATCCGCGGACATCCCAATTGTTCTGTTCGGGTACTATAATCCGATCTTTGTCTATGGAAATAAAAGATTCGCGCAGAGGGCCAAGGCATCTGGTGTGGACGGAATACTTGTTGTTGATCTTCCTCCGGAAGAATCCCGGGAACTGAGAAAATATACCGATCAATCAGGTATTGATTTTATTTCTTTGTTAGCGCCGACAACTTCTTCCAGGAGGATCGAGAAGATATCCGAAGAGGCAACCGGATTTCTGTATTATGTTTCAGTAACCGGGGTTACCGGGACGACAAAACCACGGGTATCGGATATCAGAGATGAGATGAAAAGGGTCAGGGGCATAACCGGAATGCCGGTTGTCGTCGGTTTTGGCATATCAACACCCGGGCAGGCAGGAGAAATAGCTCCCTACGCCGATGGAGTAGTGGTAGGAAGCGCTTTTGTACACATGATTGAGGAACATACGGGAGACAGCAATATGGTGAATATTGTCTCCGATTATGCTAAGGAGATAAAGACAGCTATTCAGAAAGACAGGAATTTGTAAATCGGCAGACATTATCCGGATTCAATCTGGGGTTACTTGATGGTAAATTTTGAAATAGGCATTATCGGCGGCACCGGTGGAATAGGCAGGTGGTTTGTTGATTTCTTCAAAAATGAGGGATACATCGTCCATGCATCGGGAAGAAAGACCGGTTTGGATATTGATGAACTGACAAGAAGATGCGGCGTTGTTATAGTCAGCGTTCCTATCGGTGTTACCTGTGAAGTCATCAGGCAGGTTGGACCGCATATGAAAGACGATTCCCTTCTGATGGACTTTACTTCTCTGAAAGAAGAACCGGTTAGATGCATGCTTGAGTCTTCCGTATCGGAAGTAATGGGGTGCCATCCCCTCTTCGGTCCGGATGTGACATCACTTGAAGGGCAAAATATAGTGTTGTTTCCTGCGAGAATAGAGAAATGGACAGGCTGGCCTGGGAATATCTTCAAAAAATGTGGAGCCCATGTATTTGAAGACTCGCCGGAAAAGCACGATGAGATGATGGCGATCATTCAGGGATTGAATCATCTCAACTCGATTACCATGGGAACAACCCTGAAAGACCAAGGCATTGATCTTTCTGAGCTCAAACATTACACCACCCCTCTTTTCAATAAAAAGCTTGAGATAATCGCGAGAGTCATGGAAAATAGTCCACGACTCTACGCGGAGCTTCTTGCTATGAACCCAAAATTTCCCAGAATTCTCACATTATATAAAGACAATCTTAGTAAGCTGGAAACCCTGATCCGCGCAAGAGACATTGAAGGTCTTGTGAAGTTTATTGAAAAGTAGAGCAGACCTTTTTTCTTTGGTATACATCGTTGTCATATATCTACTTCATTCGCCGTTTAAGATGATATCTTGTACAGCTAAGGAGGGATCTTGATGAAAAGCGAAAATGATGCGGTACTGGTAAGTGCGTGCAGAACACCGCTCGGGGTGTTCCAGGGTGGTTTGAGCAAGATTCCCGCAACAGAGTTGGGGGCAATCGTCATTCGTGAAGCGATAAAGAGAGCAGGCATCCGGTCCGCGGATGTAGATGAAGTCATAATGGGCATGGTACTTCCCTGTGGATACGGTCAGAATCCGGCGAGACAGGCCGCCATGAAGACGGAAATTCCGATTGAAAAGGGCGCACTCACCGTGAACAAGGTATGCGCCTCCGGTCTTATGTCTGTTATCCTTGCCGCCCAGTACGTAAAGACAGGATTTGCGGATATTATCGTGGCGGGGGGAATGGAAAATATGAGCGCCGCGCCCCACTATCTTCCGGATTCAAGACTGGGCATAAGGATGGGGACAGGCGAACTGGTAGACCATATGGTGCACGACGGTCTCTGGGACATAGTTAATGATTTCCACATGGGTATCAGCAACGATCTCATCTCAGAGAAATGGGGAATAAGCCGGGAGGATCAGGACGCATTCGCATGCCTGTCATATGAAAAATCCCTGAATTCCGTTCAAGGGGGACGTTTTGCGGAAGAGATTACCCCCGTCGATATTCATGACAGAAAAAAGGGTACTGTAAGGATCGATACGGACGAAGGCCCCAGGCCGACGAGTATGGAGGCACTCTCAAAGATGAAGCCCGCCTTTCAGGAAAAGGGTTACGCCACGGCAGGGAATTCCTCGATTGTCAGCGATGGTGCTTCGGCCCTTGTAATCACCTCACGAAAGAAAGCCTCTGAACTGGGTTCTCCTGTTCTCGCAAGAATCATTGACTACGCCTCCGCGGGAATCAAACCGGAATATGTTCTCATGGCACTCATATACTCCATCCCGAAGGCACTGAAAAAAGCTGGAATGACGCTATCCGATATACAGCTGCACGAAATAAATGAAGCATTCTCAGGTTCAACGGTAGCCGTACTCAGGGAACTAAATATCAATTCTGAAACAGTCAACGTGAATGGAGGGGCAGTAGCTCTGGGTCATCCGATAGGCGCGTCCGGTGCCCGTTTGTTAACAACCCTCATCCACGAGATGAAGAGGCGTAACATCGAGGTCGGGCAGGCTTCGCTATGCCTGGGCGGAGGGGAATCGGTAACAATGGTAGTAGAGATGGAGGCATAGATGGCAAGAAAAGAGAAAAAATGGAAATCTTTCGGGCAGAGGGTACGTGCCATCAGGGAAGAGAAAGGGCTAAGCCTTGAAGATCTCTCCCACGAGACGGGATATGCCTCAGATATCCTTGAGAAGATCGAAGAGGACAAAACGGTTCCACCGGTATCGCTGGTTCTCCAGATCAGCCGGACTTTCATGAGGGAGAGGAATTTATCTACGTTTTAAAAGGTGGACTTACCATACAGGTCGGTGAAAACATTACAAAACTCGATGAAGGGGAAAGCATGCATTTTGACTCTGCTCTTCATCACAAACTCAGTAATCCGGCAAAGAAAACCACAGAACTTCTTGTTGTAATCTACATTCCTTAAGGAAGGTGCACTCGTAAAAAGTCAAAATCAGATGGCAAAGTAAAAAGCTTCAAATTCAAGGCGCGCAAATCCTGAGGAATGAGGCGTACTTACGGTACGTCGCAGTAACGAAGGATGTAGCGGAACACAGAAGTTGGACTTTTTACAAAGCCATCAAGGAAGGGGGTCACATTGTTTCATCTGACAAGCGAACAGGAAATGATCAGATTGATGGCCGGGGATTTCGCGAAAAGGGAACTCGAACCCTTCGCGGGTAAAAGGGATGAGGAGGAGATATTCCCCGCTGATGTGGTCAAAAAGATGGGGCAGCTGGGTCTGATGGGCATGATGGTTCCAGCCGGATATGGAGGCTCGGGTGCCGGCGCTGTCAGCTATTCCCTGGCGCTGCAGGAGATAGCCTATGCGTGTGCTTCTACCGCGGTTACCATGTCGGTGACCAATCTCTCCTGTGAACCACTCTTGAAATTCGGGAATGAAGAACAGAAGCGTAAATATTTAGAACCATTAGCCAGTGGGGAGATGCTCGGAGCCTTCGCGGTTACGGAGCCTGATGCAGGCTCGGACCCTGGGAGCATAAAAACATGGGCAGAGAATATGGGTGATTATTACCTCGTAAACGGAACAAAGAACTTTATCACCAACGGAGGATATGCGGACTTAATAAACTTGATAGCAAGAACCGGCTCCAAAAAGGGGAATCGCGGCCTTTCCGCCTTTATAGTAGAAAAAGGATTTCCCGGTTTTTCTGTAGGGAAAAAAGAGAAAAAGATGGGCCTCAGGGCATCAAACACGGTCGAGCTTATCTTTGATGATTGCAGGATTCCGAAGGAAAATCTGCTGGGCAGAGAAGGACAGGGATTCAAGGTTGCAATGACGGCACTGGACAGCGGGCGCATAGGGATTGCCTCACAATCGCTGGGAATAGCAAGGGCATGCTTGGATGAAGCAGTTAAATATGCAAATGCCCGCAGGCAATTCGGCAGGACTATCAGCTCTTTTCAGGCGATCCAGTGGATGGTTGCCGATATGGCCACACAGATAGAAGCGGCGAAACTGCTTACCCTGTCCGCCGCCAACCAGAAGGACCTGGGCCTGGCGTTTACAAAAGAGGCATCAATGGCGAAGCTGCTCGCATCGGAACTCGCAAACAGGGCAGCCTATAAGGCCCTCCAGATACATGGGGGATACGGGTATATGACGGAATGCAAGGTGGAGAGGCTCTACCGAGACGCAAGGGTAACTTCCATCTATGAAGGAAGTTCAGAGGTGCAGAGAATTGTCATTGCAAGAGATGTTCTGGGCTCATCCGGTTAATCGCATTTTTCATTTGGAGAGGTAGTAAATCAACTCAGGGGAACAGTTTGATCCTATCTGAATTATAAGGAGGTAAATAATGTCTCAAAAATTTTTAATTCCATTGGATGGATCCGCATTGGGTGAAGCAGCTCTGCACCACATTGAGGAAATGGTGTCTAAGCTGGCACTGGGGAGCAAGGTAGAAGTTATTCTCTTCCAGGTAATTACATTATTGACCTACGCTGTCGCCACGGGGGATGAAGCTGTCGAGATTCCCTATACTGCGAGTGAACTGGAGCAAATGAAGGTGCAGGCAATGGACTACCTGAGCAAGACTGCTGAATGTCTTGAAGGCGAAGGAGTTACGGTGAGATGTGAAGTGGCATTCGGTACATCTTCCGCTGAGGAGATCATTAAGGTTGAAGACGAGGTTGAAGCTGACCTGGTGGCTATGTCGACACATGGACGACATGGTATTACTCGATGGGCTTTTGGCAGTGTTACTGATAAAGTGCTCCGGGGAAGCAAAGTGCCCGTATTAATTGTGAGAATGCCGGATAAAGACTAAACAGCTGAAATCCTCTCAGCGATAAGGCACAGCAGTACCCGGGGCTGTGCCTTATTATGTCACCCTTTTCATTACTTATCATAAAACCATCGTATCGCATCTATCCTTTTCCACCAAACCCCACCGCAAACTATAATGAAGAAAAACCCGCAAGATTAAGTCAACCACAATTCAAATACTGGTTGACATTATGTTCCGGAGATAGTATGAGGCACGCACAATACTACCCTGGGCAAGTTGCGGGAGTATAAGGCTCTGAGAGTTGAACGGACAATGACCTCGAAAGATCAGTTACTTACCAGCCTAAAGGAAAAAAGGGACGATTGGGTCTCGGGTGAATCTCTGGGCCAAAAAATGGATATGACCCGCTCGGCCATCTGGAAACATATCCATAAACTGAAAGAAGAGGGGTATGTGATCGAATCATCCCGCAGAAAGGGATATTCTCTCAGAGATGTGCCGGAAATCCTGCTTAAAAATGAAATTCAGGAAGGGCTGAATACCAAAATCATCGGCAAGAGAGATATCTATCACCACCGCCTGACAGACTCTACCAATGTCAGAGCAAAATATTTGGCGGATGAAGGAGCTGCAGAGGGCACTGTAATTATAGCGGAAGAACAGGAACGGGGCAGGGGGAGAAGGGGAAGAAGCTGGTTCTCACCTGAAGGGAAAGGAATTTACGTTTCTATTATATTACGGCCCAGGTTAGCCCCGAGTGAATCGCCGAAACTGACCCTCATGGCGGCTGTAGCGGTGGCTGAAACTCTGCTTTCTTTGACATCCCTGGACATAAGGATAAAGTGGCCGAACGACATCATGATACATGGGAGAAAACTGGCGGGTATCCTGACAGAGGTCAGCACCGAGATGGATGCTGTTGAATATGTGATAATCGGTCTGGGATTAAATGTTAATATTCCCTATGATCTCTTTCCCGAGGATATCAATGATACGGCTACTTCAATTATCCTTGAAACAGGCAGGCAGTTTCCAAGAATAAGAATTCTGAAGGCTTATCTGGAGTGGCTTGAAAAATATTATGAACTCTTCAGAAAATCCGGTTTTGATCCCGTTCTGAAACGATGGAAAGAACTTGCTGATATTATAGGAAGGCAGGTACGGATAGATTTAGTAAATCAATCACATACCGGAGAAGTTTTGAATGTGGATGAGGACGGAGTCCTGGTTTTGAAAGATTCGGCAGGAACGCTGCACAGAATATTTTCAGGAGATGTTAAGTTATTAAATAGGTAACCGTGAATGGTTACTTAAATAGATAGGAGAAGATCGATATGGCCAGAAAAATTTCAACACGGGGAATGTCTTATGCCGCCATGTTTGGCGCTATGACGGCGTTAGGCGCTTATATTATAATTCCATTGCCGTTGGTTCCCATAACTCTTCAGACTTTTGTCATGTATCTTGCGGCCTCCCTGCTTGGCGGGTATCTGGGTGCATTGAGTCAGATTGTCTATATCCTGCTCGGCATAATAGGACTGCCTGTTTTTGCCGGCGGGAAGGCAGGCCTTGGCGTTCTTATAGGGCCGACGGGGGGTTATCTCATAGGATTTATCATCGGGGCGTACATAGTCGGAAGAATGATGGAATCGAGAAAACATTCCGGGTATGTGTGGATAGCCCTGTCGCTGATCGTGGCAACCGTTGTCATCTATATCTGTGGAGTTGCACAGCTGTCCGTTGTGGCGCAGCTTTCCCTTAAAAAAGCGATTACGGTGGGCGTTCTTCCGTTTCTGATAGGGGATGCCATAAAGATTGCGGCAGCAACTCTTCTGATAGTAAAGATTAAGAGCAGGGTACAAATTAAGAAGATATCCAATGATTAAAGTAGAAAATGTAACATTCAAATATGACCGTTCGGGTGAACCGGTACTGAACCGGATCAATATGGCAATTGATGAGGGAGAATACATAGGAATTGTCGGTCCGAACGGGTGCGGAAAGACCACGCTGGTCCAGCATCTCAATGCCCTGCTCTATCCGGCGGACGGCCGGGTAAGCGTCGATGGAATGGGTACGGATGATGAATCCTGCGTGGAAGAGATCAGGCGCAGGGTTGGAATGGTCTTTCAGAATCCCGATAACCAGATTGTGGGAATGACTGTAGAAGAGGATATAGCGTTCGGCCCCGGAAATCTGGAACTGCCTTCCACGGAGATAAGGCAGAGAGTTGATGAAAGTCTTGCGATGGTGGGTCTGAAAAATCACGCGGAGCGCCAGCCCCATACCCTTTCCGGCGGAGAAAAACGTCTCGTATCAATAGCCGGAGTTCTTGCCATGAAGCCAGGATATATCATATTTGACGAACCCACTTCATATCTTGATCCATCGGGTCGCGACCGCATTTTGTCAATCATAGAAGAAATCAACAAACAGGGTATTGCCATTATTCATATTACTCACAATATGGATGAGATCGTAAACGCGGGCAGGATCATTGTCATGAATGAAGGCCGCATAGTGTTTACCGGATCACCAAAGGAAGTATTCGGTAAAGTTGAACAGATGAAGGCGCTGAAACTGGATATTCCCGTTGCCACAGACCTGGCATGGCGGTTAAAGCAAAGAGGTGAAGATATTCGAACAGATATCCTGACCATCGATGAGGCGTGTCTTGAAATATTGAACCGGTTACAAAACCTGCATGCATCATAAAATCCATCAGCATATGGTGAAAAAGAAAGTGATCATGGAAAGCACATATAATCTGCCGGTTCCGGGGAGCGAACAGAATGTATAACTGGGGTCAATACGTTCCCGGAAATTCAATCATACACAGGTTGGACCCGCGAATTAAAATATTGTCAGTTATCGTCTTGAGTATTCTTATACTGAGGGTGGATGTTAATGCCGGGCTCTTGCTTTCCGTCTTCATGATTGCTGTAATCTTCATGTCCCGTCTGACATTTCAACGTGTTATCAGCAGCCTCAAACCCTTTATGATTTTCTTCATACTTCTGTTTCTCCTTCACGTTTTATTTACCGAAGGTACGCCAATCGTGCAGGTTTCTTTTTGTGGGCTGTCCATAACGCATGAAGGCTTCTACAGGGGCTTCTATATAACATGGCAATTTATGTTTCTGGTGATAGGCGCGTCAATTCTTACAATGACCACTGTTCCTTCAGACCTTATCAGTGGAATAGAAGGCATTTTAAAACCACTCCGACACCTTGGAATTCCTACACATGATATCGCAATAATGCTTTCACTCGCCCTCAGATTTGTTCCGACTTTCCTGGGAGAAGTTGACCGGATCAAAAAGGCCCAAATGGCACGTGGTGCAGACTTTAGAAAAGGAAATATAATCAAGAAAATAAAAAACATTACATCTCTTGCACTCCCCCTTGCCTTAAGCTCTTTCAGAAAGGCGGAAGAAACAGCAATAGCCATGGAAGGCCGTGGATACAAAAGGGGCTCGAGAACCTACTTAAGAAATCTCCGTATGTCATCGGCAGATTATGCCGCACTTGTTCTTATAGTTGTTATTATGACCGGTATCCAGTTCATACATTCCTGACCCCGGACTCACCCTCGCGACAAAGCTGTTCTCGGACAACCACCTAGTCGCATTCATGCGACACATATTTGCGATTATAGTAGCAATTATGCAACTCTTGTAAATCCCCGCGGAATGTCCCTCATCGTAATTACTTGTAACAACTGAGTTCTTTCTTTTATGCAAGGGACTAATTTTATGGCACGGTATTTGTAAGATATTTATGCTGTAAAAGGAGTGGATAAGATGAAACTTGCCATGCCAGTGTGGGATGATTGTGTTTCAACGGTACTGGATTTTTCCGATTGTCTCTTGGTTGTTGATTTTGAATCCAGAACTATAAACGATCGTTCTATGGCGGATTTTGCCGGGAACACGATAGTAGGAAAGGTGGCAAGGCTGAGAGAACTTGGCATACAGATACTGCTCTGCGGGGCGGTTTCAAGACCCATGGAGCAGATGATCACAGCAGCGGGGGTAGACATTGTCCCGTTTCTCAAGGGAAGGGTAGACGATGTGCTCAACGCCTATTTCTCGGGGCGTCTGCCTGAGCCGGGTTTTATGCTGCCCGGTTGCCGACGGGGATCAGGTTTCGGAAGAGGTATGGGACGGAGAAGGCACGGTTACAGCTACAAGAATAACAGAAAAGGATGGAATATATGAAGATCGCAATCACATCATACGGGGAAGACCTTTCGAGCAAGACCGACCGGAGTTTTGGAAGGGCAAAGTGGTTTATTCTGGTGGATACGGAAACAGACGCGTTTGAAGCTCATTCCAATGAGCAGAACGTAAACGCGGCGCAGGGCGCGGGGATTCAGGCTGCTCAGAACGTGGCAAACTTGGGGATTGAAGTCCTTCTGACCGGGAATGTGGGGCCCAATGCTTTCAGGACATTGAGCGCCGCATCTATCAGGATATTTATTGTCAAGGAAGATATGACGGTGAAACAGGCCCTTTCCGAATGGAAAGAAGGAAAACTTCAGGAGACAAGCGAATCAACGATTGAAGGGCACTGGGCCTGAATTGGAATTTTTTGATTTACATGCAGATAGTATTAAGTATGAGTGGAAGGAGGTGATTTATATGCCTAGAGGAGATGGAACAGGTCCGCAGGGACAGGGATCGAAAACCGGACGTGGCCTTGGGCCTTGTGGAACAGGAACAAAAGAAATGCCCGTGTCTGAGGAGAATATGGGATTCTTTCGCAGACTGGGAAGAGGTTTAGGTTTTGGCCGAACCGGACAAGGTCGTGGAACAGGACAGGGACAGAGTCGTGGAACGGGCCGAGGCCGTAATCGTTAAGTGTTATTTACTCAGGTTTGTTTAGCCTTCAGACTAAACAACCTAAACAATAAGGAGGTGTATATCATGCCAAGTGGAGATAGAACAGGCCCCGCAGGAATGGGACCAATGACAGGTAGGGTAGCTGGGTATTGTGCGGGATATAGTGCACCAGGATTTGCAAACTCTATACCAGGAGGAGGTTTCGGTTGGGGTTTCGGAAGAGGTGCGGGTTTTGGCCGTGGAGGAGGCTGGGGGCATCGTAATCAGTTTTATGCGACTGGCTTGCCCGGCTGGCAACGTGCCGCTTATAGTTATCCATCTTATGCAGGAACAGCTTCGTATAACGCGCCATATGGGCAAGTTGCGACAAAACAGCAGGAACTCGATGCGCTGAAAGGCCAGGCGGAATATTTAGAGGATTCCCTGGAAGGTATTAAACAGCGTATGGAAGACTTAGAAAAAGAAACCAAAAAGTAACAAAACAGAGAAAGCGCTGGTATGCAATTAGGTTGCAATGCAATTGTTACCTATCTCCAGCGCTTTTTTCTTTGTCAGGGTTGCGCTTTGAGAAATGAATGCTTATCTTACTTCGTGTTTCGAATTTACGCGAAAGCTTTCATAGCTGAGCAGTACTTTTTTCAGAAAAGGGGTTAAGAATGAAGATAGCAGTAACAGCAACAGGTTCGTCGCTCGATGATCAGGTTGAAGCCCGTTTTGGGCGGACTCCATATTATTTGTTTGTAAATCCAGAGACAATGGAATTTGAGGCCATACAGAATCCCAACGTCGCGGCCGGAGGCGGCGTTGGTATCCAGTCAGCGCAGTTGATGGCGGACCATGGTGTCAAATATGTTCTCACAGGAAATTGTGGCCCTAATGCATCCCAGGTGTTTGGAGCCGCAGGTATTCAGGTTATTGTTGGCGTTACCGGAATTATCCGTCAGGCAGTTGAACAATTCAAGGCAGGTACTTTTACTGCAGCGAACCAGCCCAATGTGGCAAGCCATTTTGGTATGGGTGGTGACCAGAGCCAGAGTATGGGTGGAAGTAGCGGCATGGGAATGGGCAGTGGTAGAGGTATGGGCATGGGTGGCGGTCGTGGCCAAGGTATGGGTAGTGGTCGCGGTATGGGCATGGGTGGCGGTCGTGGCCAGGGTATGGGCAGTGGTCGCGGCATGGGAATGGGTGTTGGTCAGACAGGCCTTCCCGGTCTGGCATCTCAGCCGGAAGTACCGGGAAAAGATGAAACAAACGCTCTCAAGGAAGAAGCCCGCATTCTCGAGAAACAACTTCAGGATATCAAACGTCGAATCGGTCAGATTCAAAAGAACGAAGACAATGGAGTAGCCCGCGTTAACGCTCAAGAGTGTAATGGATGTGGAGTGTGTATTGAATCCTGTCCCGTAAATGCAATTATTCTGAATGATGTAGCCATAGTTGACGAAAATAAATGCACAGGGTGCGGGATATGCATTGGTAGATGTCCTCTTGGCGCTATTACTATGGTTTAGAAAGGAGTGACACCTTGAAGATAGCTATTGCCAGCGGAAAGGGTGGCACCGGTAAAACAACAATAGCAACAAACCTTGCTTTAGCTCTTGCCAACACGGGGAGAACTATTCAGATACTGGACTGTGATGTTGAAGAACCGAACTGTCATATCTTTCTGAAACCGGAGATTGAATCATCTTCCCCTGTTACGGTACCCATTCCAAAAGTCATCGAAGAAAAGTGTACGGGGTGCGGTATTTGTGCAGAGGTTTGTGAATACAGCGCTATTGCCGTAATTAAAGGCAAAGTGCTGATATTCCCCGAGTTATGTCATAGTTGCGGCGCATGCAAGCTGTTCTGTCCTGAAGATGCATTCATAGAAGTACCCAGAGAGTTAGGCACTGTCGAAGAAGGAAAAACAAATGGAATCAGTTTTGTCCATGGATTGCTCAATATCGGAGAACTCATGTCCCCGGCTGTTATCAGAGGAGTCAAAGAAGCCGCCGGAGAACCGGAGATATTGATTCTCGATTCACCTCCGGGAACATCCTGCCCCGTTATTGAAGCCGTGAAAGATGCAGAATTTGTCCTTTTGGTTACGGAACCCACTCCTTTCGGATTGAACGACTTGGAACTTGCCGTTGGGATGGTCAGAGAGTTGAGCATACCATTTGCCGTGGCTATCAACCGTTCCGATGTGGGTAACGAAGATGTTAAAGAATACTGTAACAAAGAAAAGATCAAGATTATTCTGGAGATACCGAATGATCGCAGAATAGCCGAAGCCTATTCGCGGGGGGAAATGGTCATACACGCACTGCCGGAATATCAAAAAGCATTTGAAACCTGCTGGGAAAAGGTTATAGATCTCCATCAGAATGCTCTACAAGCAGAACAACAGGAAAAAACAGCAACGGAAAGTTGATATTATGAAAGAGATTGTTGTAATAAGTGGAAAGGGCGGTACCGGAAAAACAAGCATTGTGGCAGCCTTTGCGGCCCTGGCGGGAAAGAAAGTCCTGGCGGATTGTGATGTGGATGCAGCCGATCTGCATCTTGTTCTAAATCCCAGGATAGAATACCGGGAAGATTTCAGCGGTAGCAGTAAAGCAAGGATATTGGAAGACAAGTGTATATCCTGTAATCGATGCATAGAAGCGTGCCGCTTCGATGCGATACATTACCCGGTTACTGGCAATGGGGAAACAGCAGATACGCCTCTCGTAAACCCCATATTCTGTGAAGGGTGCGGTGTGTGTGTTCGCGTATGCCCTGCTGAGGCAATATCCTTTGGACCGGCCGTGAATGGTGAGTGGTATACATCGTCTACAAATTACGGACCTATGGTACATGCAAGACTTGGTATGGCCGAGGGAAATTCGGGAAAGCTGGTAACACAGATTCGTCAAAAAGCCCGCGATATCGCAGTGAAGGATGATCTCGACTACATAATTGTTGACGGTTCACCGGGAATCGGGTGCCCCGTTATTGCATCTATAACGGGCGCTGATCTTGTACTGGTTGTAACAGAGCCTACTCTTTCAGGTCAGCACGACTTACTGCGGGTAGCGGAACTAACCGCGCATTTTCGAATTCCCACGATTGTGTGTATCAATAAGTGGGATATAAACCCCGATATTACGGAACAGATTGAAGGGGAAGCAAAAGAACACGGCGTTAAGACAGCGGGAAGAATACGATACGATTCCGCCATTACAGAGGCTCAGATAATGAAAACCAGTGTTGTGGAATACACTGGTGGTGCTGTTTCCGGCGATATAAAGGCCGTCTGGCAGAACGTGCTTTACGCGCTTGGTTAGAAAGGAATTACAACTTGAAAATATTTCTGGACTGTTTCCCCTGTTTTCTGAGGCAGGCGCTGGAGGCAAGCAGAATTTCAGGCGCCGACGAAGAGATTCAGAGAGACGTTTTGAACTGTGTAATGGCAGAACTGCTTGAGATCTCCAGGGAAAAGACACCTCCACAAATTGGCAGTATGATTCACAGAACTATCAGAGAAGCTACCGGTAAGAGTGACCCCTACCGGGAGATAAAACGTCTTCACAATGAGCAGGTGCTTGACATGGAAGAGAATCTTACCGGCCTTATTGACGGGTCATCCTCGCCCCTGTCCGATGCATTAAAGCTTGCCGCCGTGGGAAATCTCATCGACATGGGGCCCGAGCGAAAATGGAACAGTATGCAGGATATATTCCGGGACTTCACAGAGAAGGATACGACGCATTTTGATTCCATGTCATTTGAAAAATCCCTCAAGAAAGCTGGCACGTTGCTGTATCTGGGTGACAATGCCGGAGAAATTGTGCTGGATAAAATACTTATAGGGATTCTCCTGAGAGAGACAAGTCTTGATATAACCTATGTTGTGAGGGGCGGACCCGTTATCAATGATGCCACCATGGAAGACGCAGAATTTGTCGGCATGACCGATATAGTAAGGGTCATCGATACGGGAGTTGACTTTCCCGGTGTAGTCTCGGAGGCATGTTCCGGGGAATTTCTCGATTATTATCACAGTGCGGACATTATCCTGTCGAAGGGTCAGGGGAATTATGAGTCTCTGAGTGAAGAAGACAAAAATATATTCTTCCTGCTCCAGACAAAGTGCCCCGTTATCGCCAATAAGATAGGATGCAGGGTTGGAGACATAGTTCTGAAACCACAGCGCGCGCAGATGATGGCGTCATAGAGAGTCGGGATCAGGTTTGGAAACTATGAAATCAAAAAAAGAGAAGAAAACATATACATTTGGTCCCGTGCCATCGAGGCGCCTGGGCAGGTCTCTGGGGATTGATTTTGTCCCCTTCAAAACATGCACCTATGACTGTATCTATTGCCAGCTTGGGAGGACAAACACAAAGACAATAGACCGGAGGGAATACTTTCCGGTCGGCGCCGTGCTTAGAGAGATAGAGGAGAAGCTGAAAAGGGTTTCGCGCCCGGATTATATCACCCTGTCGGGATCGGGAGAGCCCACGCTTCACAGCCGTATCAGTAATATTATCTCGGGCATTAAGAAATTTTCAGATATCCCTGTGGCGGTTCTCACGAACGGGTCTCTGTTCTGGATCAATGAGGTGCGCGATGCCGTCTCCGGGGCGGACCTTATCATACCGTCACTGGATGCCGGTAGTGAAGAAACTTTTTTGCGTGTAAACCGTCCTCACAGTGGAATTCTTTTTAAAGAAATGGTAGAGGGGTTGCGCTTGCTCCGGGAAGAATTTAAGGGACCTGTATGGCTGGAAGTTTTTATAACGGGTGGCGTGACCGATACGGAAGACGAGATTTCAAAAATAAAGAATCTGGTGAATTATATCGCCCCGGAGCGTGTCCAGCTTAATACGACAGTAAGAACACCGGCTGAAGAATTCGCGGGCCTGGTGAACAGGGAGAAAATGGAGGAAATTTCGGCCTTTTTCGGCCGGAATTGTGAAGTTATCGCGGACTATACCAAAGTGCATAGTCTTGGTGAATTTTCTTCCACAAGGGAAGATGTTCTTGAATTGGTGAAGCTGCGTCCCTGTTCCATAGATGACATATCCGCGGGACTGGGACTTCACCGGAATGAAGTAGTCAAATACGTGCAGGAACTTGTAGACAAAGAACTGATAAGCATGGAGAGACGCCACGGAAAAAGACTCTACTCCGGACACTGAACCGGGAAAATCAATAATTGAAGGGGAGAACAGAGAAAATGAGTGAAGAAAAAAACAAAGCTGCCGATAGCTTAAAGGCAATTACAGAAAGCAAAGAGCTTACTGATCGTATGGGCAAGATAAAGCACAAGATCATGGTGCTCTCCGGCAAGGGAGGCGTAGGAAAGAGCACGGTGGCAGCCAATATAGCAGTGTCGCTTGCACTGGAAGGGGGGAAAGTCGGTCTTCTGGACACCGATTTTCACGGCCCGAGCATTCCGACATTACTCAACCTCGAAGGTAAGCGTCCCGGAAGTGACGGCAAGGCCATCCTGCCCATAGAGTTCAGCGAAGGGCTAAAGGTTATGTCTATAGGTTTTCTCCTCCAGAACAAGGACGATGCGGTTATCTGGAGGGGTCCGATGAAGATGAAGGTAATCAAACAGCTCCGGGATGAGCCCCTTTCAGTGGCCCAGCTTATCCCTGGCATGGACGGAGCAGTCATTATAACCACCCCGCAGAATCTGTCTCTCAATGACGTAAAAAAATGCATCAATTTCTGCAGACAACTCAGTGTTCCTGTACTGGGAGTTGTGGAGAATATGAGCGGTCTTATATGCCCCAACTGCAAAACGATAATTAACGTATTCAAGACAGGGGGAGGAGAAAAGATGGCCAGTGAGATGGGAGTTCCCTTCCTGGGCAAGATTCCTATAGATCCGCAAATTGTTGAGGCCTCCGACAGCGGTAAACCTTTTGTCTATCATTACGGCAAGACAGAGGCCGCGAAGGCATTCACAGGGGTGGTTCAGCCCCTTCTGCAGATGGGCGATAAAACCGAATCTGGGGCAGAAACTGTTTTATCTAAAGAAGAGAAAAAAGAAGGTATGCACAAGATAGCCATACCGGTTGTAGAGGGACATCTTTCCGCCCACTTTGGTCATTGTGAAGAATTCGCCATCTTCGATGTTGATTTTGAAAATAAGAAGATTGTCAGGCAGGAAAAAGCTCCATCTCCTCCTCATGAGCCCGGTCTCCTTCCTCGGTGGCTTGCAGAGAAGGGTGTGAATATTATCATAGCAGGAGGAATGGGCACACAGGCTCAACAGCTCTTCGCTAATAGTGGTATTACCGTTTCCGTGGGTGCCTCCGCTGGTGATCCCGAAAAGTTGATTATATCCTACATGGATAACGCCCTTGAATTGGGAGATAATACCTGCGACCACTGAGATGACACATGGAAAACAACAGAGAGATCGAAGAGATAATGATGGGGATGGTCTATGAGAAGGCCATGGAAATCTATTCGGAGGCGCTGATAGAACATGGAACCAATCCACACAACTATGGCGCCATAGATCATCCGGACGGTTACGCAAAGATAACCGGTGTCTGCGGGGATACCGTCGAGATGTTCCTTCGGATAAAGGGTGAAAAGATTGAGGAATCAAAGTTTAACACAGATGGGTGCATGTTCAGTATCGCCGCCTGCTCTGTTGCAGCCGAGATGGCGGAAGGAAAGACCGTGCCCGCGTGTATTGGTATAAGCCAAAGCGCTATCCTAGGCCATCTGGAGAAGATGCCGAAGGATCATGAACACTGCGCCCTGCTGGCAGCCATGACCATGCAGAAGGCCTTGAGGCAGTGTATTGGAAGTATAGGAAAAAATTAATAAGGGGGAGGGACACACAACAACTTCCCCCTTATCCCTATCACCTATTCTTTGAAGATTGCTCCCGTGCTGGCTGATGTAACCATCTTCGCGTATCTTCCAAGGTAGCCATGTCTTATCGCGGGTGGACGGGGAACATGTGTCTTTCTCCTTGCGTCCATTTCCTCGTCACTTACCTTCAACTCGATAGTTTTGTTCGGGATATCGATGGCTATTCTGTCACCCTCTCTGACAAGACCGATAGGTCCTCCGTCGGCGGCTTCAGGAGATATATGCCCTATTGCAGCTCCTCTTGTACCGCCGCTGAATCTTCCATCCGTCAGGAGAGCTACCGATTTGTCAAGCCCCATTCCCGCGATGGCCGATGTGGGGGAAAGCATTTCACGCATTCCGGGCCCCCCTCTGGGACCCTCATAGCGTATAACCACAACATCTCCGGGGTTTATCCTGCCTTCCATGATCGCGCTCATTGCATCTTCCTCGGAATCGAACACGCGGGCGGTTCCTTCATTCGTCATCATGTCGGGAGACACGGCCGACTGTTTGACCACGCCACCGTCGGGAGCAAGATTTCCCTTGAGTATCACGATACCTCCCTGCGGGCTGTAGGGATCTTTGACAGAACGTATTACCTCTCGATCCTTGACCGAGGCGGTTTTAATATTGTCCTCCACGGTCTTTCCGGTCACTGTCGGGCATTCAAGATCGATAACGCCCAATGTGCTTATCTCCTTCATGATTCCCTGTATGCCACCCGCCTCGTCAAGGTCTTCGAGGTGATGATGCCCGGCAGGACTCAGGTGGCACAGATTGGGTGTCCTGCTGCTGATATCATTAAACAAATCGAGATCCAGAGTAATCCCGGCCTCATGAGCGACCGCCGGAATATGAAGAACAGTATTGGTGGAACAGCCAAGCGCCATATCAACGGCTATGGCATTTTTGAAGGCCTGAAGAGTAGCTATATCTCTCGGTTTGATATCCTTTTCTACAAGATCCATTACCTGCATTCCGGCCTGTTTGGCAAGGCGTACACGCGCGGCAGAGATGGACGGTATCGTCCCGTTTCCGGGCAGGCCCAATCCCAGAGCCTCGGTAACGCAGTTCATGGAATTAGCGGTGAACATGCCGGAGCAGGAACCGCTTCCGGGACACGCGCAATCCTCTAATGATTTGAGAGATTCTTCACTCATTTTGTCAGATTTTACCTCACCCACTCCTTCAAAAACACTTATCAGATCCACGGCCCTTCCGTCTAATCTTCCGGCCATCATCGGCCCTCCGCTCACGACAATGGTCGGAATATTAAGGCGAAGAGCCGCCATGAGCATTCCGGGGACAATCTTGTCGCAGTTGGTTACCATAACGAGGCCGTCAAAGGGATGTGCCGTAGCCATAATTTCAATGGAATCAGCTATCAGCTCTCTGCTCGCAAGGGAGTATTTCATTCCGATGTGTCCCATGGCGATGCCGTCACATACCCCGATAGTAGGAAATGTTACCGGTGTGCCACCGGCCATTCGTATGCCCGCCTTGACAGCCTCCGCAATTGTGTTGAGGTGGATATGTCCGGGAATAACTTCATTCGCGGAATTCACAACCCCTATCATAGGTCTGGCAAGCTCTTCATCGGTATATCCCATGGCTTTGTACAGGGAGCGGTGGGGCGCTCTCTCCAGCCCCTTTTTCATCAGATCACTTCTCATGCGATCACCTTTCTTTGTGGAAAATCGATTGTGATACTTTATTCTTTCACGGGTGTGGTTGTTCTCGATACTACTTTTTCCGCCGCTCGGGTCTGAGCTCGCGGAGTACCCTGCCAGCCTGCCACATCTCCATATTCCTCATTGTATCCAGCTCTCTGTTCAGTTTCTCTCTGTAATCAGGTGCGCTGTTGGTATCAAGAACAATCTGCGTTTCTTCGCCAGAGGCAACGCTTTTGTATAACTCATCAAAAACAGGGACCACCGCATCGCGGAATCTACCCTTCCAGTCAAGGGCTCCCCTCTGTGCTGTCGTACTGCAGTTTGCATACATCCAGTCCATACCGTTTTCTCCGACCAGGCGGATAAGACTTTGTGTAAGTTCTTCAACAGTTTCGTTAAAGGCCTCACTGGGACTGTGGCCGTTTTTCCTGAGGCAATTATACTGAGCCTCCATAACGCCTGCCAGACATCCCATGAGAACACCTCGTTCGCCAGTGAGATCACTGAAAACCTCTTTTTCAAAGGTGGTCGGAAACAAGTATCCTGAACCTATGGCAATACCAAGGGCAATGGCTCTGTCCCTGGCTTTTCCGGTATAATCCTGAAAGACGGCGACGCTCGAGTTTATTCCGCTGCCTGCCAGGAAGTTGGTGCGTACGGTGCGTCCGGAACCTTTGGGTGCAACCAGGATTACATCTACATTGTCAGGTGGTACAACGCCAGAGCGGTCTTTGTAGGTGATGGAAAAACCATGAGAAAAGTAAAGCGCGTCACCTTCAGACAGACAGGTCTTTATCTCAGGCCACACTTCTTTCTGTCCTGCGTCAGACAGGAGATACTGAATGATCGTCCCCCGCTCGGCTGCCTCTTTTAAAGGGAAAAGGGTCTTGCCGGGCACAAAACCATCCGCCACTGCTTTATCCCATGAACTGCCGCCTTCTCGCTGGCCAACGATAACCCTTACACCGTTATCTTTCATATTGAGGGCCTGTCCGGGTCCCTGAACACCGTAACCGAGAACGGCTACCGTTTCATTTTTCAACATCTCCCTGGCCTTTTCCAGGGAAAATTCTTCAGATGTAATAACCTCTTCGACAACTCCACCGATTTCCAATTCTGACATTTTCATGCTCCTTTTTTATTATAAAGTTACTATTCCCGATCTGCTTACATCGTCTATACCAATAGCATCAAGTCTGGTCAAGGCCAGATCAATTTCTTCCTTATCTCCTGTTATCTCAATAACACAATAATCAGGCTTTTTTACCGCAACTCTGCATTTAAGCTCCTCAATAAGTTTTGTAATTTCGGCCATGGTACCCTCATGAAGTTTCATTCTAACCAGTGCCATTTCCCTCTGCGCATATCTGCTTTCCCTCGGACGCGAAACCTTGATAACATCCACCAGTTTCTTGAGCTGTTTCTGAATCTGAGTAACTGTTGCAGTATTCCCCATCGTTACGATGGTTATCTTTGTGATCTTGGGATCCATCGTTACATTAGCGCTGATATTTTCAATATTATACCCACGTCCGCTGAATATTCCCGCGATCCTGGCAAGTACATCAGGCCTGTTGTTCACCAAAATTGAAATTGTATGATTTTTTACATCCATATTTTCTCTCCTTAGTCGGTTTGTGCTCACTATCCAAGACTTATATCCGTCAGGGAAGCACCCGGTGTAACCATGGGGAAAACCCCCTCTTCGGGATCCACCACAAAATCCATTATCACGGGACCCGGTGTTTCCAGCCCTTTCCTGAGGGTGGATTCCACATCCTCGGGTTTTTCAGCCCTCAGGCCCACAGCGCCGTAAGCCTCCGCAACTTTCACAAAATCGGGTACCTGACTGAGCTTTGTGTGGGAATACCTCTTATCGTAGAAAAGTTCCTGCCACTGGCGGACCATTCCAAGATATCCGTTATTAAGAATCACGATTTTGACAGGAAGTTTATAGTTAACGGCCGTGGCCAGCTCCTGTATATTCATCTGTATGCTTCCGTCCCCGGCGATATCAACGACTGTCCTGTCCGGGAATGCCACCTGGGCGCCGATAGCAGCGGGAAAACCATAACCCATGGTACCCAGTCCCCCTGATGTAAGAAAGTTATTCGGACGATCGATATGATAATAATGGGCCGCCCAAATCTGATTCTGGCCAACTTCTGTGGCTACGATAGCATTGCCATTGGTAAGCTGATGCAATTTTTCTATTACGCTCTGGGGTTTTATTAACTCGCTCCGGCCGTAGCTCAGAGGCGCTTCAGATTTCCATGTGTCTATTTGATCAAGCCACTCTTTTCTCTCTTTGTCTGAGACGGTGTAGCCGTCCTTCATCTGTTGATTAAACCATTGAATGGCGGGCCGGCAGTCACCGACTATCGGTATATGCGTGGTCACAACCTTGTTGATTGATGCAGCGTCAATGTCAACCTGGACAATCTTCGCATTTGGGGCAAATTCCGACAGTTTTCCAGTGATCCGATCTGAAAAGCGTACACCGAAAGCAATCAGAAGATCACAGTGGCTGATTGCCATGTTCGCGTAAAATGTTCCATGCATTCCCAATATGCCGAGCCACAGCGGATCAGTTCCCGGAAAACCGCCGATACCCATAAGAGTGGAAGCAACAGGGAGACGTAACATCCTGGCAAACTCTTCCAGCTCTCCAGAAGCACCACCCAGAATAACCCCTCCGCCTGTAAGCACGAGGGGTTTTTTAGCTTTCTTTATAAGCTCCAGGGCCTGGCGTAACTGATCGGTATCCGGAACGACGGAATCCTGCAGATCCTGTTTGGAGGAGATTGCTTCTGTAAACTCTGTTTCCGCCTGCATAACATCCTTGGGCAAATCAACCAGCACTGGTCCCGGACGTCCGGACCGCGCTATGCGAAATGCGTCCCTTATCGTTCCGGCGAGGTCTTCGACATGTCTGACCAGAAAATTATGCTTGGTGCAGGGTCTCGTTATTCCGGTGATGTCGGCTTCCTGAAAGGCATCGGTGCCTATCTGTGATGTGGGAACCTGCCCGGTAAATATCACCATAGGAACGGAATCCATGTATGCCGTTGCTATGCCGGTAACGGTATTGGTGGCCCCCGGCCCGGATGTTACAAGGCATACCCCCACTCTGCCCGATGCCCTGGCATATCCATCGGCAGCATGTGCCGCACCCTGTTCATGACGAACCAGGATATGTTTGATGCGTGTCTTGTATATCTCGTCATATATATCGAGCACTGCTCCGCCGGGATAGCCGAAGATGGTATCCACCCCTTCCTCTA
>JAFDAI010000009.1 GCA_019313905.1 Deltaproteobacteria bacterium | reverse complement strand
ATGGCCATCTATGCCGAATGTCCTAAATGTCATAGAAAGCAAAGCTTGAAAAATACTCGATGTCGGGCTTTGGTAAAGGGAAAAATATCAGGTGCGAGAAAGTTGTGCAATTATGATCTTCACGGTGGTCGAAAGAAAAATCAAGTTGGGTACTGGGTTTATTTAAGATATCGGGGAAAGCAAGTCTGGGAAAGAATAGGACCAAACCTGACGATGGCAAGGGAACAGGAGGCCCGGACCCGAGCACAACTGGTCGATGATGAATATAGATCCGCGGTTGATAAAAGGACTAAGCTAAAAGATTTTTTTGAAAAAGACTTCCTTCCTTGGGCAAAACGTGAGAAAAAAACATGGGAAAAAGATCAGAGAAATTTCAAAATCCACATTCTGAAGTACTTTGGTGAACACATAAAATTCCAGGATATAGCAGTGGAACATGTTGAGGCGTTCAAGGGATTCCGTTTATCGGAAAAAGCCAAGCCTGCAACTGTGAACAAGGATCTTGCTCTTCTAAAAACGATTTACAATAAAGCCGCAAAGTGGGGAAAGTACAGGGGGCAAAATCCTGTATCTCTTGCAGGTCTACTGCCGGAGAGAAACGAACATGTAGCGCAATTCCTCAGTGAAGAAAATGCCAATAAATTATTAAACGCTTTACCCGCTGAGACGAGACCGATATTCGAGTTTTGCCTGGCAACCGGTATCCGCATAGGTAACGTACTGAACCTGCGTTGGGATCAGATTGATACAGCAAACAGAATTATTCGCTCTACGACTGCCTCTATCAGATTGGGGGCTTGAAATTCTGTGTAATGCACCCCGTCACCTTCATTCGCCTTACGTTTTCTGCCACTTGAGCGGGAAACGGAGCGGGAAGCCTTACAGGGAAATCAGAGGGGGTTTTCATAATGCATGCGATAGAGCCGGTTTGAGAAGAATTAGAATACATGATCTCAGACATACGTTTGCAAGCTGGCTAGCCGCACGCGAAACTCCAACATCGATAATTAAGGATTTAATGGGCCATTCTACCTTGGCAATGGTGAGTCGATATACTCACTCCGGAGATCGGCTTTTGCTTGAAATGTCAAATAAAATTAAGCGGCCTTCGGGAAACCATGCTAACCATTATGCTAACAACGGGAATTTGGGCAATAGAAAAGATTAACAGTGAAACGACTAACCCCTTGATTTTTATGGTGCCGGAGCTCGGAATCGAACCGAGATGGACTTGCGTCCGGGGGATTTTGAGTCCCCTGCGTCTACCAGTTTCACCACTCCGGCTTGGCGGCTGATTATATATTTGCACCTCAAATTGTCAAGAAAATTGTATTGACAATTTATTGAACAGCATGTTAGATTTCCGCCCTGTTAATGGGGCTGTAGCTCAGTTGGGAGAGCGCTTGAATGGCATTCAAGAGGTCAGGGGTTCGACCCCCCTCAGCTCCACCATGAAAATTAAGGGGTTGCGGGTAGTCCGCAATCTCTTTTTTGTGTACAGAATCATCCAATGGCGTCGGAAATCCTTTCCTGTGCCTCGCGTGCTTCCTGCACCATTCGCTCGAACAGTTCAGATATAGCAGGTATATCATGGAGAAGGCCGGTGGCCTGTCCCACAGTAAGCACGCCCTTTTCCATGTCTCCCTTTTCGGTTGCCAGGCTTATTGCCTTAAAGGCATTCGCAAGGTAGGCCATCATCACCGAGTTCTTGACTCCCGATAAAAGCACGCCGATAAACAGCTTGAAATACGGAAGATCCAACATCTTTGCAATATCTCTGGAATTGACGAGCGCGGCCAGAAAATCAGGCATACCCAGAAAACCTTTCCTGTATGCCTTAATAGCCGCTGGTGTCTTCAGTGAACGACAGCCCAGTCCGTCAAAGTAATTCCCGTAGATTGTATCGGTTACTCCCTTTTCAAGGGAGAGGTTTTTATAGTTCTCGGGGAGTCCGCTTTCCTGTGTGGCCATCAGGCGTGTTCCCATGGATATGCCCTCGGCTCCAAGCGCCAGCGCGGCAGCAAGTCCCCTGCCATCCGCAAAACCACCCGCTGCTATTACAGGGATATCCACCGCATCCACTATACTGGGAACCAGCACTAGAGACGTTGCGTCACCTCCATGCGCGGCTGCTTCATATCCGGTAGCAACAAGACCATCCGCACCCTGTTTTTGCGCCGCCAGTCCATGACGTTCATTAACAACTGTGGCAACAACTTTTCCCCCATATTTGTGGGCGGCATTTGCTATCCAGTCTCCCTTGCCGAGGGAAAAGTTAATGACTGGGACTTCTTCTTCAAGTAGCACCTTCGCGTTTTCTTTCGCTCCCGGGAAAAGAAGAGTTGAGTTCGCGCCGAATGGTTTGTCCGTAAGTTCCCGGATTCTGCGGATAGACTCTCTCGTTTCTTTTACACCCAAAGGCCCTGTAGCCAGGATGCCCAGCCCGCCGGCATCGGAAACTGCAGCCACCATTTCAGGGATGCTAACCCAGCTCATCCCGGCTAACACAATGGGATATTTGATGCCAAAGAGCTCAGTAATACGCGTTTTCATATCTCCTCCTCCTCCTCTGTTTTCCACCTGCTAAACAGTAATTGCTTCTATACGTTCAGGGAATCTGTGTCAACCGGAATTTAATTATTAATCTGCGGAATTAAATGGAAAATCTGAGAAGTAGATAAATCGAGTCTGATTCTATTTTAGCACTTCTGACTGTCAATGCCGGAAATATATCCCTTCACTCATCCTCACGCTCTATCTCATATTTTTCATAGGTGTCAATATCAGGGGTGATAATAATTACACTGTGATCTTCTTCTATCTTTACTATCGTTGTGGCTGAAAAGATGGAATACCAGTCTCCAATGTCATTGCCGTCGTTGTCCAGTATGTCAAAGCCGTGGGGTGTTTCGTAAAATTCCATAACCCTAAACTTCATGTCTTCAACCAGATTCTTGAGTGTCTCGGGTGTAAACTCTCTTTTCTTCCACAGTTCAGATTTCAGTGTATGGTTCTTGTTTATTCCGATAATGACATGAGGATAGACATCGGGACCGCTTATATAGTAATTGAAATCGGGATTTACCTGAAAGGTTTCAAAAGCCTGTGTGACGTTTCGATCCGGCGTTATTTTGCCGTAGCTTCCAGAATGCAGGCCCGTACAACCGAAAGAAGATAAAATCAGGAAAACGCAAATTACCGTGATTATTTTTCTTATTGCTTTTATATTGGCAGAATAAATCCGTAATTTAGGCATGGTATGCTTTCTCCTCTTTCATAATGTTGAATTGAACAGCGAGCGCATTCCCCGTTGCTTGCGGCGGGGTTAGCGAACGAATAAAAAATAAACATTTTCCTTAACAGTTGGAGATTCCCCGTAACTTGTTGCAGGGAACTTCAATGGAAAATCTGAGAAGTGAATTTCAGAGTGAAAGCTCCTGAGAGCTTAAACCGCACGGGCTTGAGATCTCCAGGAGGTAAAGACCTCAAGCCCACCCACTCTTTTTCTTCAGGGTCTAAGCCGAAAAAACAGGAGGAGTTTTCGGCACAATTACCTGCTTAAATCAGCATTTTCCATGCCAAATCTTATAACGGTGCAATATTCAAAGATATATAGAGAATCATTCCCGGAAAAAAACATGTACTGAGGAAAAAGATGTCGAAAACGCAACAACGACTTTTCAAAAAATCAGAGAATACGGCCTATTACTTGTTAATATATTTCAGGTAAAATCCGACAAAGTTGTCGAGCAAGGATCGCTTCCGGAATAACGCTCCGGATTTTCAAACTATTATACAGGTATAAGTTGTGGTATAACCATGGCACGTAACCGAAGGAACGCTTATCCGAAGGGAATGAAAATGAAACTTCCGAAAGACGCAGACTGGCATAGTTCACCTCTGAAACATAAAGGAACCTTCCTGCGTCCCCTGGTAGTGGCCCTTATCATAGGGCTTTTCCTCTTTCTAATACTTGTAATGGGAATCATGGATCTGGGGCGGCTTGATAAAACACTGGTAGGCTTTATGGAAAACAGGGGGCTTGATATTATAACAACCGTGGAAAACGTAGCCCAGGAAAATCTTGACTATCTGCGGCAGGCCCTTGAAAAAGGCGCGAAAGATGATGATGTTGTTGTCCCATTCAGTGAAAAAGTGTTTTCCCCTCAAGAAGCGCTCGTCAAAAGCCTTGTAGTCCTGGCACGTGAAATTGACTCCAAATGGAGGGCCGGACAGCTGAGTGAAGAAGACCTGAAAGAAATTGCCGACCGCGAGAAATTATGGTTTGTTGCTGTTCTCGATGGAGACGACAAAGTAGTCTTGAAAAGTGGGGGATTCCTCAAGGAATTTTCACCCGGAACGAATCATGATGCGACATGGAACGAAGATATGATCATAGATCTCTTTGACAGGTTTGGAAAACTCAACGAGATGGGATATATTACTCTTCGTCGCAAGGACGGAAGCGGCTCCATATTGATAGCCCTTAATGATAAAGGACTTCGTAGCTGGTGGGGCCCCAGAATTGTCATAAAGAAAGCTATCGAAGAGGTTGGATGGGATCAGCAGGGGCTGGACCATCTTGTGGTAATAAACAGGTCTGGCAGGGTGCTGGGCCAGGCCGGTAATGTTCAGGAGGAGTTCAAAGATGTGGATGCTGTTGCTCTCGATGTGCTGCAAGGAAAGGTGAAAAAAGCGAGCCGCAAGATGGCCTTTGGCGCATCCGAGCTTCTTGAAATTACAGTTCCGGTACGTCTTGACGAAAAGATTGTGGGATTTGCGCGTCTTGGTCTTAACCGCGTCAGCAGCGACAGGATATTAAAGGAAAACAGAAACAGAATGATAGTTTCCATGATCTTCATTATGGCAATAGGCATCCTGTCGATGTTCGCCCTCTACCGCAGTCAGAAAAGATACTCGCTGAGAATGGAAGAGATGGGAAAGCGTCTCCAACAGGCTGAAAAGCTGTCTGCGCTCGGTCAGCTCGCGGCCGGAGTGGCTCATGAAATCCGTAATCCCCTTAACGCAATCAGTATGGCCAGCCAGAGAATCCGTCGCGAATATTCTCCTGATGAGAAAGAAAAGAAAAAAGGATTTCAGTATATTACAGGAATTATCAGTGAAGAGATAAAACGTTTGAACAGAATAGTGGAAGAATTTGTCATCTTTTCCCGAAGCCGCCGCCTGGAGTTCAAAAACCATTCTGTCACTTATGTATTGGAGAGGATTGTTGGTCTTATAAGAGAAGAGGCCAACCTCAGAAAAATTGACATAAAGACCGTCTGGAAAGATGGCAACTCTTTCATAATACCCATGGATGTGGATAAACTCAGGCAGGCATTCTATAATATTTTTAAGAATGCAATGGAGGCAATTCCCGACAGAGGCACCATTACTATCTCTGCTGAACCGAATGGGGAGGATATGATAAGCATAAAGATATCAGACACCGGTTGCGGGTTGACGCCTGAGGAGATAGACCATATATTTGATCCGGAGTATACGACAAAGGAAAAAGGCTTGGGTCTCGGGCTTTCTCTGGCACACGAGATAGTACGAGGCCACGGCGGAGAAATTTACGTTGAGAGTGAAGCGGGGTCTGGAACAACCTTTGTGGTCCTGCTCCCGGTGAAAAACAGAGAGAAGGATAACGGGTAATGGACAAGTTGAATATACTGATCGTTGAAGACGGGCGGTCTCAAAGAGAAATGCTTAAGGATTTTCTCGCCGGAGAAGGACACCGTGTCATGGAAGCCGAAGATGGAAATACGGCTATTCGACAGGTGCAGGGCGGTCATTTCGATCTGCTCCTCCTTGATTTCAAGATGCCGGGAATGAACGGGATAGAAGTACTGGAGAAGATAAAGAACATCAATCCGAAAATCAGCGTAATAATGATGACAGCGTACGGTACAATAGAGACGGCAGTCGATGCCATGAAGCTTGGTGCCGTGGACTATATTACAAAACCCATCGATCTGGGTCAGTTGCTTGCCCTTGTTAGCAGAATTTCAGAACGACAGACTCTCATCAGAGAAAACGAGATTCTTCGTCAGAAAGTGTGGAAAAAAGGATTGGCGCAGGAACAGATTATCTACAAAGACCCCGGTATGGAAGCCATAATCAACATGGTCGGGAGAGTAGCGTCAAGTCGAGCTACCGTGTTAATCATGGGGGAAAGCGGAACAGGCAAAGAGCTGTTCGCAAACCTGGTTCACGCAACAAGCCCCCGTTCAGGGCAATCTATGATCGTGGTGAATTGCGGGGCTTTACCAGAAACCCTGCTGGAGAGCGAACTTTTTGGTCATGAAAAGGGGGCGTTCACCGGGGCAACAGCGCGAAGGGCAGGGCGGTTTGAAGAGGCGGACGGTGGCACACTTTTCCTCGATGAGATTGGAGAGCTTTCTCCACCCGTCCAGGTGAAACTTTTGAGGTTTCTTCAGGAACGCGAATTTCAGAGGCTTGGAGGAAATAAAACCATACAGGCAGATGTCAGAATTATCAGCGCGACAAACCAGAACCTCGAAGAGAAGGTAAAAGAGGGAACCTTCAGGGAAGATCTCTACTACAGGTTAAACGTGGTTTCCATGATCATTCCTCCCCTCAGGGACAGAAGGGGGGATATCTCTGTATTAACAGAATATTTCATAAAACGATTTTCCGCTGAAAATGATAAAGACATAAAGGGATTAAGTAATGAGGCCATGGATATCCTCATGAAATACGATTATCCTGGCAATGTAAGGGAACTGGAAAATATTATCGAGAGAGCGGTAGTTATAACAAGAGACCAGGTTATATCCATAAAAGATCTGCCGTTTGAGAAGATTCCCCCCCACCACTTTGCCGACTATAAAGAGGGAGGAGCCCTCAGGGACGAGATCGAATCCCTGGAACGCAAGAGGATAGAACAGGCTCTGGATGAAACCGGAAACAATCAGACGAGAGCAGCGGAACTGCTGGGAATCACCGAGCGAACGCTCAGGTACAAACTCAAAAAGTACGACTTTAAGTAGCGAATAGTTACACATGGAGAACAAAAGGATGACCAATAACAATCCGGGTGCAGAAATAGCGGCTGCTGAGATGATTCTGGCTTCTAAAAGACTTGTAGTATTCACCGGCGCCGGCATCAGTACCGAATCGGGAATTCCGGATTTCCGGGGGCCGGGAGGAATCTGGACGAAATTTGATCCGGACGATTTTACCATACAAAAATTTCTGAGGAGCGAAGAAACCCGAAGGAAACAATGGAAGATATTGTTAGAGGGAGGCCTGCTCTCGAGTATCAAGCCAAACAGGGCCCATCTTGCCATTGCCGAGTTGGAAGAGATGGGCAGGCTTGATTGTGTCATCACGCAAAATATCGACAATCTCCACCAGAAAGCGGGAAATTCCCCGGGCAGAATCTTCGAACTGCATGGCAACATGCAGTGGGTCAGATGTCTGGATTGTGGTGAACGATACCCGGTAGAACACATCAGAGAAAAATTAAAGAATGGTGTCGAGGTGCCCGAATGTGAAATATGCCACGGTATTCTCAAGCCCGATGTCGTGTTCTTCGGGGAAACGCTTCCTCCTGAAGTGCTGGATGCCGCGACAGCGCATTCCATGCGTTGCGACCTGTTCCTCGTTGTGGGGTCTTCCCTTGTTGTACATCCGGCGGCTTTCATGCCGGCATATGCTAAAGAAGCGGGCGCGCGACTTATTATCGTTAACATCGGCGAAACTCCATATGACTCCAGCGCGGACATACTCATCGAAGGAAAGGCTGGTGATGTAATGTTGGGGATAGTGGAAAAAGTCAGGGAAAAGCTGTAAACGGAAAAACGCATGTGCCTGATACTTCTTTCATACAAGTCCCATCCCGTATATCCTCTTATTCTCGCGGCAAACCGCGATGAATTTTACGAAAGGCCCACAGCACAGGCCTCTTTCCGGGAAGAAGCTCCCGATATGCTGGCGGGAAGAGATCTTAAGGAGGGAGGAACATGGCTTGGCATGACAAAGACCGGGCGTATGGCCGCCATTACAAACTTTCGAGACCCCCTAAACCTAAAGAACGGCGCACCGTCACGCGGGGGCTTGGTCAGCGGGTTTCTCCGCGGCAATGAAGATCCAGTAGAATACATTCAGAACATAAGGCAAATTTCCGACAGGTACAACGGTTTTAACCTGATCCTGGGTAACAGGAGAGGTCTCTTCTACTTTTCAAATGAGGGTGATCTGTTCCACGAAATATCTCCCGGAATACACGGGCTCAGCAACCACCTGCTGAACACCCCCTGGCCAAAGGTGGAACGCGGCAGGAAACTGTTAGGCCGTCTGATATCAAAAACCGAAAACCCTCCACCGGATGAGATATTCCGCATACTTACCGACACCTCCAAGCCCGATGACAGACATCTTCCGGATACGGGGATAGGGCTTGAATGGGAAAGACTTCTCTCTTCAATCTTCATACAAAGTGAAGTATATGGCACACGATCTTCCAGCGTAATCTTCGTTGACAGAGAAAACAACGTCACATTTATTGAAAGAACATTCGTCTCCGGACCCGGCAAGTATAAGACAGTGGAATTCAGGTTCCGGATGAACCCGGGGCTGTTTTAGAATGGCCTCCTGAATGTTGTGAGGGGCAAGAAATCCCTACTTACACGAGGGCACAATATCAAGGGCCTCCTGTGTGATCCTGTCAACCACGGCCTGAAGCCACATCGTGCCGGGAGACAGGGTTTTCCCGTCCAGCGACTGAATGGCCTTTACATATCCCGTCTCCACATCTCCCCCACTATGTAGCGCATCGAGGAACAGATCCCTCTTCTCCAGGGCGGTGGTTTCCTCCAGCCCTTTTGTGAAACATTCTTCAAGCCGCGGCCAGTTATTAAATAAATCCTCTTCCGGGCCAGTGGTAGATTTTCTCTTTTCTCCGGTCAAAATATCTTTGCCGAGCTTCACAGACTCCTCCATATTTTCGGAAAACGCCTTGAAACATTTCAATCTTTCTTTGAAGGCCATATCCAGTTTTTCAACTGCCCCTTCGCACAATTCCCGGCCGAACTCGTGGGTGTGAAAAAAAGAGGGGCGGACGTGCAGATACCATTGTTTCAACGCGAGCAGGTTTGCAATATACCATATGTTGTTGCGAACCTTTCTACCCACACTACAGTAAAGTCCTCTGAAGAAATCCTTCTCGGCGCCAGCGCCACCGTTTCCTGTCAGAAGTTTTCCTCCTTCGGGACAATCCTTTTTATAGATGGTGCCCGCCGCTATCACGGTACCATGCCCGATTCTTACAGGCCCCACTAGACCGCCCCGGCCACCCAGGAAGATGGGGGCCTGATTCAGCATCACACCCGTCGGGACATCTCCTATCAGCGACGCGGTCGCCTTGTCCTGATTGGGTGTATAATTGAAATGGATGTAGGAACTTCCCACCTCGCTGTGATTTTTGCCGTCTGTGCCTCCGGACATGAGGCAATCGCAGAAATTTATAAGGCTGCCCAGGGTTACAAAGGGAAAGAGGATGGTCTGTTTCAGGCCGACTGTATGCGCCGCTCTGACCTCCTCTTCAAGGATGCACCCATCTCTCACATGCGCGCCGTACGCCATCTCCACACCATCCAGCAAGACCGATCCCTTGAAAAATCCCCCGTTCAGCTTCACCCCCCGGCCGAGCTGGCAGTCAACCACAGTGGCTGGCGCCTCATAGCCCAGCTTTGTGTCGGCACAAATAAGCGTCTTACCTCCATAAAGCTTCGTTCCACTGTACAGGACAACCCCTCTGCCGGATATCCTCTCTATCTCGATATCCTCGCCAATTTCCACTGAACATGGGTTGGGAATCCTGACCCCCTTTTCCATCAGTTTAATGACCTTGTCCGGCAATATATATTTCCCGTTCATTATGCATCCTTTCATTGTTTATCCCGCGCTTTTTTGTCACCACTTTTTTCAAACTTTTTCAGGTAGACAAGCACGGCGGTAAGCGCTGCCTGCGTCATTCCTGATATCCTCTGAGCCTGGCCTATGGAAACCGGTCTTACGGATAACAGCTTTTTCCCGAGTTCATTTGAGAGACCCGGAACAGTCGAATAGTCAAATCCGGGAGGTATCTTTTTATTCTCCAGTCCCTTGAATTTTTCGACCGACTCAAGCTGCCGCTTTATATATCCCTCATATTTGATCTCTATTTCCACCTGCCTTTTCACTTTCCTGTCGGGGATCTCTTCCCATCCGTCCAAGACTCTCAGATCATCATACTTGAGCTCAGGTCTCTTCAATAAATGATACAATGTGACAGGATTTCTGATGGGAGCGGTATTTAATTCACACAGCGTCTGATTTATTTCGGGAGAGGGGTAGATTTTTCTGTCTGAAAGATCCTTTATGCGCAGATCGATCTCGCGAACCCTCTCTTTCAGGTCATTATAGTGGTCATGGGAGATCAAACCCAGGTCACAGCCCTTTCCCATAAGACGAATGGTCGCGTTGTCCTCCCTCAGAATCAGCCGGTATTCCGCCCTGGATGTGAACATCCGGTAAGGCTCATCAACTCCCAGCGTAATCAGGTCGTCAACAAGTACCCCCATATAGGCATCACACCGGTCAAGTATGAATGGGGATCTTTTCTGCACCGCCAGCGCGGCGTTGATGCCGGCCCACATCCCCTGAGCGGCAGCCTCTTCATAACCGGATGTCCCGTTTATCTGCCCGGCCAGGTATAACCCCCTGACAAGCTTCGTCTCAAGGGTCTGCGCAAGCTGGGTAGGCTGTACGAAATCATATTCTATGGCATAGGCATTGCGCATTATCTCCGCGTTTTCAAGGCCAGGAACGGAATGGACCAGCTTTTCCTGAAGTTCCAGGGGAAAGCTATTGCCCAGGCCTTTGGAGTAGATCTCTTCCGTTTCAAGACCCTCAAATTCCAGCACGACAGGATGGCTCTCCTTATCAGCAAATCGCATTACCTTGTCCTCGAGTGACGGACAGTAACGTGCGCTGACCCCCTTTATGGCGCCGGAATAAAGGGATGATTTGTTGATATTGTCCCGTATGATCCTGTGCGTCTCACCGGTGGTGCTGGAGAAATAGGAGGGGAGTCGTTCCTCCCGCAGTTTGCTCGTTGTGAAGGAAAATGGCTGCGGGTCAGGATCGCTGTCCTGTCTTTCAAGAACCGAAAAATCAATGGAAGAGGCACGCAGCCTTGGCGGAGTGCCGGTCTTCATGCGCCCCATCTCGAAACCCAGTTGCCTGAGGGAATCAGCCAGACCTATGGAGGCAATTTCTCCAGCTCTTCCCGCGGACTGGCGGGATGTGCCTATATGGACGAGACCGTTGAGAAATGTCCCTGTGGTCACCACCACCGTCTCGCCGCCGTAGAAAAAACCGGTATTATCAACTACCCCCGTGGCTTTTCCCTCCTCGACAATGATTTCGTCCACGAGCGCCTGCCTGACATAGAGATTTTGTTCTTTTTCCACAACCTCCTTCATGGCAAGCCGGTAGAGCTGCTTGTCGCACTGCACGCGAGAAGACTGAACAGCGGGTCCCTTGGAGCTGTTCAGGAGTCTGAAATGGCAGGCAGTTCTGTCGGCTATTTTTCCCATCTCACCCCCAAGGGCGTCAATTTCCTTCACGAGCTGTCCCTTGGCGAGTCCCCCTATAGCGGGATTACACGGCATCAGGGCGATTGAATCAAGATTGATGCTAAAGAGCAGCGTTCGGCATCCCATTCTCGCGGCGGCAAGCGCCGCTTCACAGCCTGCATGCCCGGCACCTACGACTATAACATCAAATTTTTCTGGAAAACTCATACATACACCCGCATATAATGCACTTGAATTAACGGCAACAGTTTAATAACATCAACCGGAGAAAAACAATAAAAAAATGATGAGCGCAACCCGAGCGCCGCAGAGACAACCATGCCGAAACCGGATTTCTGGAACAACTCGAAGAGATATTACGATCTGAAAAGCTTTTTTATCAACACATTCGGATGCAAGGTTTACAAGCTGCAGATAGATGCCGGATTTACCTGTCCTAATCGCGATGGAAAGGTAGCGAAAGGTGGGTGCATTTACTGTGACGGCCGTTTTTCAAAACTCCGGCAAATGGGGCCACTGCCATCCGTGACTGAACAGATAGAAAGGGGCAGGGAATTCTACAGGGAGAAGAGGGGAGCGCAAAAGTTCATCGCCTATTTTCAGACTGCCACAAACACATATGCCCCCCGCGACAGGCTCAAGGCCCTCTATGATGAAGCCTTGTCACAAGATGATATAGTGGGCATATCTGTCGGCACGAGGCCAGACTGCGTACCGGATGATGTAATCCGCTTGTTTGAAGAGTACACGAAAGATTATCACGTATGGCTGGAATACGGACTTCAGTCCATCCATGACAGGACATTGAAGTTCATCAACAGGGGACATAACTCAAAGACTTTTCTGGATGCCGTGGCCCGAGCTGCGAACAGAAATATCAACATCTGCGTTCATGTTATTGTCGGACTACCAGGGGAAACAAGAGAGGATATTATTCAAACGGCAAGAACAGTAGCATCACTGCCCGTTCAGGGTATAAAGATACACCTGCTGCTGGCGCTTTCCGGGACCCCCCTCGGCACTCTCTACGAGAAGGGTGCGATCAGTATGATAACAAAAAAGGAATACGTTTCCACTGTTTGCGATATCCTTGAGATACTGCCCCCGGAAATGGTGATACAGAGACTGACCGCTGATGGATACAGGGATATCTATCTGGCCCCCGACTGGGGAAGAAACAAAATGTCGGTTCTCAACTCAATTGACAGAGAACTGGAACAGAGAAATTCCTGGCAGGGAAAATTGGGAACAATCACTCACTCATAGTATGAACGAGAAACACTGAAGCAAGTTGGGGGATTGAGCCCGATCTCCGTGGATCGACAACCTCTCGCCCTACTCTATTCCATATTCCTTCCCATAGGTCTCAGTCACATAATCTATATCTTTGTCCCCTCTTCCTGACAGATTCACCAGTATTGTTTTGTCGCTGTCGAGAGTTTTTGCCAGTTTTGTCGCGTATGCTATCGCGTGGGCGCTTTCCAGCGCGGGAATTATCCCCTCAATCCTGGAGAGTTCAAAAAACGCGTCGAGAGCTTCCTTGTCGTTTGCCGTCACATATGTAACCCTCTGTATGTCCTTGAGGAGGCTGTGCTGAGGACCGACGCTCGGATAGTCAAGCCCGCTCGCTACGGAATATACCGGAAGGGGCTCTCCCTTCCTGTCTTGAAGCATGTAGGAATTGAACCCGTGGAGTACACCGGGTGTGCCGAGTGTCAGGGTTGCCGCATGCTCACCATCTTCAAAGCTGAGTCCCGAAGGTTCAACTCCGTACATGACGACATCTTCATCATCCAGAAACGCGGTGAAAAGCCCTATCGCGTTAGAACCACCACCTACACATGCCACCAGATTGTCCGGCAACCCGCCTGTAATCTCTTCAAACTGTTTCTTCGCCTCTATACCGACCACCGTCTGGAAGTCCCTGACCATCATTGGAAAAGGATGGGGGCCCACAACAGAACCGATGGCGTAGAACTGGGTAACCGGATCTTCAAGATACGCTTCAAATGCCACGTCGACCGCGTCCTTGAGTGTCTTTGTGCCGCGCGATACGGGAATAACACCCGCGCCCAGAATCTTCATCCGGATGACGTTCGGATGCTGTTTAACTATATCAACCTCGCCCATATAGATATCGCATTCAAGTCCCACAAAGGCGGCGGCCGTCGCAAGTGCCACTCCATGCTGGCCTGCTCCCGTCTCCGCGATAATCTTCTTTTTGCCCATCTTTTTCGCGAGCAGAGCCTCCCCAAGACAGTGGTTTATCTTGTGCGCGCCGGTATGGTTCAAATCTTCTCTCTTGAAATATATGCGCGCGCCGCCACATTTTTCCGAAAGGTTTTTCGCGTAGAAAATGGGGCTGGGTCTACCCACATAGTCTTTATACAATGACGACAGTTCCTCTTTAAAACACTCATCATCTTTTATCCTGCTGTATGCTTCCGCGATTTCATCAAGCACTTCCTGTATCTGCGGCGGTACAAAACTGCCTCCATATTCTCCGAAATATCCCGTCTTGTCGGGCATTTCCACTGATCCTAAATTCATGTTCATCCTATTCTGTTCCTCCATGGTGTCTGTTAAGTATTTTTTTTGTGATTGAATTATTTTTCTTCAATATCTTCGAGCCTCTGGTGATTTTGCAGAGACTTATTCCATACTTTGCCGCTATACTCCTCTGAGTGTGGCCTTCATTAAGCTCCCGCAAAAGCTTCCAGCGAAGGGTGAAATCCTCGATTTCTTTCGGAGTCAGAATTTCTTTAATAAATGACTTCATTTCCTCAAAATCAGATATCTCTGTAAATATCTCTATAAGCTCGTCTCGAGAAACCATTCTTTCCTCCCCGTTTCTACGGGCAGAAACATATATAAATAGATTACAAATAGCAAGATGTTTTTCAGAAATAAAAAGAGACAGATTGAATAACCGGATTGTGACCGGAGAGATTCAATAATCAGTGAGTTTTTGAATGTCTGAACTCCGGTGAGGGAAAAGAAGGAAACTGCTTGTATAAATTCAGACCCTTAGAAGAATCCGGCAGGATTAACAAGGCACCTCGCGCTCTACTCCATATCCTTTCCTATTACCCTTCTGACCTGCTCTATAAGTTTTTCCTTTGTTTCATATGTATATTCGTTAACGGGAATGGGCTCATGTATTATTATTTTCATATTACCCGGCAGGATCCGCAGGCTTCCCTTGGGTAATATCTTTCTTCCTCCCACCACGGTTACGGGAAGTATCGGCACCCCTGCCTCCAACGCCATAACGAAACCGCCTTTTTTAAAACGCTGCAGTCTTCCATCCGGGCTTCTTGTGCCTTCCGGAAAGAATACCACAGAAGAGCCAGCACGTATCTTCTCACCCGCCGCCTTGAGGCTCTTCTGAGCCTTTTCAGAATTCCCCCTGTCAACATGTGTCCTATCTTCTCGCAGCAGATTCCGAATATGGGTATCTTCCGCAGTTCCATCTTCATAACCCATTTCAGAGGCAGGGGCAGATATCCTATCAGGGCAAACACATCATAGTAACTCTGGTGATTCGCCATCACGATATATGGCTGATCTTTATCTATAAGTTCATCTCCGCTCATCGATATTGGCACTCCCGACAACACAAGATTAAGCCGGGCCCAGAATGCGCTTATGGAATCAACTCCACCTCCTCGAGGATCAAAGTATGCAGCAAGCATGGCGGTAGTAGCGGAAACGGCGGTATTCAATGCAATCAACACAATAAGAACCGGGCGATAGGCAGAAAAGACAAAATCGTTCGCCTTCTTTCTTGCCTGCTCTCCTGTGAATTTATAAGAAGCAAAATCAATATGCGGTATACGATACACTACTTTTCCCCTGACCCCACTTGCTTTCCAGTGGTCATTAGATTTTTTTGCTGAATCCAGCAACCGATGACAGAAATCGCTTCTATTTTAATCCCAAATCTGGAAACAATCAAGGCATATATGGGCGCCCCTTCAGGTGCCAAAGAATAAGCCGGGAATATACAACCCATTTGTCCCTGATTTCTCTGTTCATGCCTGCCGTTAGGATACCTCCTATAGATGTCAAAAACCAGTTTATAATCAGCCGGACAAAAACAACAATAGAAACAGCAACATTATAGGAACGTCCCCTCCATTTGTTGAAAAACTTGTACCTGGATCGATAAAACTCTACTCGGGAGCGAATATTTCTTCCGATGCTCTTGCCCTGCAGATGGTAGATCATGGCGGAAGGAACATGATAGACCTTCCAGCCGGCGGAACGCATTTGACAGGCCCAGTCTGTCTCTTCAAAGAAGAAAAAGTAGCGCTCATCAAACATCCCTACTTCATCCATGGCCTTTTTGCGCACAAGCACACAGGCACCGACAACCGACTCAACTTCAAGGGATTCTTTGTGCTCATATCTCTTGCTCGGGTATTTTTCGGGAAACAGATATTCAAGAAGGGATGTATTCATAAAAAGAGTAAAAACGGTGGGAAAATTCGCTATTGAATTCTGCCTGCTTCCATCCCTATTTAAAAGTTGCCCGCCGGCCATGGCCGCTTCATCGTGAGTTTCCATAAAGGTAAACAGTTCATGGACGGCATCCTCAGTTAGGACAGTATCGGTATTGAGCAAAAGGGTATAGTGTCCCTTCATGACAGCAAACGCTTGGTTGTTGGCCACTCCGAATCCCCGGTTTTCACTATTTTCTATTATCCTGACGCCGGGAAACTCTTTCACTACCATGGCGACACTACCGTCATGAGAGGCGTTGTCCACCACAATAATATCAAAGGTGATGTTCCTGACTGTCCGATAAACAGATTCCAGGCAGTCGCGCAGAAGATCCTTCGTGTTCCAGTTGACTATAACGATGGTGATATCCATGAGGCGGGATTCCTAACTTTTCCGGTCTGATAATTTGGCCTGTTTATGCAGCTCGCTCAACTTGGCATATTTAAAAAACTTGTTGATCGAGTCAGTAATAGAAAGAGTAAATCCCTGAGCCCCATCAAGAACCCCAAGCTTCAGAAAGTAGCTCTGAAGAAACGCCAGGGCCGCCCGAAATGAAGCTGAACAGATCATTGCCTTTCTGCCTTCAGCAAAGGCTTCTTGGGCTCCCAGAGTTGAATAATGGTCAATCTTGATCAGAATCCTGCTCAGATCACTCTCCGTAAAATGCTCTATGGGCACACCCAGCGCCTTCACTGTCCCGCTGATTTCCACCGACTCATGGACTGCTGCAGGAGTCATTCGGCCAAGCTCTTTCTGAAAAAGTCTGACAATCCGGTCTCCACCCCAGAGATGCTTGATCCAACGGCCCTGGAACCAGTTATTCCGTGGAAAACTGTAACCGGCCACATCCTCCGCCCCTCTTGACACAATATCTCCAATAACCATGACGGTTTCAGGAGGTATTCGCTCATCGGCATCAAGAACAAGCACCCATAGGTGTTTACATTTGTCTATGGCAAACTGTTTCTGCGGGCCGAACCCGCGCCACTTTTCGATAAATACATCACACCCGAAATTGGAGGCAATCTTCACCGTATCATCCGTACTGCCGGAATCCACCACAACGATCTGATCCGCGAATCGGACACTCTCAAGACAGGCGGGCAAGTTCTCCGCTTCATCTTTTGTGATGACGGCTACTGAAAGAGGTACTTTATTCATTGTTTGATAAAACCACCTGAATTGTGTTATAGGCGCAACAACATATCACAGTTGTAACTTGATTAAAATAATGATTTTTCTGTTAATCTGTTGTGAGAAACTTCTTTCCCATCTGGAGACCAAGTGAAAATAGATATAATCATTACAACCTGTAATAGACCAGCCTTCCTGAAGGAAGCTCTTGAGAGCGTTGCCGCACAAACCTATTCTCGCTGGACATGCTGGATTGTCGAAGATGGAGAGACAGAAGAGACATTTGAAGCCGTAAAACCTTTTTTGAAAGATGATCGCTTTAAATATCTGCCCGGGGAACACGTTGGGTTTCCTGCTGCTCCGCGGAATCGTGGCATTCGCATGGGAAATGCCGAATATGTTGCGATTCTTGACGACGATTTATGGTTACCGGAAAAGCTGGAAAAACAGGTAGAATTTCTGGGCATTCATCCTGATTGCGTGTTACTGGGATGTAATGCTTTTCGTTGGCCCGGAACGGGGAACTGGGAAGAATCAGATGAGCTTACAAAGGATATCGAAAGATTTCGGAAAATAAATTTTCTTTGGCCACGAGCCAAAAATTGATTTTTTAGTGAATTATCACTACTGTCCGGTTAACTCAAATTATTAGCAATTTTCAACTGCAAGCTATTGATTTTATTGATCGCAGTATTTGAAAAATATTGAAGTCGATAAATCAAAATAATGATGTAAGCCTATGTTATTAAATGGTCTTTCCGTTGATCTATAAAGTTTAACCGGACGGTAGTGGTGAATTATATGAAAAAAATCCGTGTGTTGTGGTGTATAAGTGATAACTTCGGTGATAAACTGAATCCCTATCTGATTGAAAAAATTTCAGGGAAAAAAGTTAAATGGACTCGAAAAGGATCACTGTGGAAAAAATTTCTCGTTATAGGGTCAATATTGAATTGGTGTGATGCCCGATCCATAGCATGGGGGCCAGGGGTTGCGTATAAAAATGATTACGTACATCCAAAAGCGAAAATTTTAGCTGTGAGAGGTCCTGTGTCGCGGGAAGTCGCTTTAAGAAGTGGCAATAGCTGTCCCGATGTGTTCGGTGATCCGGCAATGCTGCTTCCTGAATTTTATTTTCCTAAAAAAGAAAGAACTTTCGAATTAGGCATAATTCCACATTATGTGGATAAAGATAGTGTGGAATTGAAAGATGAGAGGGTAAATATAATAGACGTATGCCAGCCTATTGAAACTGTCGTCGACAATCTCTTGACATGTAAAAAAATAATTTCAAGCTCTTTACACGGACTCATTATTGCTGATGCTTATAATATTCCTGCGAAGTGGGTCACCTTTAGTTCAAAAGTGGCTGGTGATGGGACCAAATTCATTGATCATTTTCTTTCTATCGGTGTTGAGCCCTATAGCCCATTAGCAATAGGGAAAGGATTGCTTCCGGTTAACGACTTGGTAAGATTGGTAAAACCATATACAATAAAATTTGACGCCCACAGATTATGGCAGGCATGCCCATTTACTTCTTTTTAATGTCACGTTTCAACTGGCCTTTAGCGCAACTCCCGAGGGAGATTGTTCCTATAGAAATCGTCGGTGTTCAAAACATTCCGATCCCTATAATGTGGGTTCAGGGTCAGCAAATAAACAAATGTAATTGCAGCCCCCAGCTTCGAGGGTTATGGTATCGTTTTTCTTAAACCATTTTTACAAAAAAAATCGACGTTTTCCCTTGTAAAATAGTTTATATTCGGACCATCTTTCCAGTGTTTATTCCCTATTTCTTTTGAATGCCACATATGCAAAATTTTTGCATGACGAATTACTGAGCGTCCATAAATACCAGCCTTTACCAGCCTGATGCCCAAGTCCTCATCTTCACCACCCCATCCTTTAAAGTTCTCATCGTAACCATTCACATATTCAATGTCGCTGCGAAATATAGAAAAATGGCCTCCCAGGCTTTGTTTTCTACGATTTTTTAAGTGGAGTCTGAATAAAATTGTACGTTTGATAAACCTGCGATGGTCCTTAATCATCTCTTTTTCTGGTAATTGCTGATATAATTTTTCAAGAAACTCTGGAGAAACATTCGAATTAAATACACTATCTGTTTGTGCCTCAGTCAAATACTTGCAATTCCCTGCTACAAACCTTCCTGATTTTGCCAGTTTTAGATGGTATTTTATTGCATCAGGCAAGATTAAAAAGTCACTATCAAAAAAAATTAGATAATCTCCCTTCGCATGCCTGATGCCGTTGTTGCGAGCTGCCGCAACCCAGAATCCGTTTTTCGGCTGCCATACATGGTGAATGGTGAAATTATAATGCGGAATCATTTCTTTCAGTCTGATGACCGTTTCATCGCTTGATCCATCATCGGTAATAACCACTTCATCAAAATCGCCTGCGGAAAAATTCAGCGAATCAAGGCAACACCTGAGATGCTCTAATCGCTCGTAGAAAGAAATAATTATGCTAACCATAGGTTGATTCTGCAACTTATAATAACCTCATCTTTTTCTTCAATTTATAGATAACATGATGAATTTGAGCTTTTCTACTTCTCTTATAAGCTGGATTTGTAACGGACACTTTTTTGCTTATCGTTCGCGAGTGAGAATGGATTATCTCCGACAGATATGGGAAAATCTGATAGCGGTTCAGTACAAGATCTCTGGCTTCTTCTAAGGCCGGGATATATCTTTCCCAGTTATCTTCATTAATAATCCGCCTTATTTTTGCAAGACTTTCTTCCGGCCGCCCTATGTCGATCCTTATGAATGATTCATTAGGAAAATAATTCTCCAGATTAGTGCATCCATAGTAGATAGGAACAGTCCAAGATAAGAAGCAATCAGCTATTTTTTCGGTCCAGTAATCCGGCCCGCTGGTATTTTCCATGGCAAGAGAGTATTTATATGGGGCAAGTCCATCCCATTTGTCCTCGATAAAATTAATTTTCTTGCCGTATAAATCCAATTCCAGCGACTTATCATTTTGAATATATTGTAAGAATTTTCTTCTCTTGATATGTCCCGGCACGTCCATTGCGTCACCGACTATGGCTGACAGTTTTTTTGATTTTACAGGGACTTTAGCCGACATCAGTTCATCGAAAGTTTTGTTGACATGCCATGGAATGGCGGGATGAGAAGAAATATATTTTCTATCATTTGCAGGTATGTAATGGGTGAAGACTTTAGAAAAAAATTCATGTTTTTCAACCATCCAATCACTATGACCTTTCATATATGGTTCCTGCATAATAGCCCATATATTTTCTTTCGGGCATCTTACATGCGTATCGGTTTCCATACTATTGTTGAGCATGATAAGAAAATCGCACTCTTCTATGGAATCAACTGTAAATTGTATTCCATTCCAGACACCCTTTTGACAGGGTGTCTGGCGCATAAGATCCGGCCAGTCCCAATTTTTGACTATCCTTACCAGTGTCATAGATATTTTGCCTTGGTAACTTCTTTACAATTTCGCTGTCTATATCAAATCACAGCGTTTATAACGTTAGATCTATCTGAGTTTTCACTATGGCCCTCACTTCTTCGAAAGTCAGCTCGTCCAGACAACGGCTGATCTCGCTATCCTCACATCCTTTGTTCTTGCAAGGTACACACGGGAAATCTTTATGGACTACCCGGTGTTCCGCGCCCCTTGGCGCCCAATCGATGTATGACGAGGGGCCAAATATGCACACCGTAGGCAGGCCTACCGCCGCGGCGATATGGACTCCGGCGCTGTCAACACCGATAAATAACCTGCAAGCCTTAAAAACAGCGGCCAGTGTTCCTATCGAAGTCTTTCCAGCTAAGACATATGTATTTCGCGGACATTCCTTTATTATTTCATCTGCACGTTCCCTTTCATCAAGAGAACCTGTGATGATAACAGATACGTTATATTCCGATATGAGCCAGTTGATCAGTTGAATGTACTTATCCACTCCCCATTCCTTGTATTTCCATAGAGAAAAAGGCTGAACGGCAATGATCGACTGATCTGATGGAACACCTTCGTTTTTTAAAAGGGCTTTAGCTTTTTGATATCTGTTATCAGGAATGTCATATTCCGGCCGGATATGCTCCGTTTTTATATCATAAGCTTCCAGAAGACCAAGGTAATATTGGGTCATATGTCGTCCCGGGTTGGATTCAGGAATAACCAGATGGGTAAAGACCCTGTTGCGCCAGAGCTTTCCATCATTGGCGAAAAAGCCTATCTTCTGCCGCGCTCCGGAAAGAAGCACAAGAAAAGCTCCCCGGTCCCCGGTTCTCATATCAAGGGCTAAATCAAAATGGAACCTGCGCAAATGTGAAAAAAATCTTTTTTGATATTGTAATTCCTCTATCCATGTCCTTTTTTCTTCATTTATGGAAATTACATCCGAGGCCCACCTGCAGCCTTCCATCAATTCCACTGCTTTTCCCCTTACTGCAACAACTATATCAGCCTGTGGAAAATTTTCATGCAGCGCCCTGACAGAGGGAAAAGAAAGAACAACATCTCCGATATCACCGAGCTGTATCAACAAAATATTGCGGATATTTTCTCTGGATATATTATTTCTCTTAACAAACATAGGTTCAGCTGCCTGCCATTTCATCATAGATCTTCAGTACTTTATCCGCCATGATATCCCAGGTATTATTTGTCGCTGTCTTATGCGCCTCTTTTGCCATATCCTCTCTGTTTTTTTCATTCAGCATAAATTCGATTTTAGAACTTATTGAATCAATATCTTCTTTTTCAACAACAAATCCATTGATACCATCCTTAACCAGATCTGCTGCCCCCACATTATCACTGATGATTACAGGCAATGAAGCGGACATGGCTTCCAACACCACCATGCCGAAAGTGTCGAATCCTGAAGGCATCGCAAAAATATCTGAAGCCATGTAAATTTGCTCAATATTATCCTTCCAGACACCTGCGAAAATAACATCGTTCTTTATACCTGATTTTTCTGCCAGTCTGCAGTACTTTTTGCTGTTGCCCTTACCAACCACCAACAATTTCATCCGCTCCGACGGATGCTTCGATTTTATCATAGCCATCGCAGCTATGAGGTTGTCCAAACCCTTAAGTTCAAAATTCATGCTGACAAACAAGACTACCATGTCGGTTTCATCTATCTCAAACCGCCTTCTTATTTCACCGCGGCAGATCTTCCTGTCGAGTTTATCAAATCTGTCTATGTCGACCCCGGGGTGAACAACTTGGATCTTTCCCGGATCAACACCAAACTCTTGGACAAACTTATCCTTTGCTATGCCTGACACAGGAAGAAACATCCGGCATTTTCCATGGTTAATCAAACTCTCTTCAACCCAAATTGTACCATAATCAAAGAGGCTCATGCCTTTTCTCCGGACTTTCTTGACCCAGAATCGATGTGGAACACCGTGCATGGTGAATATATCGGCATGAAGAATTCTGTCGTGTGTGTGGATAATATCAAAATTCATTTTTGCTATTTTGCGATTGGCAAACCAGGCAAAACTGATGGTAGTCAAGAATTTAGGGAATGAGATGACGGGGACTTTATGGAACGTAATGCGATCAGATTGAGACTCCCATTTATTTGCAAAGACATGGACATCATAGCGATGGTTCGAGGCAATACGTTCCGTTAATTCCCGGACGAATTTTTCCCCGCCGCCCACCAGTCCATATTTGGGAATCACAACTGCTATCTTGCAACTTCTGGGTGCCATTTTCCTCAATGTTCCTTGATGCCATTGCGGCAGGGAAACAGTTTCTTTTCCTCACCAAGTAATATCAACCCACATTATATAAAATCTGTTTTCCATTCCTGGATTCCTCGATCACGCTTTCATGTGTTAGCTCTATCAGGTCCACATATGTTTCATTGAGGGCGAGAAATTTATCAAATTCAGGAATGTCCGCTCCAAAAATATCCCTGGAGATCTGAAACATCGTTTTGGGTTCTTGAAGTTTTTGAATTCGGCATCAGACGTTATTGTCTTTGAACTGCATATTGTACAGCTTGTAATACTCACCCTTCTCTGCAAGGAGGGTGTCATGGGTTCCTTCTTCGATAATTCTTCCATCAACTATCACGATAATCCGATTCGCGTGACTTATTGTTGAAAGTCGATGGGCGATAACAAAGGTCGTTCTTCCCTTCATGAGATTTTCAAGAGCTCCCTGGACTTCCATTTCGGCTTCGGTATCGAGCGACGAGGTGGCCTCGTCAAGGATGAGTATGGGGGCGTCTTTGAGAAGCGCCCTGGCTATGGAGAGTCTCTGTCTCTCACCGCCGGAGAGCCTTGCCCCCTGTTCTCCGATGATTGTTTCAAACCCCTTAGGCAGATTCTTGACAAACTGATACGCGTTGGCCGATTTTGCCGCATTGATTATCTCTTCATCGCTCTTTTTTATATCACCATAAGCAATATTATTTCTGACGGTATCGTTAAATAATATCGTCTGCTGCGTAACAATTCCTATCTGGTCCCGGAGTGATTCGACGGTGACATCCCGGATATCATGGCCGTCAATCAGTATCTCGCCTTCCGTCACGTCATAAAATCTTGGTATCAGATTGACAAGGGTTGTCTTTCCGCCTCCGCTCATTCCGACAAAAGCCACCACTTCGCCGGACTTTATATCAAGGTCGATGTTCTTCAGGACAGGTTCATCATCATAGCTGAAGGTGACATTTCTGATCTCAATCCTGTCTGAAATTCGTGGCAGTTCCACCGAGTCCTTCCTGTTTTCTATGTCCGGCGTTATATCCATAATGCCGAAAACCCGAACGGCCGCGGATATCCCCTGCTGGATCGTATTATTGACGTTTGTGAGTCTCTTTACCGGTTCGTAGAGCATAATAAGGGCTGTGAGAAAAGAGAAGAAGGTGCCGGGCGTCGAGGTGCCTTTTATCACTTGGTATCCCCCATAAAAGACAATCGCGGCGATCCCGAGACCGCCCAGAAATTCCATAAATGGAGATGACATGGCCCGTATGGACACTGCCTTCATAAAAAACCGGAAAAGATTTTCATTCTCTTTCGCGAATCTCCTGCCTTCATAATCTTCCATTCCGAAGGCCTTTACGATTCTTGTTCCTGATATGGTCTCCTGAAGGAGACTGGTAAGGCTTCCCATGGTAACCTGGGTGCTTGTGGCCACCTTTCTCATCTTCCTGCCGAACCTGGCTATGGGATATATCGTCAATGGAAAGACAATCATGGCAATAAGGGCCAACTGCCAGTCGCGATAAAAAATCACAAAAACAAGGCCGACCAGCGTAAACGAATCTTTAAAAAGGCTTGTTACGGCCTCTGAAACCGCTCCCTGGATGAGGTTTACATCGTTTGTGATGCGTGACATGAGTATCCCGGTGGGGTTCTTGTTGAAAAAAGAGAGGGATTGTCCTTGAATATGGTTGTAGAGATCACTTCTCAGGTCTGTTACGACACGCTGACCGATAAAGCTCATCAGGACGGTCTGACCATAACTGCATGCACCCTTGATAAAGTATATTGCGATGATCACTATCGGTATCCACTTCAGCATGGAGGCATTCTTATTTAGGAATATCCCATCCAGAGCGGGTTTGACGAGGAAAGCAAGCGCCGAGGTAGTGGCACCCACAACAAGCATGCACAACATCGCGAGGAGAAACTTCGGAATATGCGGTTTTGACAGTTTTAAGATGCGTTTGAATACGTTCATAGTACTATATAGGTTTAAGATTCAGTAGTTGTGGTATTAGTTTATATGAATTGCCTCGCTTATAAGCATGACAGGGATCCCACCCCTGATTTCATACATCAGCTTACACTTATCACATATAAGGCCACTTTCGTCTTCGTTTAAGCGAATATCTCCTTTGCACTTTGGGCATGCCAGGATCTCCAGCAGTTCTCTCTTTATCTCCATCGGCCGTTCCCTTCTCACCTGTTACACGGTTTCTATATCACTCACCGGTCTCTATGTAAAATCCTTCCCCAAAAACCCAACCCGGACAAATCGGAATCAAACAGAATGTTATCACGAAAACGCGAAGGCACTAGATTGCAAAAACAGAAAAAGCAGGATTTAATTTCGTGCTTTCTTTACAGCTTGAAATACATCCTCAACGGAGATTTCCTTCATACACTTTTTCGTTTCACACTTCTTCAAGAAACAGGGACTGCATGGCAGGTTCCGGCGAATAACTGTATGGCCCTCGCCGTATGGTCCTGTTCGCGCGGGATCCGTGGGCCCGAAGAGGGCCACTGTCGGTGTGCCCACAGCCGCCGATACATGCATAGGCCCTGAGTCTGTTGTGATAATAAGGTCCGATAATTCGTACAGATACGCTAAGTCTCTGAGAGTTGTTCTACCCGCGAGATCTGCGGATGGGGAATTCATAAGTGATCGGATGTTCTCCACCGTTTTCCGGTTATGTCCACCCGTAAAGACAATCTTCATCTTCAATTCTTCCGTTATCCTGTCGCACAACCGGGCGAATTTGTCATTCTCCCACAGCTTTGTATCCCAGAACGCTACAGGGTTCACTGAAACGAATGGATCCTCCACGCTGATTCCGCTCTTTTTCAGGAGGTTATCGACCCTGTTTCGATTTTCCTCTCCAATATGGATGGCAAACTCAGGTTTTTCAATATCCGCTCCAAGGTGGCGTGGAAGATCCAGATAGCGATCCACGGCATGTTTGCCCATATCCTCATAAATTTTCTCACCCAGAAAAAAGCCGGAGAGTTCCTGCATGCTGTCATATCCAAGTTTCCGTCTGCCTCCACTCAGCAAGACGATAAGGGAACTCTTTAACAAACCGTGAAAATCGACGACAAGGTCATATCTTCTATCTCTGAGGGTAGCGACAAATGATGCCATCTCATCAATCGTTTTCCTCACCTCGTGCAGCTTCTTGAGATTTTTCAGCCAGCTTTTTCTGCGGGAGATAATAACCCTGTCGAGACAGGGATGTCCCTCTATGATATCTGAAGAATCCTCCTCTATCACCCATGTGATATGGGCGGCAGGATAAAGTCTTCTAAGCGCCGCGAGCGATGGCAGTGTATGTATCACATCGCCTATGGCGCTCAGCTTTACTATAAGGATATTCAATTTTTCCGGTCCCTCATTATCCATTCTGCCGCATCGAGGATGTCCCGGGCGATACAGGCTGGCTTTATATCAGAAGCCTTTACGTTTTTCCCATAGCCTGTTCTTACGAGTATTCCTTTGGCCCCGACATTATTCGCAAGTTCTACATCCTTTGCCATATCGCCCACCACATAGGAACCCGGCAGGTCAATGTCAAGTTCTTCAGACGCCTTTATAATCATTCCCGGAGCTGGTTTCCTGCAGTTGCATGATATCCGGTATTTGCCGATTCCTTCTGTCGGATGATGGGGGCAATAGTAAAACCTGTCAATAAATGCACCCTTTTCCCGAAATATTTCATTTATCCTTGCATGGACGGTGTTCACAAAATCTTCATCGAAAAATCCCCTCGCCACACCCGACTGATTTGTGACCACCACCACCTTCATTCCCGCTTTATTTATCATCCGCACGGCATCAAATGCCGCGGGGAATATTCTCAGCTGCTCCAGACTGTCAAGGTAGCCAACCTCTTCATTGATTGTTCCGTCTCTGTCTAAAAATACCGCGCTGTTATTCTTTTTCATCCTGAAATTTTCCCGGCATTCAGTTTGATCCACGGCCGCTTTTTAACAATATCCTCGCGGCATCATACACATCATCCGCTTGTATCAGATTCATACACCTGAAATCAGTCGGACATACCTCTTTGAGACAGGGACTGCAGGAAACATTCTTGTAGATGACAATACTTTTCCTGCCCGCCGGAGATGTTGTCGTGGGATTCGTCGACCCGAATATGGCAATTAGAGGAATGTTCAAAGCTCCGGCAAGATGCATCAGCCCTGAATCGTTTGATATAAAGAGATTGCACTCGCTTATCAGACCTATCACCTCTTTGAGAGTTGTCTCGCCAGCCAGATTGATCATTGGGTTTTCCGAGTGTCGTTGAACCATATCTGTTTTCTCTCTGTCTCCGGCACTTCCGAAGAGGATAATCCTGGCTGAAAATTCATCCGCGAGTCTGTCTGCCACGGTTGCGAATCTCTCTGGAAACCATATCTTGGCAGGTCCGTAGCTGGCCCCCGGTGCGATGCCTATCAGGGTGTCTTCTTCTTTAATGTTATATTCGGTAAGAATCTTTTTTGCAGCCGGGGAATAATCATTACCTGGTACTATATTAATATCTCTTCCTGATGTTTCGAATCCCAGCGCCTCGACCATCTCCAGATAATAGCCAGTCTGGTGAATTTTTCTTATCGCCCGTGTCCTCTTAACCGAATGGGTCAGGAGGAGCCCCCTGCAGTCGGAGTTATACCCGGCCCTCAGGGGTATTCGCGCAAGCCACGCGATAATAGCCGCCTCTATGGCGTTTTGAAGAAGAACAGCCAGATCAAACTTTTCTTTCCTCAGTTGTGCGGCAAGCCGTATTTTTCCACCTATTCCATCATGTATACCGGGACTCTGAAATACGATGACATTGTCAACATCAGGGCAGGTCCTGTAGAGCTGTGCTACCCAGGGCTTTGCCAGTACGGTTATCCTTGCGTGGGGGAAGGTGCGTCTGACAGACGATACTGCTGGGAGACTCATAATGACATCCCCGATCCAGTTGGTTCCCCTCACTAGTATATTGTCGACCCTTTCAGGGACGAGTTTCTTCGATTTTCTTACCTTCAGCATATTAAATTGCTCAAAATCTAAGACCTATGAGACCTGAGATTTCTTGGTTTTCCACCGCTGGTGAAGCCAGAACCACTGTTCGGGATGTCTTCTCACATTGTCTTCAACAATATCCGTAAACCGTTGAGTGTTTTCGAGGATGTCCCTGTCATAATCACCGGTCCTTGAAATCTCGACTTCCGGCCCAATAACAAACCGATATTTCCCGTTTTCCATTCTGAATATAAAACTTGGCAGAACAGGCGCTCCTGTCTGGAGCGCGAGAGCGGCAAGCCCTTTGGTGGTTGATGCCGGTCTTCCGAAAAAATTCACGAATACGCCTTCCCGCCATGAAACATTCTGATCTATCAGGATGCCTACATCCTTATTCTTTTCAAGAACCCTGATTATTTTTCTGGCAGCGCCTCCCTTGGAAATGAGTTTGTTTCCTGTATGACTCCTTGCCCTGTCAACGATGTTTCCGATGACGGAATTATCCAGCGCTCGATATACAATATACGCCGGCTGGCAGAGGAAAGCAAAGGCTGCCGCCATTATTTCCCAGTTTCCGAAATGCCCGGTAAAGAAAAGAACCCCTTTATTCTTTTCGTGAGCTTTGAGATAGTTCTCTATTCCTTCAAATTCCAGCCAGTCAGATATATTCTCTCTTGTCATGGAAAGAATATCGAAAAACTCAGCGGCAAGTATTCCCAGGCTCTTGTAACAATTTCTGGCGATTTCCGTCACTTCGGACATATCCTTTTCCGGGAATGCACGCGTGAGATTATACAGGACAATCAATCTGTTTTTCTCGGAAAACTGGTAAAACAGGATCATCAGGGTTTTGAACAGGAGTCTCCTTATTCTAAGGGGGATAGCCCTGAATATTATGAAGACAATTCTTGTTGTCCGTGTTTCTTTCTTCATGTCTCTAACCGTGTAAGAATATATTCCTCAAAGTTCAGACTGGAGGGGATTATCTCCATTTCCATTCTCAGCCGGTAAATATCCCGGAAGAAATCGGGAAACTCAATCAATTTAATTCCGTCTTTTCCCGTGGTCAGTATAAGCTCCGTGCGGGACTTGCGACAGACCTCCCGGATATGTTCGATGTCTTTTCCGGTGTACACATGATGATCCGGGAAAGGTATAAAAACAGTAATTTCTCCACAGAGAGGTTCCAATATTCTACGAAAGCTGTCAGGGTTGGCTATGCCTGAGAACGCGCATATCCTTTTTCCTTTGAGATATTCAAGGGGGAGGGTATCTTTCACTTCGCCTCCAACGAGTCCCCTTGCTTTTCGATAACCCCTGAAGGTTGGAACCTGAGGGATTTCAGTTGCGTGTATATTGTCCGTTCCCGGCTCTGTATTCCCCTCCGTAGATGTGAATATTATCGCATCAGCCCTCTGCAGGCCCTTTTCCGGTTCACGCAGGCCTCCTCTCGGAAGCATAAAACCGTTTCCGAACGGTTTTTCACTGTCCAACAGAACAATATCGATATCTCTTGACAGGCGGCGGTGTTGGAACGCGTCATCGAGTATAAGCACATCAGTGCCGAAACGTTTAACAGCCAGTTTTCCGGCAAGGGATCTTTCCTTCCCGATAATGACGGGAACACCTTTCAGGCTATCCGCGATCAGTACAGGTTCATCGCCCGCCTCGTTCGCTCCCATCAGTATGTCATGACCGTCCGACACCACACCTGTGCGTCCCTCCCTTTTGCCTCCATAACCCCTGCTTAGTATAGCCGGTCTGTACCCATGTTCCTTAAGCATACCGGCCAGCATGATTACCACAGGGGTCTTCCCGGTACCTCCAACAATTATGTTCCCCACGCTGATAACCCTGCATTTCATCCTCTGCGCATGTAATATGCCTGCATCATAGAAATGATTGCGAAGACTTATAGCACCGCGGTACATGAAGGAAGCCAGAAGAAGCGGAGAAAACCGTAACAATCTCCTGTCATCACGCAATATTCTGGAAGCAACATCGTTCAGTTTCAACATATTTGGCCACTACTTGTGACAAGTTCGTACGCTAACCTGGCCGTTCTTACGGATGCCCCCGGGCTCCCCAGCATTTTGCTCACATCAAGTAGATTCCTTTTCATTTCATCCATCCTGGGCGCATTGGTAAGGATATCATACACTTCATCCGCCATCTTTTCGGGATTCGCGTCTCCCTGTATAAGCTCTGGGACTACTGTTTTTCCTGCTATTATGTTGACAAGTCCGATATTATCAACATTCACAACTGCCCGGCCTATGAGATATGTCAGTGGTGAAACTCTGTAGACGATAATCATCGGTGCACCGAGAAGCGCTGTCTCCAGTGTGGCCGTCCCTGAAGCTACGACGGCAATATCGGACAGCCCAACGACATCATACACATTCCCCTCTATGATCCTGAAATCAACCCCGTATCGGTCAGCCAGTCCATGCACAAAATCGGACGAAAGTGTATCTGCAAGTGGTAGAACAAACTGAATGGCCGGGATCCTGTCCTTCAGGATTTTTGCCATCCCAAGCATTTCAGGCAGGAGTCTTATCACTTCGCCCTTTCTGCTCCCCGGCAGAAGAGCGATGGTTGTCAGACCCTCTTTCAACCCGAACTTTCTGATCGCCTCCCCGCGCATGTACTGTCTCTTTACTGTATCCAAGAGCGGATTACCAACAAAACGGACATCCAGATTTACCCCCTCATAGACCTGTTCTTCAAATGGAAGTATAAGCGCCATACGGTCTACATATCTCTCCAGAGCGTATATCCTTTTTTTTCTCCATGCCCATACCTTTGGGCTTATATAGTAAAAGACCTTAATCCCGCTCTCTCTGGCAAATTTAGCCAGAGGCAGGTTGAACCCCGGATAGTCTATAAGGATCAAGAGCGCCGGCCTGGATTGCCGTAGCGATTTTCTAAGCTCGCGTTTGACTTTCAGTATAAAGCCCAGCCTGGGTAATACCTCGGTAATTCCCATAACGGCCATTTTGGACGAATGGGCGATCAGAGATACACCGGCTTCTTTCATCTTTTCGCCTCCCACCCCGTAGAAGCATAGGTCAGGATTGATGCTATGCATCGCCCTGACAAGATTTGCTCCATGCAGGTCGCCCGATGCCTCACCGGCAACGATCATTATGTCAGGGTTTTCTGGTTGCATAATTCCAGGATTGTTCATGATTCTGTTTATTAATGGTTTTCTCGCCCAATCTCTGCGTTATACTCAAAAAATAATCCTCGAAATATCAACTACATACCTGAGGTTATTTTCTTCGCATGCCTTGATCTTGAACGAAAATTCTCATAACTCAACAAAATTATTCATAGCGTGAGATAAAAAATGAAAGATAAAAGACAGCAGGGGGGTAAATCTCCCGCCATATAATAACTATTAAGTGTAATGTAACAATTCTCGGGGTCAGGGATCAGGATTCAGTATCGGATTCGGTAAAAACTTTTAAGTCCTGCCACACCTCAGGTGAATCCTTGATTTCCTCTCTTATCTTTTTCGCAGCTTCGGACAGCAAAAGGGATGATCTGAAGACTATCCTGTAAGCCTTTTTTAGATTTTCCAAGGTTTTCTCCGAAAACCCCCGCCTTTTCAGACCGATAATATTAAGACCGTATAGCCTTGCATGGTTGCCTGCGACTATAACGTATGGGGGAACATCCTGGTTAACCGCGGATGTGCCGCTAATCATCGCATGGCATCCTATGCGTGTAAATTGATGGGCACCTGACAGGCCGCCTATTATGGCGTAATCTTCAACATGTATATGACCAGCCAGATTGGCGGCATTTGCCATTACGATATTATTGCCCAGTTTGCAATTATGGGCCACATGGCAATATGCCATCAGGAGATTATTGTCCCCGATAAATGTCATGCCTATATCGGAAGATGTCGCCCTGTGTATGGTGACAAACTCCCTTATCGTATTATTGTCACCAATAATAACAGGGCATTTTTCCCCTTCGAACTTCAGATCCTGGGGGGGAGCACCGATGGCTGCAAACTGGAATATGTGGCAGTTGCTGCCTATCTTTGTGGGACCTTCTATGACTGCGTGCGGACCCACAACAGAATCCTCCCCTATCTGTACATCCGGACCGATAACACTGTAAGGCCCTATCTCAACATTCTCTCCAACAGTCGCTTCGGGCGATATAATAGCCGTTGGGTGAATACTCATAATCTTTACTACCTCTCTGGATGGATACTATTTTTACACGAATTTATCGCTTATTTTTCTGCTTTTTCTTCCAATTCCTCTATTCTTTTTAACAGGGAATTTATCGTCCTTCTCATCTCCGGCAGTTTAGGTAAACATGCCTGCGTCCGGAGCCAACTGCGATGTGGCATGTGAGGTGTGCCGGACATTATCTGATCTGGAGGGATATCTTCATGGACACCCGACTGGGCCCCGATCATGACATTGTCTCCTATGGTGATGTGCCCGACAAGTCCAACCTGTCCTCCCAGTATTACACTCTCACCCAATTTTGTGCTGCCGGAAATGCCAACCTGGGCAACAATAATAGAATTTTCACCAATGACTACATTGTGAGCGATCTGGACCAGGTTATCAATTTTGACACCTCTTTTTATCCAGGTTTCCCCCAACGTTCCTCGATCTATGGTGGTATTTGCCCCAACCTCAACATCATCATCTATCTGCACTATTCCCACCTGAAGCACTTTGCGGTTGTCGGCTCCCGGATTCGCGAAACCGAATCCATCCGCCCCTACAATGACTCCCGCGTGAAGGGTCACCCTTTTCCCGATCCTGCATTTCTTGTAGACCACAACGTTCGGGTATAATATGGAATCTTCTTCCACGATTGCGTCATTGCCCACAAAAACACCGGGGTAAAGCACAGCTCCTCTTCCTATTCTGGCCCTCTTGCCGATGTACACACCGGGATAGATGGCAACATCTTCCCCGACTTCAGCATCCGTTTCAATAAAAGCATCACCACTTATCCCCGCAGTAACAGGTTCGTCCGGGTAAAGAAGCGTGAGTGCCATGGCCATGGCGGTGTAAGGATCTTCCGTAACAATCAGGTTTTTGCTGGGGCTTGTAATCCCGGGTGAAACAAGGATTGCCGATGCACGGGTTTCTTCGAGCCTGTCCCTGTATTTTGGATTTGAGATGAAGGTAAGATCTCCTTCACCCGCCTCATCTATACCCTGCACATTGCAGACAACTACATCGGCATCTCCCACCACCGTGCCGCCCACATGTTCCGCAATCTCTTTCAACTGTTTTTTGACTGTCATTTGAACCCTGATATCTACTTTTTCGAATTATATTCCCTGTTATATTGCTCTATCACTTTTGTCGTTATATTATTCGTCTTGGAATGAAAGATAAGGCCATTGGTGCTCACGTCCATTATGCACGCATACCCTCCCTTTTTACCGATGCCGTTCGCAATCTTGAACACCTCGGGAATCAGTTTCTGGGAAAGTTTCTGCTCCTTTAATTTCATCTCTTCATTAGCATCTTCGATGAATCTCTTATAATCTCTGTAACCTTTCTGGTAGGCAAGCTCTTTTTCCTTGTAAGCGCTTGCCGTCATGACAGCGCGTTGTTTTTCCAGATCAGCCTTTATCTTTTTAAGGGCGCCTTCCTTCTCCTGTATCTGTATTTTTTTCTTTTCGACAAACTTTTTCAGATCCAGGGTCGCAGCTTTTCCGGCATCCGAGTTGACAATGATGTTTTTTATATTGATAAATCCTATCTTCTCCGCCCCGGCAGAGCAGACACCTGCCAATATAAAAGAAACAACTATCAAAAAACTTATAGCTTTTTTCATGAACAAAAACCTCCTGTTTTAATTTGTGATCTCATAATTGTTAAAAACGGAAACTACATAAACATACCTATAGTAAACTCCCACCTGCTCCGGGGTTCAAAATCTTTTCTGTCAAGGACATATCCCCATTCCAGTCTCAACGGGCCTATCGGAGAATACCAGCGCACCCCCGCCCCCGCTGTTCTTCGCATGTCATCCAAATAATAACCACTGTTCCACGCATTGCCCGTATCGAAGAATACCACTCCTTTTACACCGGCATCTTTGATAAGGGGGAAGACAACTTCTGCATTAAAATTCAGCATAGTCGCGCCGCCTATGGGATCGCCAGTATCTGGATCTACCGGTCCTACCTCTCTTAATCCTCTGAGGGAGTTTATTCCACCCAGGTAGAAACGCTCGAAGACGGGAACCTCTTTTCCCTCAAGTTCCTGTATGTAACCAATTCTTCCATGAATGCCGAATACGGTATCCAGCGGCATGGCGAAAAACCACTTTGAATCAGCGATATATTTCGCAAAACTGACATCTCCCTGAAAGATTGTTCCCACTACTTCCGCGGAAACCTTGTTTTTAGAACCTTTTGAGGGAAAGATCATATCATCCGTTGTATTTCGTGAAAGCGATAGCGTGACGCCGCTTGAGGTTGTTTCCCCCTCCTGGTCCTTGATATAGTCTGATGCGGTGTTTTCTACATTTATGATGTTATCAATTGCCAACCTGTAGCCCACATAACCTATTACATATTCAAAGAGGGGATAGCCCAGCGTCGTGCCGAAACCCTTTGTCTGCAAATCGTATGAGTCATAATCCCGGTCTGTGTTCCATATCTCGAATTTACTCCACAGTGGTATATCAAACAGCCAGGGTTCCACGAAAGACAGTTCGTAGCTCGTTTTCGTTGATCCAAAGTATGCGCTAAGACCCAGGGTCTGGCCCCGGCCAAAGAGGTTTTGCTCGGATATCTGGGTCATGAAAACCAGCTTGTCTGTCGCGCTGTATCCGGCGCCCACACTGAACATGCCTGTGGATCTTTCCCTGACATGGACATCGATATCCATGAGGCTTTCATCGGTTCCCTTTCCCGTCTGAAAATTTACCTCTTCAAAATATCTGAGCCTGTTCAGCTTCATATAGCTTGTTTTGAGCTTGCTGCTGTCATAGAGGTCTTTCTCCACAACAGCAAGCTGCCTGCGTATTACCTTATCCCTCGTTGTGGTGTTACCCGTTATGGATATAGTGTTGATATATACAAGATCACCCTTGTCTATATTGTAGGTTATATCGATCTTCTGTTCATCATCCCTGGGCAGGGTTCGCGGAATAATATTGGCATAGGCATAGCCTTCCTTGCTGCAAACCTCTGTCAGCTTATCAATATCTTTTATTATAGCTTCTCTGTCAAAATAATCTTTTTCGGTAATCTGAAGTTGCAGCATCAGTTCGGACCGGGGGATGGTAAGAGTGTCGCCCGTAATCCTCACATTGCCAATCCTGAACTGCTTTCCTTCGATTATGGGTATCTTGACGTATATCCATTCCCTGTCATGGGTGATCTCCGGCTCACCGATTTTGGCATTTATATACCCGCTGTTCAGGTAAAAAACCGTCAGCCTGTTGGTGTCCTGCTTTAACTTGTCCTCATTGAACACACCGGAATCGGTGATAAAATGAAATATGCTCCACTCCGAAGTTTCCATCAAGTCACTCAGTTCTTCGTCCGTATACGCCCTGTTCCCCTCAAATGTAATCTTTTTCACATAGAGTTTTTTATTCTCAATTATATTAAATACTACCCGAACACCCTTTTTATTTTCATATGTGCTGTATTTGACCTCAGCGTTGAGATGCCCTTCATTCTTGTAGAGGGTTTTTATGTTTTCAATATCTGCCTTCAATTTGTTCAGATTGAGCAGCTGTTTTTCTTTAACAGAGATTACCCCTTTTATATCCTCTTTCTCTATATCATCATTTCCCTCAATATCCACGCTTGTTATCAGGGGCATCTCTTCCAGTGTGAAGTTTATAACTTTTCCCTCACGTGTAGTTGTAACCTTAACCGCGACGTCTTTAAAGTAACCCATTTTGTATATGGCTTTTATGTCGGATGAGAGTCCCTGTCTTGAGAGAAGCTTACCCTTTGTGCTTTTCAGGACATTATATATGGCATCATCTCCGATCCTGAGATTTCCCGTGAATTTTATCTCCATGATCCTTTGGCCGCTAAGTATCTTCAGAAGGATATCATTCTTCAACCGCGATGCCAGGTCATCCATGTTATTCCCCTGGGCGAAGATATTGAAACGATGTCTGCTTTTGACGTTTATCACTCCAACATCAGCACTCAACATACCACCCAGCTTTGTGAGACTCCCCACAATCGCAAAATCGGCGCCCATATTTTCTCCAACAGCAACAGCCAGCCGGTCATCCACCTTCTTTCCCTCAATCAGCCCCTCAAAAGCCTTCTTTTTGATGATCTCTATATGCCCGGATTTTATCAGTTCGGTCGTCAGTCTGTCGGCTATCTGATCTTGCAGCAAAAGAACATTTTCGTTGCTGTGTATCTCAAACGGAAGAAAGGCAACTTTCTCGACGTTTTCCTTTTCAATGGAGGAGTGCGTAGCGGAAAAAACACTTACGGGGAGAAATACAAGTAATATCGCTATGACAGAGAGGCATTCCCTGCGTCTAAATATCATAAGTCTTTCCATTCTTTAGGTTGATAGTGCGAGACATGTTATCTGCAAGTAATCTGTTGTGAGTAACTACAATGAGAGTGGTGTTCTCTGACCTGCCAAGGTCTAGAAGCAGGTCCTGTACCCTCTCTCCCGTTTTCATATCAAGATTTCCTGTAGGCTCATCAGCCAGGATTACATCCGGATTCATCATTAACGCCCTTGCTATGGCAACCCGTTGCTGCTCGCCTCCGGAAAGTTCACCCGGTTTGTGGGTCAACCTATCACCAAGCCCCACCTTCGTCAAGACAATCTCCCCTCTCTTGCAGGCATACTCTAGTTGCACCCCATTTATCAGGGCTGGCATGGCGGTGTTCTCCAGAGCGGTGAATTCGGGAAGCAGATGGTAAGACTGGAAGACAAAACCTATCCTTTTATTTCTGAATTCAGCACGTCTGGGCTCATCCCACTCGAAAATATCAGTACCATCAAAGAGCACGCGGCCGGAAGTCGGATGATCAAGCGCTCCGAGTATCTGAAGAAGTGTGGTTTTGCCCGTACCGGAAGCGCCGAGAATCGCCAGAGATTCCCCCCTTGCAATACTGCAATCAATGCCTTTCAACACCTCAATCCGGGCTCCATTCTTTATGAAGGTTTTGGTCAGCTGCTGGATTTCTATCATCTCACGCTACCTGCTTTCTATTCATACCTCAGCGCCTCGGCAGGATCCAGCTTTGAGGCCCTCCACGATGGATATATCGACGCCAGAAAGCTTATAAGCATTGCCGCAATGACTATAACAGCGACATCTCCGTAATTTATCTGAGAGGGGATTTCGTTCAGGTAATAGACACCTTTCGGGAGTATCTTGAAGCCGAAGAAGTCTTCCACCGACCGGCTTATCCATTCCAGATTCAGTGCAACAGTAAGCCCTGTAATACAGCCCAGGATGGTTCCGATTGCTCCTATAACAATCCCTTCTACCATAAATATTTTCATGATGCTTCTTGCCGTGGCACCCATTGATTTCAGTATGGCTATATCTCTGGTCTTTTCCATAACCGTCATAATCAGTGTGGTTATTATATTGAAGGCGGCAACAATTACAATCAGGCTGAGAATGATAAACATAACTCTTTTTTCAAGTTTGAGTGCCGAGAAAAGGTTCTTGTTCATTTCCATCCAGCTTCTTGCCCAGTAGGGATACCCAAGCTCCTCTTGAATAGCCTTTGCAATCCTGCCTGCCCCGTAGATGTCATCCACCTTTATTTCGAGCCCTGTAACCGTATCCTTCATACCAAGAAACTTCTTACAGTTCTTAAGCGACATGAAGACCAGTGATGAATCATACTCATATGAACCTGAATCAAAAATACCCACTACACTGAACTTCTTGATCTTGGGGACAATTCCCATAGGGGTTGTAATTCCCATGGGAAGTAATATTTCCACCGTGTCAAAAAGCAAAAGTCCCAAGTTCTGTGCCAGTTCCTTTCCTATGACAACTCCGGGCAGATCTGTCTTGTTCCTCTTGCCGGAGAGATAATCAATATTTCCATCCTTCATCTTTCCGAGATTTATAACATTGGCGGATGTTTCGGTCGACATGCCGCGCAGGACCACACCCGTTACCCGTCCTCTGTTCTTCAGCATAGCCTGGCCATATATGAACGGAGTAGAGGCCACAACGCCGTCAACCGATTCAATCTTCCTCATAATCCCTTCATGGTCTTCCATTCCTCCGGTGTATTCCATAAGGACAATATGAGAGTTTATTCCCAGTATCTTGTCGCGAAGCTCAATTTCAAAACCGTTCATGACAGCCAGCACAATAATAAGCGCGGCAACTCCCAGGAAGATACCCGCCACTGATATAAATGTGTTGGCTGATATGAAGGTTTGTTTTCTTTTTGCCCGGAGATAACGCAGGCCTATGAAGAGCTCATATGACATATTTTGGAAACCTGTAGGTCAAGTAAACAATTATTTTACATCTTTTTTTGCTCTCATGTGCGGAAATAAAATTACGTCTCGTATGGATGGCGAATCGGTGAAAAGCATCACAAGCCGGTCTATCCCTATCCCTTCGCCCGCGGTTGGGGGCATGCTGTATTCCAGAGCGCCGATGTAATCTTCGTCCATTTCATGGGCCTCCTTGTCTCCTGCCTCTCTTTCCTTCAACTGCATGGCAAACCTGTTTCTCTGATCCTCAGGATCATTGAGCTCTGAAAAGGCGTTGGCAAGTTCCCTACCATAAATATAAAGCTCGAAACGATCGGTAAAGCCGCTGTTATCGGTGCTCTCTCTCGAAAGGGGTGATACCTCTATGGGATAGCTTGTGACAAATGTCGGCTGGATGAGCCTGCTCTCCGCCACCTCCTCGAATATGGCCACTATAATCTTTCCCAACGGTTCATCGTCTTCAACGGGCAGGCCCATAGTCTTCGCGTATTGGGCGGCTTTTGCCCTGTCCTCCAGGATATCCGGCGTGGCATCTGAATACTTCAGGATGGCTTCTTTCACTGTCAGGCGCTGCCAGGGACGGCGAAGATCAATTTCAGTGCCCTGATAATCAAATTTAAGAGAGCCGAATATCTCCATGGCAACGAATGTTATCATTTCCTCCGTCATAACCATCAGATCTTCATAAGCAGCGTAGGCCTGATAGAATTCCATCATAGTAAATTCCGGATTGTGGAAGGTTGATATACCCTCATTCCTGAAATTTCTGTTTATCTCAAAAACCCTTTCAAGTCCTCCAACAATAAGCCGTTTCAGGTAAAGCTCCGGCGCTATTCTCAGGTAGAGATCCATATCCAGGGTATTGTGATATGTCTTAAATGGCCGTGCAACCGCGCCGCCGGCCATGGGCTGCATCATGGGAGTTTCCACTTCAAGAAAATCCCTTTCCTGCATGAAGTCGCGAATAAGTTTTATGATCCTGCTTCTCGCATAAAAGACTTCCTTGACAGCGGGATTCATTATAAGATCAAGATGTCTCTGCCTGTATCTAGCTTCGACATCAGTGAGACCGTGCCATTTCTCCGGCAATGGCCTTACAGACTTTGACAGGAGCCGTATTCCCCCGGCATCAACGGTCAATTCGCCGGTTCTTGTCTTAAAGAGGCCTCCTGAAATGAAAACTATATCTCCTACATCAAATTTCTTGAAGATCGAGTATATGTCTTTGCCGACTTTGTCCCTCGCTATGTACCCCTGTATCCTTCCCTCTCTGTCCTGAATGCTTACGAACGCGGCTTTGCCGAAGTTGCGTATTGCCATCAGCCTTCCAGCCAGTGCAAACTTTTCTTCAACCCCTTCAAGCCCCTCGTTATCCATATCGCCAAACCGGTCAATAACAGATTTAGTGGTAGCGGTCACTCTCACATCATTCGGATACAGATCAACCCCCATGGACCTCAGCGATTCTATCTTTTCCTTCCTTTTCAGTAACAATTCACTCTTCTCATCCATCAGGCAACCCCTTAAACGTAAAGCAATCTTAGTTATATCCTTTTCCATATTTAGTCAAGGGTTTTGAGAAAAAGGATTGACAAAAAAACTCTATAATAATAGCATGCTGGCCTGTTCGCACATGGAAGACATGCATGGGGTCTGAACGGAATGATCATTTTGCCGTCTGTGGTATTGAAAGGTGTTGTATAATGGAGAACATTATAAACAGAAAGAGGGCTCTCGATATTATCAGCCATTTCCACAGTTCAAAGGTGCTGATAGTCGGAGACATTATGGTTGACCAGTTTATCTGGGGAAAGGTATCGCGTATTTCACCAGAGGCTCCGGTGCCTGTGGTGAAAGTCACATCTGAAAGTCTTCTCCTGGGTGGTTGTGCCAATGTGTTGAACAACGTGTTCTCTATGGGGGGAAAAGTTGCGGTTTCCGGCATTGTCGGATCGGACGATATGGGCAGCTGGCTGATAAGCAAGTTGAGAAAGATGAACATTGATACAGCCGGAATCATCGTGGAGCATGAACGTCCCACCATAGTAAAAACGAGGGTCGTTGCGCACAGCCAGCAGGTAGTAAGATTTGACAGAGAAGACAAGAACCCGGTTTCCCGGGACAGTCTTCAAGGGATAATAGAATACATAAAATCGATGAAGGATGGCCTGGGGGCCGTGGTTATCTCGGACTACAACAAGGGAGTCTTTTCAGAAGAGCTTATCAGAGGGATAAGGGAAATAACCCTGGAGAGGGGGATAATTCTGTGCATCGATCCTAAACAGAGCGATTTTTCCCTTTACAGCGGGTGTGACTTAATAACGCCCAACCACCAGGAGATGGAGCGCGCGCTCGGTATGGAGCTTAAGAACGATGATGATATTACAAATGGCGGCAGGGCACTTATCAGGAAATTCGATTTCGGCGCCCTTCTGGTAACAAGGGGCGAAGAGGGAATGAGCCTATTTGAAAATGACGGCAGAGTAACTCACATTCCCACTGTTGCCAGAGATGTCTTCGACGTAACAGGCGCCGGCGATACGGTGATAGGGGTCTTTGCTCTTTGCGTTGCGGCGGGAGCAACATTCAGAGAGGCCTCTGCTCTGGCCAATCATGCAGCCGGCATCGCGGTCGGCAAGGTGGGCACGGCGCCGGTCTACCAGGATGAACTGAAAAAACGCTATGAGCAGGCCAACCTTTCCTGAACCGGTGAAATTAATATCCAGCGTATTTTCCGGAAGCAGGGACATACTGAACAAAACCATAACGATCCTGTCGGAAGAATTTGGAGGACTCGATTATATAAGTGCGCTTGTGCCTTTTGAATACACCGATTACTATGCAAAAGAATCAGGGACTTCCCTTGTCAGGCGTTTTATATCTTTTGGAAATCTTGTGTCCCCGGATACGCTTCCCGACATAAAACTGTTCACAAACAAAGTAGAAGGAAAATTTATGAGAGATAACAGCAGGATTGTCAATATAGACCCGGGATATATATCCCGGGCCCATCTGATTCTTGCCACGGGGAAAGCATATACTCACCGCCCCTATATCAGGGACGGCATATATGCCGATCTCACACTCATCTTTATAAAACATACCTTCCGTAGTCTCGAGTGGACATACCCTGATTATTCAGACAAAAGCATGATAATGATGTTCAACAACATAAGAGAGAGGTATATTATTCAGACTCAATGGTTGAAAAACAACCAGCCGTGAACCGCAGTACCGATAACTGTAAACCGTGAACTTTGAACAAGGAGAAGAATCTATGATAAGAAGCATGACAGGCTATGGAAGAGCGGAATCCACTCTTGCGGGAAAGAAACTGATTGTCGAAATCAAATCTCTCAACCACAGAAATCTGGAAAGCAGTATACGGCTGCCTGTCTTTCTCGCTCCTATGGAGGTAGATATCAAGAAAAGGGCAGGAGAACGGATTTCGAGGGGAAGAGTTGAGATCAATATCAGGATAGATTCAGATTCGGGTGCAAATGGCGGGGATAATCTGGAGGCAAATCTTCCCCTCATCAGCAGCTATTATTCCTTAATGACAGGCCTGAAGGAAAAATTCAACCTCAGCGATGAGATAACACTGGCCACACTTGTTAATCTGAAGGGCAGCATCTATAATTCCGAAGTAGAAATTGATCCTGAAGAAGCATGGGATACAATCCGCAAGGCACTGGATGATTCAATCGATTCCCTGATACATATGAAGGAGGATGAAGGCAGACTTCTCTACGAGGATTTTGTTGCGCGCCTTGATATAGTCAGCGCTTATATGAAAGAGCTGGAATCGAGGATTCCACAGGTGGCTGACGATTACCAGAAAAGACTTTCGGAGAGAATCCGGGAACTGACAGACGGCTTGGAGTGTGATGAATCAAGGTTGATCCAGGAAGTCGCGATAATGGCTGAAAAGAGCGATATCACCGAAGAGATTGTACGCTTTAAAAGCCACATAAAGCAGTTTGGCGAGATGCTGAACAGTGATACCGCCATAGGCAGAAAAATGGATTTCCTGTTTCAGGAAATGCACAGGGAAATAAATACAATAGGGTCCAAGAGCAACGACCTTACAATATCCGGTAACGTAATAGAAATAAAGACAGAACTTGCCAAACTGAGAGAACAGGTGCAGAATATTGAATAGAGGGTACGGTTTCGGGTTTCGAGTCAGAGTAAGAGATAAGATAATGTAATCATCAAGGTTTGGACATCATGAAACATGCGAACACACAAGGACTTCTTATTGTCATCTCCGCCCCTTCAGGCGCAGGCAAAACCACTATATGCAGAAGGCTTCTGGATGAATTCCCCGATCTGTATTTTTCCGTGTCCTGCACTACACGTCCTCCACGGAAAGGTGAAAAAGATGGGAGAGATTATCACTTTATCTCCGCGGAGGAATTCAAGAACAGGATAGGGAAGGGCGAGTTTGTAGAGTGGGAAGAAATCTACGGCCATTTTTACGGCACGTTAAAAAAGGAGATAGAAGACCTGACTGGAAAGGGTCATGACGTAATACTGGATATAGATATCAAAGGGGCCGGTAATGTAAAGTCAATGTATCCCGAAGGTGTGTTTGTTTTCATCATGCCTCCATCCGTAGAAATTTTGAAGGAGAGATTGAAGGAACGCGGCTCAGAGACCAATGATGTTATAAAGATGCGTTTCGACAGGGTTATGGAAGAGGTAAGAGAAAATGAACGGTATGATTATGTAATATTTAATGATATACTAAATAATTCTGTTGATATAATGAGATCTATATATATAGCGGAGAAGAACAGGAGGTCCCGGCTGCAAGCCGGGATAAACGATTTTTATTCAATAACCGGAGGTATATAACGCATGGCAAGAGTTACCGTAGAGGATTCTTTAAAAAAAGCAAAAAACAGATTTGCCCTGACACACCTTACCACTCAAAGGGCAAAGCAATTACTCAGGGGATCGAATCCCCTCAGCGAGAAGAAAAACAATCGGGAAATCGTTACCGCTTTGAGGGAAATAGCGGAAGAGAAGGTGCAATACTCTCATCCTGAGATTCTCAATGCCAAGTCAGCAGATGTTGAAATCACTGAGTTTATAGAGAGCAGTGCGGATATTACCGAAGATGCAAGCACCAAATAGAAACAGCCGAGGCAAACTGATATTCGCCCTTGATCTGGGAGAAGATATGGATGAGGCCATAAAATGGGCCGATCTTTTGAAGGATCATGTGGGAATGTTTAAGATAGGGAAGGAAGCATTCACCCATTTCGGTCCTTCTGTCGTCTCAAGGATAATAGAGAAGGGTGGAAATATCTTCCTCGATCTGAAGTTTCATGACATTCCAAACACCGTCGCAATGGCCTCTGAGGTTGCGGTAAAACTGGGCATTTCCATGCTCAATATACACGCACTTGGGGGAAGTGAGATGATGGAGCGGGCGGTAGATTCTGTCAATAACACTGCGAGAGTTATGGGTATTGTCCCACCGGTGCTACTCGCGGTAACTGTCCTTACAAGTCTGGATGATTCGAATCTTGAAGAGATGGGGTTCAAATGTTCTACCAGAGAACTTGCCCTGAAACTTGCAGTGTCAGCCAGAAAAGCAGGTGTCTCCGGAGTTGTGGCATCCGCCCAGGATGTAATCCCGATACGGGAGGCATGCGGAAAAGACTTTATCATCGTAACCCCGGGTATAAGACTGGGCAGTAAAGTGGCAGGCGACGACCAGAAAAGGGTATTGACTCCGAGGGACGCCATCACAATGGGTGCGGATTACATCGTGGTGGGCAGGCCAATAAGACTGGCTGATGATCCCGTGGCTGTCGCGGACAGGATCACCGAAGAAATTTCCAAGGGGCTCGCTAATTAAGGATTTCCAAGGTCTGGCCAGAGGCAAAACAATGCAGATAATCTATGGGATTCATCCGGTTGTTGAAACCCTCAGGGCCAGCGGAAAAATAGAGAAGGTTATCTTACTTAAAGGGGGAAAACAGGACGGTGTCCGGGAGATATTGGAAATTACAGCCCGGAGGAAGATACCTGTAGTCTTCAGAGACAGAGAGCATCTGAATGCCACCGTCGGCACCAGCCATCATCAGGGTGTTATCTGTATATGTGGGGAATATCGGTATGCCGGCATGGATGAAGTCCTGACCGATTGTAAATCCCGGAAAAACGCTTTAATTCTTATACTTGACGGTATCACAGATCCCCAGAACCTTGGTTCGCTCATAAGAACAGCTCTCTGTTTTGGCGCCTCCGGCGTTATTATCCCTGAAAACCGCGCTGCACCTATCACACCCGCTGTAATCAAAGCTTCAGCGGGAGCGGCCATGCACCTTCCGGTTGCCAAGGTGGTAAATATATCAAGGGCAATTGATAACCTGAAAAAAGAGGGTTTCTGGATATACGGTGCCGATGCCACACGCGGAAAGAACCTGCATTCCCATGACTATAGCACTCACATGGGTCTTGTAATGGGAAGTGAGGGCAAGGGAATAAGACCACTTGTCAGGAAAAAATGTGATTTTCTGGTCTCAATACCTATGACGGCTATCGTCGATTCTTTGAATGTATCCGTATCCGGAGGCATTATTCTATATGAAATGACTCGTAATTGGAATTCCCTGAAAGTTCAGGAGAAAAGGGGGTAAAAATGCCTGTATACCTGTGGGAGGGCACGACAAAAAAGGGCGAAATCAAAAAGGGTGAAATGGAGGCCCCTGATGAAAGCGCCGTGAGAATCCAGTTGCGTCGCCAGCGCATCAGGCCCGGGAGCATAAAGAAAAAGCCTAAGGATCTCTTCGAAAACATCCCCTTTCTGCGACAAAGGGTCAGGGAAAAGGATATAGTGGTATTCGCGCGCCAGTTTGCCACCATGATCAATGCCGGACTACCCATCATCCAATGCCTGGAGCTGTTGGGTGAAGAGGAACAGAACAAAACCTTTGCAAAGATTATCAAATCAATAAAAGAGGATATCGAGGGCGGAAGCTCTCTCTCGGAAGCCCTGAAAAAACATCCGGATGTATTCAATGATCTTTTCATAAATCTGGTCGCTGCCGGCGAGGCGGGTGGCATCCTGGATGTAATCCTCAATCGTCTGTCCGCATACATGGAGAAGGCAATGAATCTGAAAAGAAAGGTGAAAGGGGCCATGACCTACCCGATCAGCGTTCTCGTGATTGCCATAGCGGTTGTCATTCTGCTCTTGTATAAGGTAGTTCCCGTCTTTGATGATTTGTTTTCAAGTATGGGATCGGCGTTGCCGGCTCCCACACAGTTTCTCGTAGACATCAGTCGCTTTGTCCAGAACAATATCTTATACATAATAGGTTTTATCGTCGTTGTCGTCTTCATCTTCAGAAAATATCACGGGACTAAAGGTGGGAGACTCCGGATAGATCGCACGGTACTCAAGCTGCCCATTTTTGGTATGCTGCTCAGAAAGGTTGCCGTGGCAAAATTCTCAAGAACCCTTTCCACCATGATGAGCAGTGGCGTTCCGATACTTGACGGACTTGAAATTGTAAGCAAAACAGCGGGCAACAAGGTTGTTGAGAATGCCCTGATGGACACCAGGAAGAGTATAAGCGAGGGCAAGACAATAGCGGAACCCCTATCGGAATCAGGAATATTCCCTTCCATGGTTGTTTCCATGATATCAGTCGGTGAAAACACAGGCGCCCTTGATGCCATGCTGGAGAAGATCGCCGATTTTTACGATTCCGAGGTTGACACGGCGGTTGACGCTATGACCTCATTACTTGAACCCATAATGCTGGTATTTCTGGGCGGGATTGTGGGAGGGATGATAATAGCCCTTTATCTTCCAATCTTTTCCATGGCGGGCGCCATCGGATAGAACAATAAGGTTTTTAAAATGGTCGGGATGGCGCGATTTGAACGCGCGACCCCTGCGTCCCGAACGCAGTGCCCTACCAGACTGGGCCACATCCCGACAGAATCTCTGACTATATAATTTACCCATAAATGTCCATAAAAAAATGAAAAATGCCGGAACATTCGCTAAAATAGTACCACAACTTGTTTCAGACAAAAATTCATGATATCGAGGAACCGTGGCAGGCGTACAGGAAGAGAGGAATAGGCGGAGTGATAATATACGACCTTAAGTGTGAAAGAAGTCACATATTTGAAGGCTGGTTCAACGACCGCACAGCCTTTGAGGCGCAGAAAGAGAAAAAGCTCGTCGCATGTCCGGTGTGCGGAAGCTCAAACATAGAGATAGTGCCTTCCTCTATCACGGTTATGGGAAAGGACGCCGGGAGATTGAATGAGAATAACAAAAAGCTATCTCCTGTAAAAGCGCTCCGGATGTTCAATGAATATATGGACAAGACATTTGAAGATGTGGGCGGCAAATTTGCTGAAGTTGCACTTAAGATACATATTGGCGAGGAAGACAGCAGGAATATAAAGGGAACCGTAACAAAGAGCGAAGAGGATACCCTCAGAGAAGAAGGTGTCCCATTCGTAAAGATTCCCATACCGAAATTCGACAGTTAACCAGTATGGATCATCTCACGATTAGTTGTAGTTAATTAAGGCAAAATAAGTGCGTTATCTACAATTAATCAGGTGTGACCCCTGGAATCCTTGAACTCTCTTCTCCAACTAAATTGGAGAAGAACCACCAGTATTAAAGCCAATTCTTTAATCAATGAAAAAAAATCACGATAATATCCTGGATTTGATCGGCAACACTCCCATCGTGGAGATCCGAAACCTTAATCCCAATAAAAAAGTCAGAATATATGCGAAGTTAGAGGGATTCAACCCTGGTGGTTCGATAAAAGACAGAACCGCTCTCTATATGATAGAAAAGGCCGAGGAAAGAGGATTGCTTACCACTGAAAAGACTGTTCTGGAAGCCACAAGCGGAAACACCGGCATAGGCCTCGCCCTGGTGGCGGCGGTAAAGGGATACAGCCTTATCCTGACCATGCCTGAATCGGCCAGCGAAGAAAGAAAGAAGATACTGAAGGCCATGGGGGCGCAGTTGTGTTTAACGCCGGCTAATCTCGGAACTGATGGCGCGATAGAAGTGGCGTACGATATGCTGCGCAAGAATCCGGAAAAGTACTTCGCCACCGATCAGTTCAACAGCGAAGACAACGTAATGGCCCATTATTGTGGCACGGCGGAGGAAATCTGGCATCAAACAGATAAGAAGATAACAATGGTAGTGACTGCACTGGGCACATGCGGCACCGCCATGGGTGTCTCCAAAAAACTCAAGGAATATAATGAAAACATCAGAATTATAGGCGTAGAACCATACCTTCACCACAAGATACAGGGTCTTAAAAACATGAAGGAGTCATACCGGCCGGGCATCTTTGACAGGAGACGCTTAGATGAAAAAATCAACATACTGGATGACGACGCCTTCGAAATGGCAAGAAGACTCACGAGGGAGGAAGGAATTCTGGCAGGTATGAGTTCCGGCGCGGCGATGCACGTGGCTGTAGAAAAGGCTAGGGGGATGAAAGAAGGATTGATTGTGGTAATCTTCCCGGACAGCGGAGAGCGATATCTCAGTACAGCACTCTTCGCAGACAGGGCGGAGACCTCGCTTTGCCTGTACAACACGCTCACTAGGAACAAAGAACCTTTCAGGCCAATAGACACCGCTCAGATTCTCATACATTCATGCGGCCCGACCGTGCACGATGTTCCTCACATAGGAACCTACCGACGCTTTGTTGTGTCGGATATGATATCCAGGTACTTGGAATTCAAAGGATACAAGGTTAATCACGTCTCCAACATCATAGACCTGGCCGACAGGTCTATAAATGGCGCCGACAGAGCCGGTATAGATGTCAGGAAATTTACAAAGGGACACACAGAAACATTCTTCTGTGACCTGGATAAACTTGATATCACTCATGACAGTAATACCTACCCGACAGCGAGTGAGAACGTCGATTCAATGATAAAGCTGGTGGGAAAACTCGTGGAAAAGGGCTATGCCTACGAGAAATTGAGATCCGTCTATTTCGACATATCGCGGCTCGACGACTACGGACTCTTATCAAATATAGATCTGGCAAATGTAAGGCATTCAAGCACAGTGGACCGGGATAATTATGAAAAGGACAGTCCCGTGGACTTTACCCTCTTAAAGAGATCGACTCTAACGGAGTTAAAAAAGGGTATATATTTCAAGACCAGGTGGGGAAATGTAAGGCCAGGCTGGCACCTTGAATGTGCGGCTCTGGCCATGGGATACTTGGCAGAAACCTTTGACATCTACATAAGTGGATCCGATATCATCTTCCCGCACTGTGAGAACGTCATGGCGATAGGAAAGGCTGCTACCGGGAAAAGGCCCGCAAACTATTGGCTTGCCTCCGAACTTGTCATGATGGAAGGCAAGAAAATGTCCCGGTCCACAAACAATTTTTTCACGGTGAGCGATCTAGAAGCAAGGGGATACTCCGGAAGAGAAATCAGGTATTTTCTCCTCAGCTCTCACTACAGAAAACCACTGAGTTTTTCATTCGGCGCACTGGATACCGCATGCAACACAATTAAAAGGCTGAATAACTTTATACAGAGATTGATACGCTTCATTCCAGGAGACGGACACGCGGATGTGGATCAGCTTATCTATGACATCAGGAAGGGATTTGCTGAAGCGATGGATGACGACTTCAATATCTCTGAAGCCCTTGCCTGCGTGTTCGAATTTGTCAGAAAGATAAATATTTCTCTGACCGGAAAACAGCTTAACATAAAGCAAAGAGACATGATCCTCGACACCATGAAAGGAATAAATTCCATCCTTCACATAATGAATTTCGAGGAGGAAACGCTTGGCGGAGATGTCACAAGGCTGATGGAAGAAAGAAAAAAGGCCAGGACAGACGGTGACTGGGAAAAATCCGACCACCTGAGGAAAGAACTTTCGGCGATGGGGATAATCGTTCACGATACACCGGAGGGTATGATCTGGACATTGAAATAGGAAGCTTCAAAGGGAAGAATTCTTTCTTAAACACCACCTTGAATGGATAATCCCATGAATATTATTATATGTGTTGTTATTCTTATAGCTGCCTGTGTTCTGACACAAATTGGTGTTGTGTGGAAAACAAAACGTGCGTGCCTGACAATCACCAAAGACCTTCAGGACAGGAAGGCATGCGATCCCGAGTCTGCTGTTTCCCTCCCCTATGCCCAAAAAAAGGGTCTTCTCCACTTCGGCGCGAGAGACTATAAACCGCAGGCCTTGCAGCACTTGATTCAGAAAGAGATAATCTGTGTGACTGACGACGGTAGATACTATCTTGGTGAAAATGTTCAGAATGTAAAGCTATAGATCTGTGCCTGCCGACGATCTGGATCTTTCACGGTCACCCTGGTGGGAGAACCAGTTACGCGAGACAACCTGAGATCTTTGCATAACGTCCCCTTTTGACCGATTTCTGCGTCAGTCTCAAATTTTAATTCTCGGAATATCCAATATATTCCTGTGGTTAAAATTTTAACCTTCCTTGAACTTGAACAAAATTGAACATTCTGCAAAGGTCTCAACCTGTCGATTGTCAATTGAGTCCCATTCCAATAACAAGCCCTACCGCAATACCCAACCCGATAAAAACAGATCCCACAACAATCCCGACGGCTATGTTTTTTTCCGCCAGTTCCCGGGATGTGTCAAAAGGTGTTATCTTGTCGAATATTTTGTAGCCTATCACCATACATACCATAGTGAGTGTAGCCCCGAATATTGCATAACCGATGTTTAATACCATTATGGAGATGTCCATTATTTCAAAACCTCCTTGATTTTGTTGATCTTTCTGATGTACCCAATTGTTTCACCGCTACTTTTCCCTGTAACCTTCGGCAAGGTCTGCTCTATGGATTTCCACAGATTTTCGTTCAGAGATTGTTTGCTGGCAATTCGTTGAGCCTTGATTATGTTGCCCTTGCCGGCGTTGTAGGAGCCAAACATGAAATTTATCCGATCCTGGAATGGACGCTTGGCCTTCCATTCCTTCCAGAGCACTCTATCGTAACAGATACCTGCCGCTATGTTCCAGCGAGGGCGTGTGAGCCCGCCCTGGACATTGGGATTTTTCCTGGCGATATCCTTGAATGTCCGAGGCATAATCTGCATAATGCCTAGGGCTCCAACATGCGATTCTGCATTTGCCTTCAGTCTCGATTCGGCAATTGCCTGGGCCTTGAAATAACGCCAGTTAAAACCGGGGCCAAAATATCGTTTGGAATACTTCGAAAAATACCTGTCATATTTTACGATCTTATTAAAACCTTCATAGGCACTGGTTTGCAGTGGTATGATGAGCAGGACGAAGATAAGGGCCAGCTTTTTCATTAAGTCTCCAATCGGGCAGCACTTTGTATCAAATCCAGTATAAAAATAAGATAGCTGTGTGTCAAAAGAAAAACCGGAATAAAAAATTGCCTCCAAAAATCGTCAACGGCTTCTTGTAACCCCCTGTTTCTGACAGTGAGTCGAAATAGGGCATTTGCTGCACATTGGCGAGGTGGGCCGACAGATATTCCTTCCGAATGCCACCATGATAGTATTGTAATCTATCCAGTATATCGGAGGGAGTTTTTTTCTCAGGGCATACTCGGTTTCTTCGGGTGTACTCGTTTTCACATAACCCAAGCGGTTTGAGATCCTGTGGACATGCGTGTCCACACATATACCTTCTCCGCCATATCCCAGTGTGACAACCAGATTGGCGGTTTTTCTCCCTACCCCTTTCAGTGTAAGCAACTCTTCAATACTATCGGGAACATGGGAATTGTATCTTGCGATCAATTCACGGCAGACATGAAGTATCGTCTTCGTCTTGTTTCTGTAAAAACCGGCGGGATAAATCGCGTTGATTGTTTGATCTTCGGATAGTTTCAGCATCTCCGAAGGGGTACTGGCCAGCAGGAAGAGCCTCCTGGTGGCTGCCTCTGTAACCTCGTCTTTTGTCCTGAGACTGAGTAGCGTGGAAATGAGTATCTGGAAAGGATCTGATTTTTTCTCTGCAAGATCGGAAACTATGGGAAGTTTGCCTGTTTTGAGGCTTTCTTTGAGGGTTTCAACTACTATTGTTATATCAGAGTCTTTCATACGTCATGATTATCAGCGGCTGGTATCAGGTATTCAGAGCAGTTTGATTCATGATTACTCATACCCTTCTTCATCAGCCAGTATGTCCAGATGCAGAGTTGCTATATCTTCCACATCCAGATTGGGTCTTTTCTCCGTTTTTCTGAAGTCAACCGTCTTTATATATTTATTGCAGACGTTGCACACATCGACCCGGTACTTCTCCTCATTTTCTATAGTGAAGTAGGCCAACGTCTGTTGATCTTCATTCCCGCAGAAGGGGCACCTGACACGTCCGAATTGCCATTCAAATCCGCACTGGCCGCAGAAAAGGAACCTTTTTCCTCCTTCTTCTCTGATCTCCGATATCTTCGGTTCCCTGCCGCATATGGGGCAATAACCCTCAGACCACGGTGACCCTGTGATGATATCTCTGTATTTTTCCGAAAGGACCTCCAGTGCCGGCCTCAGGCTCTCTTCAACAAGAAAACCCAACAGATCAAAAATACTCCCACCCTCATCGTTCTCCCGGGCATCTTCATCCTGCTGAAACGTGAAGGAATCACGGACCATTTCCATATAGTTCAGTTCGCCGTCTTTCATCTTTTTTATTATTTCGCCGGTTTCCTCCAATGTCCTCTTATGGGCTATTTCCAGCAGGGCGGCAAAATATTCCTTTGGCCCTTCAAGATCGAACTTACCCCCGGGGAAATCAACGAGGGGCAATCCCCCGGCAAGTTTTTTCTCTATGAGCGATTCATCCACGTTAAAGATATTTTCCTTTACCTTACGGCGATACTTCTCTCTCAGGATAAGCACCTCTTCGAGAATATCCAGCAGTTCTTCGTAATGGGGATTCATATTTTTGTACCCGTCAATGGTCTTCAGGGTGTCTTTCAGTACTTCTGCCATGCTCCACCTCTTTTGGGGTTCTAAAACGAAAGACCCCTATATATTCTTTTTCTTATAAACTCAAGGAATTCTTCTTCAGCAAAAAGGGGGCTGTTCTCAATTGAACAGACCCCTTTACTTTTAACAGACTTTCCAGACCATGTTTCTAATCTGAAACTTCCAGCTTTCCTGATTCTTCCATTTCTTTCAACCATTTCGGGCACTGTTTTTCCGCCCAGGATCTTGTGACCCATCCTGTCAGGATAGCGGACACAGAACCGGGGACACCGACAGTCCCCAGATACAAATGGACAAAAAAGAATGGGAATATAACAAAAAACCCGAGGGCATGCAGGGGATACATCCACCTTACCAGTTCCACCGGAAAACCAAGAGGAAACCACATAATCAACCCGGTGACCGACATGACAACCCCGAAGAATGCCACTGCCCAGAAAAATGCCTTCTGACCGGGATTGTATTTCCCGGTTTCGGGGACCTTGTCGACATGCCATAGATAACCGCCTGCCACCATAATCCACTCCAGATCCTCGGGAAACTTGAACACACCAGCCTCCTTCCACCATATCAATATGGCGAAGAGAAGCGACGGGATGAACACAAGTCCGGAGAAGTTGTGGATCAGTTTCAGATTCTTCAATCCTCCAACGGAAATCCCGAGAAAATTGAACGAATGGAACATCATCCCCAACCCCGTAATCATAAGGATCAGGCAGGAAATGGCCATGGACCAGTGTACTATTCTCTCAAACCCATCGGATACTTTTATCATTCCTTTTTTCATCTTATTCGCCTCCTTCCCTGTTTACCTGGTCCCCATCACCGCTTGTGTCCTTGGGGCCATGAGTGATGTAATGTAAGAAGGATCCCGCAATTACGCCACCCGCCGCAAGCAGGCTGAGCGGTTTGAGCCAGTCTTTCCAGGCAATAACTGAGAGTGGCACCCTCGGTTTTTCCGGAAGCTTGTCGTAGACGCCGGCCTTTTCCGGAAGGACATATATCATGTGAGTTCCGTCCACAAATTTGTCGCCATATACGGAGGCATCGCTGCCAAGTTCCCTGGCCCTCTCATATGCCACCTTCAGCATCTCAGCCTTGTCGCCGAACATAAGTGCGCCGGTCGGGCAGGCTTTGACACATGCTGGTTCCATGCCGTTGTCTATCCTGGAATAACACATGTCACACTTGAGAATCTTGTCGGTTTCAGGATCATATTTGGGCACCTCGAATGGACACGCAAAGACGCATTCTTTGCATCCTATACACTTGCCGCTGTCAAGGGCGACTGTGCCATATTTCGTATGATAAAGGGCACCACTCGGACAGACCTTCACACAGGCCGCATCGGTGCAGTGCATGCAGGCATCATGCCTGAACAGCCAGTTAACTCCGCCATTACCATCGGATATCTCCTGAAATCTTATGATGTTCCAGGTGTTTGGCTGGAGATCAGGCGGATTCTGGTATGTTCCGGTGTTGAAGGTCTGTTTTGCCGGCAACTGGTTCCACTGTTTGCATGCCAGCTGGCAGGCTCTGCAACCGGTACATTTGGAAAGATCACACAGTTTGATTTTTTCAGACATGACTTACACCTCCTTCCTTTCGACATTTACCATGAAGGCCTTGCTCTCCGGTATCATGGTATTGGGGTCTCCGATAAACGGAGTAACGATGTTGGCGGAATCACCAAAAGTAAAGACCTCTGGTTTTTTGTCACCATGCACGTATTCTCTCATTTTTGTGGTAACCCAGCCGTAGTGCCATGGAATCCCGACCTCATGAACGGTATTCCCGTCTATGTTGAATGGCTTCCATCTGTTTGTCACAATCGCCACGGCATCGACCTGCCCCCTTATGGATTTCACGGTGACTATCTCGCCGTTTTTGATCCTCTTATTTTTAGCAAGTTCAGTGCCGATCTCCACAAACATGGAGGGTTGCATCTCCGCGAGCCATGGACACCACCTTGTCATAAGGCCGGTCTGCCAGTGTTCGCTCACACGATAGGTTGAACAGATGATCGGGAATCTCGGATCGCAAGTAGCCCTCGCGTCCACGCTTGTTCCCGTTCCCTCCCTGTCCCATCTCTTGATCGTGGGATTGACAAGCTGCGGTGACATAATGTTCTTTTCAACCGGACATTCCAACGGTTCATAGTGTTCCGGGAATGGCCCATCCGCCCGGCCAGGTCCAAAAATAGCGCCAACGCCATTGGGCTTCATAATAAAGGGCGGTCTGCCGGAACCCGGCGCGGCAACACCGTCCGGAACATCGCCAACCCACTTGGAACCATTCCAGAAGATAACGGGATGTTTCTCGTCCCATGGCTTCCCCGTATCAGGATCAACGGAAGCTCCGTTGTATATAATCCTGCGGTTTACAGGCCAGCACCATGCCCATTCGGAATAGAGACCAATGCCGGAAGAATCTTTTCCTCCGCGCCTCGCGGCCATATTGCCTTTTTCCGTATAGGAATTGCAATACAGCCAGTTTCCGGAAGATGTTGAACCGTCATCCTGCAGATAAGCGAAACTGGGAACAAGGGAGTCTTTCTTAAACAGCTTGCCTTTGACCGTGGTATCTTTCAGGAAATAACCATTTATCTCCCTGGCGATATAGTGAGTGTCCAGATGTCGTATCTTGCCGTTCGGACCCTTCGGACCGTAATCCCAGGTCATCTCTGTGAAGGCCTCTTTTGAAGGTCCACCTTCCTTTTCGTACAGTTCTTTGATTCTGTAGTAGAGCTCGGTGATGATCTCACCATCGGGCATTGCAACACCGGGAGAATCAACCGCCTTATATCTCCACTGCATCCAGCGACCGCTGTTCGTTATACTCCCCTCCTTCTCAATCGAAGCAGCGCATGGAAGCATGAAAACCTCTGTCTTTATCTTCTTCGGATCCATACCGGGGCCCTTCCAGAAAGATCCCGTTTCACTGTCGAAGATATTGACATTAACCATCCAGTCCAGCTTTGTCATAGCCTGCCGGGTCTTGTTGGAACTGGCGCCGCTGCACGCGGGATTTTGCCCCCACGCGAAGAATCCGGTGAACTTATCCTTATACATTGCGTCAAAGATACTGAGCCACGAGTAGTTCTCACCGTCATCCAGCTTGGGCAGATATGAGTAGGCATCTTCCAGGGAAACACCCGTCCCGTAGTGTGCCCGGAGAAGACTTGCCGAATACTTCGGGTAATTCTTCCACCAGTTAAGACTCTGCGGTTCCTTCGTTTTGGGTGTATATTTGGCGTCATACGCGGCCAGTGTAGGTTGAGATGCCTTGGGAGTTTTCAGATACCCGGGCAGGATATGGAAAAGGAGACAATGATCGGTGGAACCCTGCACGTTGGACTCACCTCGGAGGGCATTGACGCCGCCGCCGGCCACGCCCATGTTACCCAGGAGGAGCTGAATGATGCCCATCGTCCTGATATTCTGCACACCGACCGTATGCTGGGTCCAACCCATGGCATACATAATTGTTCCGGCTTTCCCGACTTTGCCGGACTTTGTATATTCCTTATAGACCTCAAGGAGTTTCTCTTTTGACGTGCCGGTAATCCTGGATACGATATCCAGGTTATACCGCGAATAATGTTTCTTCAGGAGCTGGTAAACACAGTTGGGATCTTTGAGGCTGCTGTCCTTTTTGATTACGCCGCTCGCGTCCTTCTGAAAGGACCACGAGGATTTATCATATTTTGCGTCCACAAGGCCGGAAAAAACACCTTCATTGTCTCCCGGAAGTTTGAACTCTGGATTTACCAGAAATGGAGCGTTGGTATAATACTTTACATATTTTTTCTGGATAAGGTTGTTGTCCAGTATATATTTGATCATACCCCCCAGAAAGGCTATATCGCTTCCCGATCTCAGGGATGCATAGATGTCAGCCTTCGAGGAGGTCTGCGTAAATCTCGGATCCACGCTGATCAGCTTCGCGCCATTTTCCATGGCTTTTGTAACATACTTGAATGAAATGGGATGGTTGGAAGCCGCGTTACTTCCCATAATCAAGACACAATCACTATTTTCGATATCTATCCAGTGATTGGTCATCGCACCGCGTCCGAACGACTCTGCCAGAGCCGCAACAGTAGCGGAGTGTCAGATACGGGCTTGGTGTTCAATATATACCAGACCTAACCCCCTTAACAGTTTTTGATAGATGAAACACTCTTCATTATCCATGGCGGCGCTGCCGACCGATGCTATGCCGTCGGTGCGGTTGACCACCTGTCCCTTGCTGTTTCTTGTTACAAAACTCTTATCTCTGCTCTTCTTTACATTCCTGGCAATCTTGTCAATCATCCATTCCCAGGATTTTTCTTCCCACTTGTCGGAATAGGGTGCCCTGTAGAGCGGCTTGTCAAGTCGATTCTTGTTCTGCGAAAGCTGATAGATGGAACCGCCCTTCGTACAGAGCGAACCTTTGTTTACAGGATGATCCGGGTCTCCCTCCGTGTTTATGACTTTTCCATTTCGAGTTGACACAATGATCCCGCATCCAACGGCACAGTAAGGGCAAATCGTGGTGGTCTCTTTAGCGTATTTGATCTTTAACGGTTGCGCGTGAGCTGCCACCGGTTTCAGATTGATGCCAATCCCGCTCGCCATCAGCGCGGTACCGGAGATCTTTAAGAAACCTCTTCTGCTGACATCCATAACAAGCACTCCTTCCTTAAAGTTTTGATAAGAACATAATCGTTTAATTGTTCTCCTTTCCAGACATGGGAGACACGAACTTTTCTAATTATACCCATTGGTCACCCTTTATGAAAGGTATTTTTAGAAGAAGCAGATCAGAGAGCTTGACATTAATCAATGACCAATATCAATATTATTGGTAGTTGGTAGCAACCCTGCAACGAAATGTCAAGATTATTTTATAAATATATTTTGTAAGAAGTAGATTGGAGTTAATGCTCTTCCTTTTCGGCATATCCTGTAACCATAGAGATAAAATCGGCAAAAATGGTATGACCCGTAGTTGCAAGGTAGATATGAGCGATAAAAAAGGCTGTAAAGATGATAGCCATAATGTAGTGAAAAATGGCCACAACTTTTAAACCACCAACAAAAAGAATGAAGGACGAAAAATAAGAGGGATACATATACAAAATGCCGCTGATCAGCAGAAGAGGCATCATGAAAAACATGAATTGAAAATAGGTCGCTTTCTGCAATGGATTAAATTTGTTGTCCTCAGATGGAGAATAGGGGTGGGGCCTGTTCTTGAAAATGTCATAAGCATAAAATCTCGCCTGCACAATCATGCCCGGATGGATATCTTTTTTTCTTATGATATAGTGTGAAACGCGTTTGGAGATCAGATTGTACAACAGCCACAGGAAGAAATCACAGACCAGTAATATTCCAGCCCAGTTGTGTAAGGATATAGCATTTGAAAAACTTCCAAAAAGATTAACACTGTCCGGCCAGTGTATCTGAGTGCCGGACAATATTAATAATATAACCAGGATGGCATGTATCCAGTGCCATACACGTTCGGTGATTGGATGCAAATAAATTTTCTCGGACATTTTCTTATTTTCTCCTTCTGCTGATGAATCTCAGAATGCCGTGTATCGCACATCCCGCAAACGTTAAAATTATCAGCAGGATTCCGATAATATCGAGGGCCGGTATCCTGTTGCTTCCCACAACATAATTGCCCTTTTCGAGAAGCTCCTTATTCGTAAATTTCCAGTTTGTTAATGAATATTCAGGAGTTCTTTCGGCTGTTGTCAAAAGTACACTGTCTTTTGCATGACACTGTTGGCAATCTCTTATGGGAGATTGTAATGAAGGATTGTGACATGTCAGACAATCCACCTTTTTCAGGTGAAGTTCGGGCTGTTCTAACCAGTTATGCCTCACAGACGGAGCGGGTTTGAGAGGAACAAAAACATCTTTGTTTGCTTTAACTTCCCACGACTCAGCATCTTTCTCTGTCAGGAAAAGCTTGTTATTCCCATGACACGCAAGGCAGGTTTCATTTTGCGGGGTTTTAAGTTGAATATTATGCGGCGTGGCAAATTTCCATGTCGGCGCTTTATCCATATTGGTCAAGGCATCCTTGACATAGAAATCAAACAGGCCGGGGCTTACCGGTACATGGCGAACGATCACATATTTTTCAGGTCTGTCTTCAGTAGTCTCGGGACGTAGGCCTATTTTGAAATCCATCTTTGAAGGAGCTGTTTCAAAATAAGGTGCACCCGATTTGTCCTTGCCCACATGACAGCTGTAACAGTTTTTGTATGGCATAGAATGACAGACCTGACAGCTTACCTTGCCCTGGTGGATAGCATGGTCCGGATGCACAAGATCTTTACCCTGCTTATCATCTTTCACCTTATCAGAGCCTGCCATCTTATGGCAGTCTTCACATTTTGCCCTGTTTGCAACCTCATACCTGTCGAAAGGCTCCTTACTCATACCGCTTCCATGCATTTCATCGCCCGTGTGGCATGCCTTACAAGCCATTTCATGTTTGATATGGTGAACGTCAGCCGATATTCCCTCATTCTCTCCATGGAATTCTTTTCCGACTCTGCTTCCGTGACATGAGGTACAGTTCGTCTCGACAGGAGGTGTCTTCTGGAAAAGGTGCCCATCTATGAATCCACCCCCAACGGATTCAGGGCGGCTGACGTGACATTGGCCGCAACTGCTGTGGCATGCCGAACAATTTGTTCCCATAGCGTCGTCAATCTTGTCACGTACACAGGGATCTGAATCTGCTCTGAGGTATATTTTATTCTTAAAAGGAGCAAGGGTTACATGGAGATTAGTTTTATTTTTTCCTGTTATTTCCGGGTGACCACTCTCGTCATTCATTGCATGGCACTCGCCACACGTTTTTGAGGGATCGGGATAAGTGGGATCTCTTACCACTCCTTTATGAGCTGTCTTATAATCGTTACTTTCGGGATTACCACCATGGCACTTTTCGCAGGATACCTGCCCGTGCACATCTTCATCCTCATCCAGAAAGTCTGTGTCTATCTGCACCTTTTCGTATGGCTCCAACGGAGCCACAGCTCCGCCTCACCCTTCACCTTTTGATTCGGCAGGCTCTTCCGCTTCGGGTTTTGATGCCTCAATGGCTGAGGTAATTTTAAGAAGCTTTTTCAGGTTGGTATGACATGATACACAGCCACTTTCTTCAGCGCTGGCAAACGTGGCTGAATTAGACAAGACAAAGATAAAAATGGCAACAAACATTACAAACAGTTTTGATACACTTCTCATACCCGATGTACTCCGGCTATCATCCATTTTCTGTATCCAATCACTTCAGAATATATAGCTATATAACAAACTATGTTGATTAAAATCAACATTAAATATCAAAAAACATTGCAAGGGGAAAATGTTTCTCATCACCATTCTCGGCATCATATCAAAGATAACTGTGAAGGCCGGCAAGAACATAATTAACCCCGAGATAGGTGAAAATAACGGCAATAAAACCCACGATCGAAATCACAGACATCCTTAAACCGTTCCATCCCCTGGCAAGACGGGCATGAAGAAAGGTGCCGTATATCAGCCACGTAATAAGCGACCATGTTTCCTTTGGATCCCACCCCCAATACCGACCCCATGCCCTGTCAGCCCATGCAGCCCCCGTAATAATACCCAGTGTTAATAATATAAAACCTATCGATATCATCTTGTAGGTTACTTCGTCTAAGAAAGGTGTATCGGGAAGCATGCTTATTTTCATCTTAATCTTTAACAGGTAAAAAATGCTCGTTCCAAACGCGATGGCAAAACAGGCATAGGCGAGAAAAGAACTGATAACATGACTTATCAGCCAATTGCTTTGAAGAGCGGGAATAAGAGGCTGAATTGTGCAGTTTACATTGCCGGACAGGGAGGCATATGCTAATATTAAAAAGGCGAAAAAAACAGAGAGGATACCAAAGAGGTTGTTCTGATATCGTTTTCTCATTATCAAATAAACGAAAATAATAGACCATGAAAAAAATACCAGAGACTCATAGAAATTTGAGAGGGGCGCGTGTCCTATGCCCAACTGGTACGAATGAATCCAGCGCATAATTATCGCCGACGTTTGGAGCATTAACCCGGCAACGGTAATTATCAAAGCCCATTTATCCACAGATTTCTTATTGAAAATGATAGAAATAAGAAAAACAAAGGCCGCGAAAAAATAGGTGAATGTCACTATACTGATAAGAAAGGTATCGTTCATTTTATTTTACTCTACTGTAGTCTCCCTGGTTAACCCTTCCAGTTTCTCCTCAAAGGTTTTTCTGTTCTTACTAACGCTGGCAGCAATGGAAAATTCATATTTATCCTGTGAACCTGAAATCCTCAACCATATTCTCTTATGGGTGAAAAACAGACTTAACATGAAACCCATCATAATAAGGCAGAACCCAATCCACACAAGAGAGACCCCAGGATCTTTGCTGACCTGGATGCCCGTATAATAAAGTCTGCTAAAGTCCTTCAATGTAAAGACAAAGCCACTCTTTTGCTGCTGATTGATATTTTGCTCATTTTGAAATATCCAGAATATGTCGTGTTGTGCCTTTCCCGGTTCAATCAAAACTCCCAGTACCGCAGGACCATTACCACCGTGATCGTTTACAAATCTGGCTATTGCGAAAGAAGCATTGCTACCCGGTAGAGAAATCTTCTTCATTATGTTCGGTTTCAAGACGGTTTCTTCCCCCGTTTTGTTGTTTCTTACACCAACCAAAAGATCGCTTACCCCGGCAATGCCGTATGTCGCTTGGCAAAACTTCAGTCCCTTATAAATAAAGGGGTGGTTTACTCTCATCGTTCCGGAGGCAATTTTTCTCTTGTTATCTAGTATTGTTAAATCAGTTTTGTATTCTTTGGGCATACCCGTTTTATAAAACTCAACGGTGAAGTCATCGCAACGAACGTCAACCCCGAGTTTTTCCGTTCCTTTTCCTCCAAACAGGGTGACTGTATTAGATTTCTCCCCTTCAACGATATTCATCTGGCCGACAAATCCCAACATGGTTCCTATCAATCCACCAGCCAGTATCAGAAGAATGCTGATATGAACAAAGATCATCCCCAGTCTTGAATATTTCCCTTTTTCCGCGAAAAAGTAGATGACATCATCTTTGACCGTCTTTACAGGGTTTCCAACGAGTGATTGTATGAGTAATTCCGATTGCCGTTCAATATCTGACAGCTTTTTCTGACTCTGGAACGTTTTCCGAATCTGCGATGAGTTGAAGATCGTGTCATCGATCTCTTTCTTCTCCGGGGAAATCAATCTAATAATGCGGGGAATTTGTTTGAATGTACAGACAATGATGTTTATTGACAACAGGATTAGAAGAGTCGTAAACCACCATGAGTGATACATGTCGAATATATTGAAAAATTTTAAGACAGAGAATACACCAGAGCCGTAGAGAACTTTATACCTCTCCATAGGCAGCCCTTGCTGGATTATCGTACCCAGGATAGAAGTAGCTGCCAGAAAAAGAAATAAAAAAATGGTGAGTCTTACAGAGGAAAATAATTTATGTAATTTTTTAATCATATAAGTAATCCCAAAATGGGAAAATGCAATACCATAGATTTGAAAATGGAGTCAAGAATTAAGACAGCAGATCAGCAGTGTCAAAGCTTTATTGTGGTTACTCAGGTTGTTTAGACTGTAGGCTGAAGGCATTCAGGTTACAAAAAACTAACAGCTTTTAGCCTATCTGTCTTCGGCCCAATAGCCTTGAGTCTAAACAGCTTCGGACCGATTGTGTCAGTAATCACAAAATAATTTGCTTTTTTCAAAAAATGTGTTAGAAAGGCGCACCTAATAGCAGTACATAAATTTCTGGAGGTAAAATTGTTATGCGTAAACAGATGTTTGTTAAAAAGAGTTTGACTATCTTCTTTGTTTTGCTTTTCACTCTTTCCTTATCCGCTGCCTGTCTGGCAGGTATGACTGATAAGGATTTTGTAAAGGAAGCCAAGAAAACGGTAACGGAAATATCAGTTGCTGACGCCAAGGCAGCGATGGATTCAGGGAAGGTGGATGTTGTTCTTGACTGCAGAACAGCCAAAGAATTCAAGAAAGGTCATCTTCCAAAGGCGATAAATCTTCAGCGCGGTCTCTTAGAATTCAAAGCGACCAAGAAGATCCCTAATAAAAATGCTTCCATAATCTGCTATTGCAAATCAGGTGGCCGTTCATGTCTCAGTACCTGCACATTAGGAAAGATGGGGTACACAAATGTGAAAAGCATGGACGGTGGCTGGAAGGCATGGTTGAAGGCGGGATATCCTATAGAATAATAGAATAAGAAATAATACTGGGTATTAAAAGGGAATAGCTCTTTTGGGGGTTATTCCCTTTTTTATTTTTAATGATTGCGGATGATCTGGCACTATAATATGATATCACCATGTTTTTTGCCCGGCACAGATTGGCGACAGGGTCTGAAAGCCTTGATTTTACCAACACGGTCTCTATCAGAAGGACAGCAGAATGATAAAGATGGGTGACATATCCCGGCACATCCATGAACACCTGTACAGCAGCAGCAAGAAACTTTATGTGAAAGAGGCAAGGATAGGTCTGGGTTATGTCGGTGTGTTGCTGGAGGGGGGCAGACCGGGGCTGTCCGCTCTTTTGAGAAATGAGCTGTCCCCTGGTTGTGGGGTCTTCAGTAAAGCAGGAACACTGGCAGGCTCTGATGCTTCAGAGCTTTTGGACCTTCTTGTCAATGGCAGGAACCCCTTGGAGAAAGCACTCGGTCTGGCTACGGCAAATGCTATGATCTATCCTGATATTGCCGAAGAACCGGAAAAGGATTCCATAGCTCTGATGAACCTGTCTCCAGCGGACAGGGTGGCCATGGTGGGATATTTTGGCCCCCTTGTGGAGCGAATAAAGAAAACGGGGGCAAATCTCCACATCATAGAAAAAGATCCGAATCGCATGGAGATCTTGGACCGGAAGGACATAAACAGTATCCTCGAAAAATGCAGCGTAGCAATTATTACCGCCACCTCGATCCTGAATAACACCATTGAGGAAATTCTCAACGGGCTTGGTAATCCAAGACACGTAACAATAATGGGACCTTCCACGCCCATGTTCGGCGAGGCATTTGTCCAAACGCCGGTAACACATCTCGGCGGCTCCGTGATACTGGATCCCCGCAAGATTATGCAGATTATATCGGAGGGTGGCGGCACGCCTGATATGCGCCCCTTCCTTCGGTTTATAGACAGGAGAATCAAACACATAAAACGTCCGGAGGAAACATGATCCCTGTAGTGTCTTTTGTGGGCAAATCAGGTTCCGGTAAGACCACATTGATTGAAAAAGTAATACCGGAGCTGACACGGAAGGGCTGGCGCGTGGCAACAATCAAACACAGTCGCCATGGATTTGACATCGACCGAGAGGGAAAAGACAGCTGGCGGCACAGAAAGGCGGGTGCGCGGATGACTGTCATGTCATCCCCCGAACAGGTTGCCGTCATCGAAGATTCTGAAAGAGACCCTGGAATCGGAGAGCTGAGAGACGAGTACATCCATGATGTGGATATTATCCTTACGGAGGGATTTAAGGGGAATCCATATCCAAAAATCGAGGTCTTCCGCGGCTCCCTTAATCGTGATATGCTCTGTTCCGGAAAGGATAATCTGATTGCCGTTGCCAGTGATAAACGGTTGAAGGTTAATGTTCCCTGTCTGGACATTGACGACGCCGAAGGAATCGCGCGATTGATAATAGACCTGTTTCTGAGCAAATCACATAAGGAACGCTGATGAATGACTGAATTCGATTATCTCAAGATCGCAAAATGGGTACTCAAAACCATCAATCTTTAAAAACGAAGGGTATCCTTATCCATGAACGACATCAAAGATCGGGACATCATACTCGATTCAATAACCGACGGCGTCTTCACGGTGGATCACGAATGGTGTATCACCTCATTTAACAGGGCGGCCGAGGACATAACGGGCGTGCCGCGTGAAGATGCCATAGGCCAGCTGTGTAAGGATGTTCTGAAGGCTGATATATGCGAAGGGGATTGTGCTCTCAGGCAGACGGTGGCAACAGGAAAACCCATAAAAGACAAAGTTGTTAATATCATAAACGCCGTAGGGGAACAGGCCCCCATCAGCATATCCACGGCCCTGCTTAGAGACGCGGATGGGAAGACCATCGGCGCTGTGGAGACCTTCAGAGATATCAGTCTTGTCGAAAAACTGCGCAAGAAGATTGAACAGAAATATACCTTCGAAGATATAATATCAAAAAATCACAGGATGTATGAACTGTTCAATATACTTCCGGATGTGGCGAACAGTCTGAGCACTGCCCTGATTGAAGGAGAAAGCGGAACGGGAAAAGAACTCTTCGCGAGGGCGATACATAACTTGAGCCCGAGAAAAAACAAACAGCTTGTCATAGTAAACTGCGGCGCCATGCCTGACACGTTATTGGAATCAGAACTCTTTGGCTACAAAGCCGGAGCATTTACAGACGCAAGAAAGGATAAACCCGGACGGTTCAGGCTTGCCGAGGGGAGTACGATATTTCTGGATGAGATAGGGGACATCTCGCCGGCCCTCCAGGTAAGACTGCTGCGCGTGCTGCAGGAAAAGACCTATGAACCACTTGGCGCGGTGAAGAGCGAACAGGCGGATGTTCGTATAATAACCGCCACGAACAGGGATCTCTTCAAAATGGTAAAACAGGGGAAATTCAGAGAAGACCTTTACTATCGAATCAACGTGATCAAGCTGAAACTGCCGCCCCTGCGCGAGAGAAAAGAGGATATCCCCCTGCTTGCCGACCATTTTATCAAGGCATTCTGTTCTGTTCAGAACAAGGCTATTGACGGAATTACCGACGAGGCCCTCGCTTGTCTGATGTCATATGATTATCCCGGTAACATAAGGGAGCTGGAAAATATTATCGAGCGCGCCTTCATAATGTGCAAGTCAAAGATGATTATGCCTTCTCATCTCCCCGAACCGGTCTGCGGACCCGGTGTCATCAATCATCCGGAAGGCATGGAGATGACAAGTCTCAAAGATATGGAGGCTGTCTTTCTGACAAACGCGCTGAGGAGAAACAACTGGAATCGTCTGAAGACAGCGAAAGAACTCGGCATCCACAAAAGCACCCTTTTTCGAAAGATAAAATCCCTGGGATTGGAACTGCCTGATAAGGCTTCAATTCATTTACAGAATTCAGTATAGGTATCAGCTGTTAACAACATATTTTATTTGTTGCACACATAGGCAACAGGCTCACAAGGTTTTCTCGATCATTATTCCAAGTATCGTATCATCTACTTTTGCCATACCAAGTTTGCTTATTTTGCTTAAATAATAGATTGTTTCCTCTGCTGTTTTTCCGGCAAAACCTTCCATCGATGTAATGCCATAATCATTCATAGCCATATAAGCGGAACGAATTGCCGAATCTGTAGAGGTGGCTATTTTTAAAGCACATCCCTCTTTTGCACCATCGCAAAGTATGCCCCCCAGATCGCTGATTAAATTATTGACAGCTAAAGTAATCTTTTCCATATCTTTTCTATATTGCTGGTAAACAATGGCAACGGCGGCACCTGTTCCTGCCGCGATCGCGCATCCGCAAAGCGGGGATAAATCACCGGTAAAACATTTTATGTAACTGTTTACCAAGAGGGATAAAGCAATGCTCTGAATGATCTTTGCTTCTTCAATATTGAAATATCTGCCGACATTGTAAGGAATCAGGATAGCAACAATTCCCTGGTTTCCACTTCCTCCACTGGACATCACCGACAGGTTAAGACCGGACATCCTGGCATCTGCGGCTGAAGTGGTCAGTACCTTTGTGGAGGAGAAAACATCATTTAGAAGATATCCCTTCTTCACCGAATCCGAAATATAATGGCCGGCTTTCTGTAGCTTTTGTCCTGCTTCGGAGACCTCCAGATTCATATCAATGCCACGTTTGATATGATCATAATCTTCATCATCAATGTTCTGGGCCAGATCAATGAGCTCAGATATCTTCATATTCTTCAAAATCTGTTTATACTCTTGATCGGCAGAGTCTTTTTCCCCGGACTCTTTCTCAAAAAGCGTTTGGCCGTTTTTTTCCAAGCGAACCAGATTCATATGGGAACCTTCTATCACTGCCCTGACCGAGTCACTTTCGGTTTTAATAAAAACTTCAATATATAGCTCTGTTTTTGATTTATCATAACTAATCATTGCTTTTCCTGTATGAATCAATTCTTTGGCCCGGTCTATTATCCTCTCGCTTACGGATTTCAGGATTTCCATCTTCAATTCAGGTTTTCTGATCAGGGCTCCTAAAACGCCGGCAATTAAATTACCCTTTTCTCCTCCTGTATTCGGGATGGTGACAGCAAAACCGTTCTTATAAACCCCGGGATCAACCTTTATTTTTATCTCTTCAATCCCATCTCTGATTTCTTGAGCAGCAATGCCGGCGGCGTAGGCAACTGCAATAGGTTCGGTACAACCTAACGCGGGGAAGACCTCGTGTTTTAGAACAGCTTTAAGAATATTCATTTTATCCTTCCTTCGATTTTAAGAATATATTCCACCGATTCGCAGTGGTAGTTTGTTGAGAAAGCGCAAGCTCTTTCGGCCAGAATTCATTGTCAAAGGGTGGAAACTCCGATCCATAGGCGAGGTTTCCATTCAAAAATCCAGTTATTATAACTGATTTACTTATTTTTTTGAAATCCGGTCCTTTCCGGATGCCAGCTTGTGAAGTGCCCGGTGCAACAGGAAAAATGCCTCCACGATAAACGGTAGTGGATCCTTGAGCGAAAGGATAGCAAAAGTGGGTCCGCCGTGCAGTGACGCAAGGTATTGCCGGACGGTAAGTTTTCCCAGGTAAATCTCCTGTCCTGCCACATACATGTCGGTCAGAAGATGTATCAGTTTCGTACCGTCGCGCGTGGAACCAATCGGCATTTTTTTCCCGAGAGCGTCAGCGAAGGCAAGGTAGGGTAGGTCAAGGCCCGCAGCTATTGTGAGCTCATGCCATGCCCAGAACCTGGCGTTGACTTCCAGGAGTTCAAAGCGCGCGTGCTTTTCATTCCACATAAACTCGACTTCGGCGAGACCCGTATAACTTATGGATCGAAGCAATCTCGTTGCGAGTTTCTCAAGTTCCGGGTTGTTAATGACCTCCACAAACGTGCTTAATTTACCAAATTCTATCGGATATTGCCGCAGTCGCTTTGCTGACAGGCCGGCAACCGGATCGCCGTTCTTGAAATACCCGGCGAATGAGAACAAGGCCGCCGCTTTTCCCGGGATGAATTCCTGCACAATAACATCTGACGAGCCGATAAGCCGACACATCCGTTCATACAGATTTTGCAGTTCCAGCCTGTTATCGGCACGATACGCCTTGCTTTGAACGGTTAAGAGTAGGCGGTGAGTGACGGCCGGTTTGAGCACTACGGGGAAATCGATGTTCAGCGAAAGAAGTTCGTTTAGGTCTACCGGCCTGTGGGTTTCAGGGATGGGAATGCCAGCCTTTTTCGCGAGAGAGTAGGTCAGTCGTTTATCGTACAGAAATCTGACGATCTCCCATGGAGGTACAGTTATGACATAGTGCCTGGTCAGCAGTGATCTGTAGCTGGCTAATATTCTTAAATATTGATCGTTGGATGCAAAGAGCACCCATCCTTCAAGGTGTTCTTGCTTTGCTATCTTTAAGAGATATTCAACGAGGGCTTTTTCGTCCTCCACCGGCGGGCATTTCAGGAAATGTTGTACATAGCGTGAGAACTGAGCTTCGCAGATCTCGGCGCTCAGAACGCACACTTTCACACCATGCCTCGCAAGATTCCGGGCCACCGGGGGTATGGTACAGGTGCCGCCCAGGATTACGGCTCCAATTATATCACCTGCTATAGCTCCGATCATCTTTTCACTTTTATTACGCTTTGAGATGTTCTTCAAGTGCTGCCCGTAACTCATCGCGGATCAATAATGCTTTTTTATGTTTATAATCAAAATAAACAAAGGTTGTCTTAGCCACTGCTGATATTTTTCCATTCTGCTTCAAATGCTGGATTAGAGAAAAAGATGAATTGCCAATTTGTTGTACTTCAGTTTCTATTATCACATCTTGAATATGATTGATTTCCTTGAAACATTCCATTTCGAATTTAACAATAATAGGTACAGATTTATCAGGTTTCAGTTCGGGCATAAAAATCTTATAAACTTTTTCAGCAGCCTTTTCGAACCATGCCGGCAATACAGTAAATCCGATATGACCAGCGACATTAGCCTCGCTGAAACGGGGATGGATAGTTTCTATGGACATATGCTAAATCCTTTCCATGTTTTTTTACCGCAACATAATAAAAATACAAGATTATCTGCATCCTTCATGGAGTGACTAACACCATTCGTCAAGCAAAACAATCTACACCTTATATCTGTAGGCACAATCGGCACGAATCAGGCGCGCTGTCAAGCTTTGTCCGCATCTGCTTTGCTGTATGCATCCCACGCGTCACGGCAAGTAATCCAGGCCACTTCTTGAAGGAATCGTGCCCTGGATGTATCGATAATCGCTGTGACATCCGGACTCAGTCGGAACCGGGCCGGCAACTGGATTGGCGTTTCCCGAAACAGAACGGCATAGAAAACGCAGGCCGCGAGATAGCTTCCCAGAATGTTTGGATGGCTTTCATCTTCCATATGCAAAGTGAGTTCAGGGGAATCCGCCAGTGCTTTGGCCCACGCCGGACCGACTGGAGCAATCCACGTGTCGAACTCCTGAGCTATACTCAGGTATGTTTTTGTCAGAGCCTCTTGCATTTCCGGGATGCGTTGTCTTGCCCATGTCAGATAGAGCAGCGGTGTGCCTCCGGATTTCCGGATTCTGGAGGCGAACCGTGCCACCGTGCGGCGCATCTGCTCAGGTTCATCGACCGGGCGGGTGCTTTGCTCCTGCAGTACTACGAAATCCCAATGTTCCTGATCGAGAGTGTCAAGTGTTTGCGGGTTGTGCCAGTGCCATTGGAGCGTCTTACCCCCGCGCGTGACAATTTGAGCTTCCATAGCCTTGCCGGCCGCGCTCGAGAGACTCTCAAGTATGAAAGGCATATTGTTGAAATACGTGTAGCTGTTTCCGATAAACAATACTCGTGTTAACTCCATACAGTACCCATTTTTCTGCACACAAACGTCAAAGTCCAGCTGCCGCTATGGAACGCCAGCTTTTCAAAACCCATACAGATGTTCTTGTTAGCTGATAAGCAACTTATTTTTTTACAAAAATTGAATGCATGAACGGAAATTCTTTCTGTATTTCTGTGTTTTGTATACCCAATTTCCTAAGCATTAATTTTATCTCATCTGGCAAATATGATGCCCTAATTGAATTGAAAAAACCATTCTTAATTGGAATCCAGTAAAGCCACCAAAGCCTTCTCAGGTCATATATGTACAGCATTCCACCTCTATTAACCGCACTATACAAATTAACTGCTGCTTTATCAGGATTGGTCCAATGGTGAAGTGAATACGTAGAATAAACCAAATCGAATTCGCCTAATGAATGGATAAACTGTTCATCTTCGACATCACCGACAACAAATTTAATGCGATTATCCAGTTTATTTTCAGCGACATATTCTCGTCCAACTGTAACCATATCGGGTAATAATTCTAAAGCAGTTATCTCAACTTCAGGATAAGTTCGGGCGATTTCAACCGTCAGAATACCAGGCCCTGCGCCAACCTCAAGATACTTGCCTTTGATATCAAGAGATTGAAGGTTTGCCAGGAATGCTTTGTATCTCATCATAGATTTCTTTGCACTCTCAGCATAATTTCTAGCGTCATCGATGCTGGAAAAGAAGTCGTCCTGGTTGGATTCAGTCACTCTTTTAAACATAGATAAGCTCCTTATTGTTCTCTTTTGGGGTAGTGTAAAATATATTGTGTAAATTTATAAAGATATAGGAAAAAACGCTTTTCCTTTAAAAAAGGGTTTATCCCGAAACCTGAATAGATTGGAGAAAACGGAGTCGAGAAACAAGCAAATCACGAAAAACCATATTTCTCTAATCTACGGTACAGGGTGTTTCGAGAGATGTTCAATTTTTTCGCAATCTCATTCTTTGGAAAATTAGCTCGCAACATTTTTAATATCATTCTACGTTCCATCTCCTCCACAGGCATTATTTCGTAATCATCTCCATTGTTTTGTTGGCTATAAAGAATATCTGATGGAAGGAAATCCAGCGTGAGTTCATTTGCGGGGGCTATGTTGATCATTCTTTCTATAACGTTTTGTAATTCTCTTACATTGCCAGGCCAGATATAATTCGAAAAAGTTTCTAAAATTCTATCATCTACTCTATCAATTGTCTTGTTTAGCCTTTTGCTTAAATCCAGAATGAACTTGTCAAGAAAGATATGAATATCACTCTTCCTTTCCCTGAGAGGGAGCATTTCAATGGTAAAAACGTTAATACGATAGTATAAATCTTCCCGGAAATTCCCCTTTTTGACCTCTTCCCGTAAATTCTTATTTGTGGCGGCTATTATGCGAACATCTAAGGAAATTACCTCTTTCCCCCCAATTCGAGTGATTGTTTTTTCCTCAATAACTCTTAAAAGAATCGTTTGCAACTCTAAAGGCATTTCGGCTATCTCATCAAGAAATATTGTTCCCCCGTCAGCCAATTCGAACTTTCCCGGATTTCCCCCTCTCTTGGAGCCCGTAAATGCTCCTTCGGAATAACCAAAAAGCTCACTCGAGATTAGATCTCGCGGTATCGCGGCACAATTTATAGCCACATAAGGGCCATTTTTACGGCTACTTTCGTTATGAATCGCCTGAGCAAAAAGATCCTTTCCTGTACCGGTTTCCCCAAGAAGAAGCACAGTTGAATCACTTTCGGAAGCTATCTTAGCCAACTTTACCGTATTCAAAAATCTGGGATTGTCACCAATAATGTTTTCGAATCGGAGATTTGCCTTTGCCCCTGTCATCCGGGTGACTAAAGCCTTTGCTCTTTTTATTTCATTCAATGTTATAATCTTGCCGATTACATTTTTTTGAGGCGAAAGTATTGAATTGCAGGTTATTGTATATTCCCTGTATTTATTTTGCAGGAATATCTTTACTTCAGCATCAATAACAGCTTGGTCGCTATTGACCAGGCTCAACAGGTCTTTATTTTTACTACCCTCCCAAATCTCGTCAATATTTTTTCCTAAGATCATATCGGAAGACAGGTTTAACATCTTTTTTGCATTTTGATTCACCAGTGTAATAACCCCGTTGGTATTAATTGTGATAAGCGCATCTGTAACAGACTCAATCACTGTGTCTTTGAAATTATTGGCAACTTGGCATTCACCGAAACTTTTTATAACTCGCAAGTAATTTTCAATAGCATAAGCGGCAGCAACGACCATTCCCAGTGTATGAGGATTTGCCCTGTGATAAGGACCTGTCATGTCGATGCCACCGATTAATTTACCCTCATGGTTATGAATAGGGGCTCCGGAACACGTCCATTTATGAGCGGTGATACAATAGTGCTCGCTTGCAAAAATCTGAATTGGTTCATCCAATGCTAAAGCCGTACCCCCTCCATTTGTCCCTGCGACATCTTCACTCCAACAGGCGCCTACTATTAAATTACCCCTTTCAGCGCTTGTTTTGACATCTTTATCGCCAATAATCTTTAATATATATGCTTCAGAATCGAATAATACGACTGTGAAGCCAGAGCCCTTTACAAAGGTGTATAGATTTTCAATAAATGGCAGACTTGCATCAATAAATTCTTTGTTATCTTCCAGTCTTTTCCTTAACCTGTTTCCATCAAGTACCACAGGGACTTTCTTCAGGTATGGATCAACACCTTCCTCCCTGCATCGCTGCCATGAATCCAGGATCTTTTCGGGAATAATAGTAGAATCATCAATCGGGACACCCCTCAGAAACTTCTTCCATTCTGAATGTGTTGCCTCAAATTTTTCGGAACAATCATCCACGGAATCATCTCCTCCTTCTTTATACAAACATTTATGGGTTAATGTTCAACATGAAACACATTATGTACCATATTGCAACATATTATTGCCATCAATTAAATTCCTCCCAAAAGAGATCCAGTTAATCCGTTCTATATTATTAGTATATTAAAAATGTATATCACTTAACCATTCAAAATTATTTATATTGCAACTTTGATTAAGACTTCATGCACCCATCCCCCCGGAGCTGGCATAATACATGCTCTACACTATCATTATTAATGGTAATGATGAAAAGCTAAAGCTTTGGGACAGGGAACATTTTATGGATCAGGATTTATTTAACAGGTTGTTTTCACTGAAGAGGAAGACCGCTCTTATTACTGGAGGTTACAGGGGGATTGGCTTGGAGATTGCCGAGACATATGCCGAGGCAGGAGCGGATGTCGCGCTGGTTGCACGGAATTTATCGAAATGTCAGACAGCAGCCAAAAAGATCGCGGATAAATATGGGGTCAGAGCCATTGGTAAATCTATGGATGTGCGCGATTCCAAGGCGGTGGATGCCGTTGTTCAAGAAGTCGTGGATGAATTCGGGAAGATTGATATTCTGGTCAACAGCGCGGGCATTTCCGGTAGTGAGAAACCTGTACTGGAAATGACCGATGAGGATCTGGACGATTTAATGAATGTTGACTTTCGTGGGACTTTTCTGGTCTCAAGGGCCGTGGCCAAAGAAATGACCAAACCTCAAACCGGAAAGATAATCAATATAGCATCTCTCGCCGGTAAGATAGCCACTCCTAATATGTCAGGATATTGTGCCGGCAAGGCGGCTGTTATTCATTTGACCCGTGTGATGGCCCTGGAGCTTATGCGATACAACATTCAGGTTAATGTTCTTTGTCCGGGGTATTTTCTAACAGAGTTCAATCGTGATTTCTTTGAATCCGATATTGGCAAGAGAGTAATAAAGAGAAACATCCCGATGAACCGTATTGGCAATCTTGAAGAGTTGCAATCTACGGCACTTTATCTGGCAACATGTCCAGCCTTTATGACTGGGGCAGAACTTTATATAGATGGCGGGCATGGTATTGTATGAGTTTCATAATCACAGGGAATTTCTAAAGACATAAAAACACGGCTCTTAAAGAGCTATGGCTTAACTTTAAGATAACCGGAAATACAAAGAATGGAGGATTATATGAGAACACAAAAACAGTATATTGAAGGCTTGAGAAAGATGAAACGGAATCTGTATCATAACGGGGAAAAGATCGATCGTGATGATGAACTGCAGATGCCGGCATTAAATGTCATGGGGGTAACCTTTGATGGTGCCCAGGATCCTGAATTGGAGGATTTATGCACTGCCACTTCACACCTCACCGGGGAAAAGATCAGCCGTTTCTCTCATATACATCAAAGTGTAGATGATCTGCATAAAAAACAGTATGGGTATAGATGCCATTAACGCGGTCAATGCCGTATCTTTTGAGGCGGACAAGTCCAATAACAACAATACAGAGTACCATAAAAACTTTCTTAAGTGGCTGGAGTATTTTCAGAAAAATGATCTGGTTGGATGCTGTGCCCAGACAGATATGAAAGGTGAAAGGTTAAAACGACCGGCCCAGCAGACTGATCCTGATATGTACCTGCATGTGGTGGAGAAAAGAAGTGACGGTATTGTGGTCAGGGGTTGCAAAGTGCATATTTCGGAGGCATCCATTGCAGACGAGATTATAGTTGTTCCCACCCGGGCTTTAGGACCTGATGAAAAAGACTATGCTGTGTCATTTGCAGTTCCGGCCGATTATGATGGGGTCAAACAGGTGGTCTCCATCCATAATTTCAGAAAGCGAGAGCATATAACAAAAGGGGGTGATTACGGTTATACCGATTCATACCTTATTTTTGATGACGTGTTTGTTCCATGGGATCGGGTTTTTCTGTGTGGTGAGAATGAGCATGGGGGTATCTGTGCTCTGCTCTTCGCACTTTTCCATCGCCACAGTTACTCAGGGTGCAAGCCGGGCATTGGCGACACGCTTGTTGGGCTTGCTGCTTTGGCTGCAGAGTACAACGGGATCCCCAAAGCCGCTCATGTCAAAGAGATGTTGAAGGAGATAATTATGGTGTCGGAATTGGGGTATGCAGCCGGTTATACCGGGTCTGATCTTGGCAAACCCGAGGTATATATTCCCGGCATGGGAAATGTTCCTTATGGACCTGGAAGCTTTATCCCAAATTCGATTTATTGTAATGTTGGCCGGTGTTTGACTGGTGAGGCGGTTTTTCATGAGCAGGAAATCCTGTGCAATATTGCCGGCGGTTTTCCTTCAACCTTTCCCTATGAAAAAGACCTGGTTGATCCAGAGCTGAAGCCTCTGCTCGATAAATATCTAAACCGCAATCCAAATGTGCCGGTAGAAGACCAGATAAAATTCTGGATGACCTTTAGTGATTTTACCTGTTCAGGCACTTCCGGGGTAATAAACTATGGCAACTATCATGGTGGAGGATCCCCTATCATGGAGCAAATTGCTATAACCTCGCAATATGATATTAAATTAAGAAAGAGTCTGGTCAAATCTCTCGCGGGTATCGAGCCATTAAAGGCGGGCATGTTGAGGAAGCCGTAGACATCTTGGGCTAAAAAAGGAAGCGCAAATGTCCGGACAAACAGGAGATTTAATATGAAAATTGAGAACATTCGACGTATACTTATCATTGGCGCAGGTACTATGGGGCAGCAGATCGGATTCACCTGTGCCATGCACGGCTATGAAGTAGTTATATACGATATTGATGAGACAATGCTCAATAGGGGGTTGAAACGGATACAGAAGCTTGGTTCGCAATTCGCGTCATCCGGACGCATCACACAAAAGGATGCGGACGATATAATGACCCGGGTAACCCTTTCAAGCAACCCGGCTGATGCGGCCAGGGATGTGGATTTTGTGAGCGAATCCGTCCCTGAGGATCCGGGCCTCAAGGGCAGAATTTTTGCCCAGTTCGATAAACTCTGTCCTGCCCACACTATCTTTACCACCAACACATCCACGCTTGTTCCCTCCATGTTTGCCGAGGCAACCGGTCGTCCGGAAAAATTTGCGGCATTTCATTTCCACGATGTGAGAATCTCAAATGTAGTGGACATCATGCCGCATCCAGAAACTTCTCAGGAGACCATTAATTCAATTCATGATTTTGCAAAAAATATAGGGCAGCTTCCCATCATGCTCCACAAGGAAAATAGTGGCTACGTGTTTAACTCCATGCTCTCTACTCTTTTCATGTCAGCGCTTACCCTTGCTTCAAAGGATGTGGCATCGATCGAGGATATAGACCGCTCATGGATGGGAGTTATGCACACGCCTATGGGTCCATTTGGCATCATGGACCAGGTCGGTCTTAAAACGGTATGGACCATAACCGATTACTGGGCCAAAGCGCTCAATGATAAGAAGGGTCAGTTCAACGCAAGATTTGTAGAACAATATGTCAAAAAGGGATATCTGGGGGTAAAGACAAAACAAGGCTTTTACTCGTACCCAAACCCCGCGTATGGGCAGCCCGGGTTTTTAAGTAATGACGAATAAAACCCCTGTAACAGCACCAGTAACATAACAACAAAACAAAAAAGATTAAAGGATTTCACCATGAACGACAAACATTATTGAATAACTGAACAAAGAATTTAAACGAAGAATAAAACCGAACTTCACCGGCTTCTAAACAGATAGCGAAGCGGTTAGAGCACGCGCTGATTTCGGCGCGGTTTACAATCCGCTGCGGCTAATTATTAGATCCATTTTGAAAAATCTATTACAAGATTTAACCCTTTTCCCCGATCTCCTTCGCGTGCCTATTGCTTGTCGCTGTCCATGCTGTTGATATGTGAGCTTTCTTCCGCCTCCAGTATCCTTTTCAAGTTTTCTCCCTCTTCCTTCATGTGCTTCTTGACGGATGAGATACCCCTCTCAAGTTTGTTTTTGGCAAAGGTCTTAACGAGCCAACCCACCCGAAACGTGCTTGTAGCGGTGAAGACACACCCTTGTTCGTTTGGCGCCACCATGAAAGTATTCATTGGAAAGTATTTCCTCAGAAGCCAGGATGTGGGGACATATTCGATTAGTCTGTTTGGAACTACCTTTGTGACAACGAATTTCAGTTTGTGCAGTTTACCGTGAATGTATTCCTGAGCGTATACAACAGATCCTTCTTCCCAGGGTTGTCCCTTTATCCAACGAAGGGCTACATGGTCAGCAGGATGCCAGGCGCGATAGCTCTCGTCATCAACGAGACGAGCAAGGAATCCAAACACCTTGTCAGGCGTCGTCCTGATTTCTATTGAATCTGTAAGAATCACATCTTCAAAAAATGCCATATTTTAGCCTCCTCACATAAAACGTGGAGCTAACCTGTTGGCCACCGAACTTTCATACCCGCAACTGCTTTTAAGGAAAACCGCATAGTTTTTCCCGTCAGGGACAGCACCCGGTTATACGAAATCTTGCGATGTCACCTCAACGATGAATCATAGTGCCGTGCATCCCGACGAGAATTATAGTGCCGCAAGTTGAGCCAACATGACAGAGCAAATGCCAAGAGACCCAGAATCAAGACTGCCGTGTCCACTACCAAAGGGTCCCATGTAAATCCTGTTAGTTTATCTACATAGTACTTGACGTATGAATTCGGCAGGTTAGTCTCTCCGAGTTCACGCTTGACCCCCCAATGCCAGTCCGTAGAAGGGCAGTAGCCCCAACCGCAAAATACTCCTAAACCGAACCAAGACAAGATAGTCAGGCCAGTAGTTATCAAATGTATGCGTCGTGTCCTTTTCCACGCCCAACCGGTTAGACTAAATAGAACCAAGCTGTCATGGAATACGTTGAAGAAATAATCAAGGAACGTGTACATTCAAATCCTTTTTAGATTCTATTTGTTAAATATTTAGGCAGAGTGTCACTCAATAATCTTCCCTTTCTGCTGAATTATTGTTTTAAAAGCCTCAAATGTCTTAGTACGCTCCCCTTTGTTGATTGCCTCTATGACCTGCTGGTTATAATTTGGACCCAGCGCATTGCCGCCTTCCTCAACATACTTAAAAAAAGTTTGCGTCCAGAAAGGCGTTACCGCCTCAAGACCCCACGTACCTGCGTAAAACGCCATCGTCTCAAGCCACTTGGCATCGAGTGCTTGAAATACTTCATTGCCAATTCCCTTGGCACTTATGGCATCCAACGTCTCAGTTTTGCCTGCCCGTGGCACATGATACGCCGGTCGCCATGTCTCCTCAATATAAACACCCTTGCCCTGTTTCTTCGCTTGAGCAATCATCTTATTTGCTGCATCAAGACCTTTAATTGCATAGATGTCAAAAGTGATGATGTCGAGTTCCTCAAGTGTTAAGAACTCATCAAAATATTTCCACTCGGACTGCAGAGCCACTACTATTCCTGCCCCGCATCGGCTTCCCGGTGACACCTCTTTAACGGCCATAGCTGCCTGCCGTATGAAGTCACGCCACTTTTTTGGGCTCACATTAATGTCCATCCGTCCATTCATCACAGTGGGTTCATGCACCACCACAAAAATATCTGGCTGATAGCGTCGGACAATTTCAGGATAAACTTTAAGTGCCGCAGTTTTCCAATCATCAAACTCTTTAAACTTATGATACATCACCGAATACTGAGGATTGATGGCGAGTTGTAGCCTGGCTTGACGAATATGACGTATAAGAGCATCGTATTTTTGGATAGTTTCCTGGTGATTATCCAGCCATGGGAAAAGCCCCATGTTGATGTCAATGCGGTGAACACCGGCTTCTTTTAATGCGTCAACATATTTTTTGAGAGTTTCCAATGGCATATTTTTGATGCAAACTTCGTGGGCAAAGAACAAGTTAGCACTGAAGATAAGCCGATGTTGCGGTTGTTTGCGGCACTTTTCAATAATCGCATCGAGGGCTTTGTCCATAAGAATTAAATACTGCTCCTGGCTAAAAGCTGGAGGCTTTTTATAGCTCTTCGCACATCCACCAGCAGCTGTTACAACAAAGATGATTGCAGTCAGAATCGATATAGTTATTAAAGGTTTTTTTATTAACTTCATCATAATTTGTTTCTCCAACTAAAATTTACCATCCTTACAGCGTTAGGCATAGGCATAGGCGGGATATGCTCGCGCATCCTTTCCCTTGTTCCTGATTATTTCAGTGCCGGGAATCTTGTCTTTGCCCATGAATACAGGGAACGTCCTCGGAGAACAACCCGGCCCCGGCATCATCGTGGAGCATGAATGAAGTTGGGCATATAGGCCAACCATACAAATTGACACATGGATTAACATCAATTATACTTCGCCATCGAAAAAAATGAAAGGGCTGCTTGAGCCCTTAAGAAAAGGGACTGGATTATGGGAAATATTATCAACCGTGACACGATCGGTGATATGGCTAGGAGAGCAGCAACTAAATACGGCGACAAAACCGCCATTATCTTTCGCGACGTGAAGCTTTCATTTTATGATCTCGAGCGCGAGGCACGTCGCTTCGCCCTTCTCATGATGAAATACGGCATAAAAAAGGGAGATCGCGTAGCGATCTATGCATACAACTCTCATTACTATCCTATCAGCATGCTCGGGCTTGCCAAGATCGGCGCTATCCAGGTCCCGATCAACTACATGCTGAACGCCGAAGAGATTGCATACATCGCAAACCATTCAGGGTCTAAGATCTTCATTGTCGAGGATGCACTTTATCCGATCATCGCACAGTCTCAGGCAGAGTTCACCACAGTGGAAAAGTGGGGGTTTATCCCCCTTGGGGATTCCATCGAACCTGACGGATATTTCAACCTGATAGCGGAAATGAAAACCATGCCCTATGATGAACCGCAGGTGGAAGTCAGCGCGGAGGATATCGCCCAAATCCCCTATACCAGCGGAACAGAATCGAAGCCCAAAGGCGCCATGCTCTCTCACCGGGCACTCATGTCGCAGTACCTCAGCTGTATCTTTGACGGCCAATACGAGACAGATGATGTAAGCCTGCATGCCCTGCCTCTTTTCCACTGCGCACAGCTTCATTGCTTTCTCATGCCGTACCTGTACATCGGTGCAACCAATGTTATCATGCACAAGGCAGACCCCCTGGAGATGATCACATCCATCGAGAAATTCCAGATTACCCACATGTTTGCCCCGCCGACGGTCTGGATCGGGATCCTGAATCACCCGGAATTCAAAAATCACAATCACGGCAGTCTTAAGAAGGCCGCATACGGCGCAAGTATAATGCCGGTAGAGATCATCAAGCAACTCTCCGTAATCTTCCATGATCTTAAACTCTGGAACTACTACGGACAGACGGAGATGGGGCCGGTCGCAACCATCCTGAAACCTCACGATCAGCTCCTGAAACCGGGATCTGCAGGAAAGCCGGTCCTGAATGTCGAAACCCGGCTGATGGCTGATGAAGGAAATTTTGTCCCTGTTGGCACGGTAGGCGAGATCGTACACCGCTCCGGCCACGTTATGACCGGTTATCTCAACGATGAGGAAAAGACCAAAGAGGCCTTTGCCTTTGGCTGGTTTCACAGTGGTGATCTCGGTAAATTTGATGAAGACGGGTATCTTTACGTTGTGGACCGCAAAAAGGACATGATCAAAACCGGCGGAGAAAACGTGGCATCCAGGGAGGTTGAAGAGGTTTTATACCAGCATCCCGCTGTCGAGGAGGTGGCAGTCATCGGATTGCCCGATCCTAAATGGATCGAGGTGGTGGCTGCCGTGGTCGTACCGAGAAAGGATGCATCGATCACCGAGAAGGAGCTGATCACCTACAGCAAAGAGCGCCTGGCAGGATTCAAATGCCCCAAAAAGATCGTGATAACCGACAAGCTCCCAAAGAACCCGTCCGGCAAGATTCTCAAACGGGAACTGAAAGAGGAACTGGGGGAGTAATCTCTCAGGAATACAGGGGGCTCAGAAGAGATCGGGAGGGGAAATCATTCAGCGTCAATAAAGATTCAATATGTCTTAAAGAATGCAGACACTTCCTTCCCTTGTGGTTTTGTGCTCCTAATCTATTTCTGTAATGAATAAGGGTCTTGCCTAGAACAGCAATGGTCACCAAGTCTCGAAATCAGTAGGCGATTGTCAAATAGCTCCGTAGATGCTCGTCGGTGTACAACTGCTTCAGAATCAATTCCGCCACGTCCGCTCGGCTGATTTCGACGCCACCAGGGGGCAGAATGTCGACGGCAGTGCGGTACTTGCCGGTTCGAGGGGTATTCATCGGCCGCACAGGACGAATGCCTATCCAGTCCAGGTCATCGCAACCGGCCAGGACGTTTTCGGCCTTTCTTATGTCGTCGTAGTTAGCTCGAAGGATAGGCCTGATGAATCGCTTATGGATAAGCGGCTCGTTTGGATCGGGTACCGTCCCGACCGCTACGAGTGCGATGAAGCGGCGGATGGCGTGTTTGCGCATGGCTGCAACGATGTTGGCAAAGCCCTCGGAGTAGATGGTCGTCGGCTTGCGGGCCTGCATGAGAGTGGCACCGCTTCCTAACGTACTGATGACAACCTCCCCTCCAGCGATGGCCTCCTGCACCGATTTGGGGTTGAGCGCATCGCCCCGAACGACAGTCAAGTTAGCGTGTTCTACTTCGATCTGCTCTGGATTGCGAGCGACTGCCTTAACTTCGTGTCCACCCTCCAGCGCCTGGCCGAGAACCTCACGGCCCGTCAGCCCCGTTGCACCCCATAGGACTATCTTCATCTTTTCTTCTTTCGGTTCAATTTTTATAACCTTTGTATTGTTATGCTATTTTATTTTGTTGATATAAATTCATTCAGGTCTGAATCCAGTATGTTTTTAAGTTCAATAAAATTCTCTTCCCTGGTTTCCGTGAACAGGAAACCAAAGACAGGATATTCTTGGAAATCAATTTTTCTTAGATCCATTGGCTTCTCAAATTTTGCAAGTAATTTGTCATAATTAAATGATGTAATCTTATCTGTAGATATACCAGTCGAATTATCCAAAACGATAATACAAAATAGTTTTCCTTCTTTTCCCTTAAGAATTTCGGACCAATCAGGCTTTTCCCCTGTGTAATAGTATAAGTATGGATTAAATCCATAGGCCAGGAAGGATATATCCGCGGTAGTACACCAGCCACCAAACCGCATCGGATTAACTTCGATAGGTAATAAAGTACCATTGTTGTCTCTTCTAAGCTCAATATGTACAGGAAAGTTTTTTACTCCGGCTAGATTGCCAATTTTTTCTGCAAACTCTGTAAATTCTTTAAGATTACTTTCGATAATTTTTTTGGATGAGATGTAAACCCTGTCACTGACATCGGTATCTGAAGAAAAAGTATGGTTCAGTATGTTTAGAATAACCGGTTCACCAATCGAATTATAATATGCATCAACAGCAAATTCATCTCCATTAATACATTGTTCAATAATAAATGAATCGGTGTCTAACACCTCAGCGGGGTATAAATCCTTAATTTGATCTATTTCTGCAATTATTGAATCAATTGCGTCAGTCCACTCCTCGAAATTTGAAACCTTATAAACCCCCATGCTCATAAAGCCAACAGCCGGTTTGATGATAAATGGTACAGGCAATTCGCTAAATTGAATCTTTTTTAAATCTTCAATGCGGACCTCTTTGAAGTAGAAGTTCGGAAAAATTGATTTTGTCAGTTCACGAAATTTCAACTTGTCTTTAAATAACTCTATTTTCTCAGGAAGATCACTAAAGGCTAAATGATTCGATATCCAGCCAATTGAATTTTCAGATGTAGTATAAATTGTAAGATTATCTGACTCTTGAGCCATTTCAACAGCTCTATTTTCACTAATTACTTTTGTCCCGCTATAAAGGCCCAACTCTTTTGTTATATCTGTACCGACTACAGGGATAGCATTATCTCTGACAGTCATTTTGAAAATTTCTGAGACGTATGGTTTATCTGCAAAAAACATTATTTTCTCTCCCTGGTTAAATTATAAAAAAAACATAACGCCATACTCAGCGGCAGCAAAAAGCAAAGCGAGGAACAAGAGGCGCTTCTTGCTGCCCGAGTGCATGCGATTGTTCGACACTCCTTTGTTCCCCTTTATTGTTTTACATAGGTTAAGAACCGTTGATTGCATCTCTGATTATATCAAAGATAGCCATTGGTTCCACATTGTTTATTGCTGCAATTTCCTTAATGCTTTGTGCTGGCTCAGCTTTTATCCCTTTTTTGGACAAGGCATCCATTGTATCTGCGAGATCCAAACCGAAATCAGTGCAAACCTCGGCAAGTTTCTTTCTGCCAAAACCGGAGGGTTGTGAGTCTGGAAAAACTGCATGTTCACCGTTGTCATTTTTTTGAGTTACGGGTTTAATAATCTCATGCACCTGTTTTGGTGTAAGGTTGTTTTCCTTTGCGATGTCATTAATGGTTTGTGTTTCATTTTCAAATTGGATATTGGCCTGCCGTAGCAACGCTATACTTTTGGCTAGATCAAGATCAACCTTTTTGGTAAACGTTTTTAAGGAGGAAAGCTCGGCATGGCCATAAGGTGGTTCGCCGTGCTTAATACCAGCCGAATCCTTTATTGATTCGCTAATATTAATTATTGTGCTCATTGGTGGAATTTGAAAATAAGTACCGAGACCAACAATAAGGGTAAGTATCAAAGCAATATTAAAATTTACAGTAAACACCTTCATTTGTTTTGATTTGTTTTTTAAATAAACAGTTATTGGTTTCCAATTATAATAGATATGCAGGAATCCGGCTAATAAAAGAAGAATACCTAAATTAATATGTAATTCGCTCCATTGTGCCTTGCTTAAACCCCATAGCTGCCAATTTGACCAATCTACGACACGGCCATATGGTACAATGTAAAGCACGACGCTTGTCAGAATGCAAAGCACAAACGAAATTAGCATAGTCAACGATGTGACTTTCCGAATATTCACAGTATTCTCTCCATGTTAATTCTTGGCAACAAGCTTTGCCAGTTTGGATTCATAATTAGCAGTAAGAATACCTGATACAATAAGTAAGGCGCTGTATATGTGCATTGTGGTGATATTTTCTTGTAAAAAGAAGTATGCCAAAAGTCCACTGAAAAGGGGCAATGTGTAGTAAATCATTCCTGCTTTTGAGGGGCCAACCATCATGATTGCCTTATTCCATAGAACGAAAGCCGACAGAGAAGCAAAAACGCCTACGTAAAAAATTGAAAGAATTGTCTTTGTATCAAATTCGACGGAAGGAAGTGTTACATATTCCCAAATAAAGAACGGAAATAGAAAAATGAGTCCCAAAATGAATGTGCTTAACTGGAATGCCCAGATACTTAGCTGTTTTGGCTTGTGTTTTAATAGAATGCTGTAGATAGCAAATATTATTGCAGCCATGAGCATCCAGACATCACCTATTGCAAAAGAAATACTTAAAATACGAGAAAAATCTCCTTTGGAAATCAGTGTAACAACTCCCAAAATAACCAATATAATTCCGATCCCCCTGTTAAGGGTGATAAGCTCACCAAAAATAATGCGAGAAAAAATAACGATAAAAATTGGGAAGGTAATGGATATTAAAGAAAGATTGATTGCCGTAGTTGTATGACCGGCAAGATATATTAAGGTATTGAATATTGTAATTCCAAGCAATGAAGTAATTAAAAGATAAGGAAGATTATTTTTGAGAATTTCCCTTTCGGCAATAAGCGGTTTTAATGCAAAAGGTAAAAACACAACCACCGCAACAACCCATCTAAAAAAAGCTAGGTTTATCGGCGAGATGCTCTCTGCGAGACCGCGTGCAATAATAAAATTTCCCGACCAGAGAGCGGTTGCTCCGATGGCAAAAAAATAACCTAAAACCTTTTGCTGACCTTGTAATATATTTGTCAACTTTGGACTCTCCCAATTTTTCAATCAGAGGTAAACGCCCAGCTTAACCGGCTGGTAAATAGCCTTGGCGATTTACCAGTTCGCGTTTAATCTGTTGAGCCGTTCCTTCGCAAGAGTGGTCACACGGTCATGGACTCAAAGGGATGAATCATTCGTATTTCAGCCCTGGGTGCACTTTCGGATACCCTCTTGAGAAACCCCGGCATATCCTGAAAGGGCAGGGCTCTTGCCTTGCCGTCTTCTGACATGGGAGAGGAGAAATCATCATAGTGAAAGGGGACGATGACCTTTGGCTGCAATATCGCCGGAAGGCGGGTGCAATATTCCGGAATCTTCTTCCACCCCGGAACGCACATGAATAGAACATCGCAATGATGCCCCTCGATTTCCGACTCTATAAAATTTGCGCTTCCGGCGTGCATGAAGACAGTTCCTCCCATCTCCAGCTTCGGCATATAGACGTCACCGAGCCTGTAGTCACTGGCTCTCATCGGCAGGCGGTTTTCAGGGTTGATCTCACCCGGATAGGGCACTCGCCCGAAAAGAACCAGTCCATGTCTTGACCGTATCATGGTAACTGCTGCGCCTTCCGGCAGCTCAACTCGCTCACCCCCCTTGCACACGGTAACAATGCCGGGTTTTCCATGCAGGGCCATGAGTGTCTCAAGACTGTTACTCCCGATCAGCGGGCATTCAAGGCGCTTTGCGAATTCAGGAATATCAAGGACATGGTCGAAGTGTGTATGCCCCGCTATTATCGCCGATAATCTGCCCGGCAGTTTCTCGAGATAGCTGCCTATCAGGTCTGAATTCGGCTCTGGGCGGCCAAAAAAGATCTTGAACTTTCCGGGTCTCGAATGATAGGGATCTATCAATACGGTTTTCCCGCCTTCAGTAAACTCAACTCCCGCGGCGCCGGTCCAGCGAATTTTTACCATGAGCACACCTCCAACAGATTCCCCCAAAGTATTGAGGGTATTCCGGAGGGAATTCCCTCGCCCCGGATTTTCGAATACTCAACTGCCGTTAGATCGCCTCGATCGTTGAGGGGGGCTTTGACGCTATATTGTATGTGACGCTGACAACACTTGGAACCTCTCGTATAATCTCACCGGCGAGCTTCTCAAGGATTTCAAATGAAAGCCGCGTTGGTGTTGCGATCCGCGCGTCGATGCTGTCCCAGCAGCGCACCTCAATCTGTTGACCGAAGTCACGCTTTCCGTCGCGCATGCCGGTTACGCGGTCTTCATGAAGGATTGCCATGTACTGAAAGGCGCCGGTGTCTTTGAGCAGCCGCTCGACAACCGAATTCGCTTTTCTGACTGTCTCGATGCGTTCCGGGGTTACCGCTCCTATCACGCGTGCCGCGAGGGCCGGCCCGGGGAAGGGGATGCGCTTGAACAATTCAGCCGGAAGCCCGAGGGCCTCGCCAATCTTTCTAACGCCGTCCTTGCGAAGCTGGATGAGCGGTTCGAGGATGCGGTAGCCGAAAGCCTCCTGCGGGTCAATCCCGAGCTGCTCGAAGACATTGTGCTGCCGTTTTATCCCCGCAACAGTCTCGTCGATATCGGTTAGAATAGTCCCCTGGAGGAGGTATTTCGCTCCGCTTTCCCTGACAATGCGTCCGAATACGTTTCGATAAAAGGACTGGGTAATCGCCTCGCGCTTCTCTTCCGGATCTGTGATTCCGGCCAGCGCGGCGAAGAACTCTTTGCGTGCATCGACTACCTCGACCGTAATGCCGAGTTTCTGGAAAAAATCCACAACCTGTTCAGCTTCTCCCGCGCGCATGAGGCCGTTTTCCACAAAGACGGTCCTGAGACGTTCTCCCAGGGCTTTATGCCCGAGCATCGTGACCACAGATGAATCGACGCCTCCCGACAGGGCGTTGATCGCCATTCCGTCCCCAACTGTTTCCCTGATTTCTCCGACCTTCTCATTAGTGAATAGCTCAGTGTTAAGCTCCTGAGCGGTGATTTCCGTAGCCATGCAGCAACCTCCCTTTTGTTAGTTTCTCTATCTGTCCCGGAATTTTACCCGGCTTTTTGCGTCCGCTGGATTTATTGGTTCAAGTAAGCCGCTACGCGGCAGATTCAGTCTCTTCAATCATTATTGCTTGATCAAATAACTCATGGTATCTTCATACCGGCTTGCAGGTCGGTATCTTCTACCCGAC
>JAFDAI010000161.1 GCA_019313905.1 Deltaproteobacteria bacterium | reverse complement strand
TCTTGAGAGTTGGTTGAAGCAGAAGTCCATGTTTCTGAACCATAAGTAGCATTAGAATTGTATTTCCATGTTCCTGAATCATCTTTAGCTATGCTTCTCCAAGTTGATTCACCAGAACCAAATACTTTCCAGGTTGTTCTGTCGTCAAAACTTACAGAATAGTGAGCTGTTTGGGAATTAAGAGTTTCTGTGATTGTTCCAGAATCAATATCTGTCCAGTTAGTGGTATTTAATTGGTTGGTGTCAGTGGTGTTTACGATGTAGTATTGATCAGTAGAATAGGCATCCGCATCATATGTTAAATAACGAATTATGACGATACCTGAACCACCACTTCCCCCAGATGAAGTTAAATTTCCACCTCCACCTCCCCCACCACCGGTATTTGCTGTACCTGATTCACCAACCCCACTAGATCCATCTCCTCCTCCTCCAAGACCACCAACACCAATCGTTCCGGCAGATTCTAGCCCACCACCACCACCACCAGCATAAGTAACAGATGAACCTGATATGGAAGAAGACTTCCCGTCACCACCGTCACCTCCATGAAGTGCTCCTGGAGCAATTTCACCAACTTCATCTGCTCCTCCACCACCTCCTCCCGCGGCTTTGCCGGCTTCACTATATCCTGTAGCACCATTATTACCTTGCCCCACTGTACCATCTCCAGGAGTACTAGCCCCATTAGCTCCACCACCAGAACCTCCATTACAAGCAGAAGTTCCACCTCTACTGCCGCCAGATCCACCACCTATAGATGTGATAGTACTAAATACAGAGTCAGAACCATTAGTAGGAACACCGTAAGTACCTACACCCCCAACGCCTACAGCTATAGAGTAATCTTGCGCTGTAACTACAAAACCAGTTCCTGTTCTAAAGCCACCTGCTCCTCCACCACCACCATAGCCACCACCACCACCACCACCACCAGCAACAACCAAATATTCAACACTACCACCAGAAGTAACTGTAAATGTTGATGAAGCTGTAAAAGTATGAATTGTATATCCATTAGGATATGATGGTGATTCCCGTGGATTTTCACCACTGGAATCAGAATAAGTTATTGTTCCCCCTGTTGCTGCAACAGGAGTTGCTTCATTCAACTCCACCTGGCCAGAATTAAAGTCAGTGCAGTAGACATTATCAACACTACCAGAAGCAGAAGGAGAACCATCAACCGTAAACTCAGTAGTACTGGCTACGCTAAAAATATCATAAAATGTATCATCTAATTTTGCTTGGCATCCAGTTTTTACCTTGGAAGACATTGCTGCGTTTAAGGTAATTGTAGAGCCGGCAGCAGTATAAGACCAAAGTAAAGATAATCATCCGTTGTATCATATGTATAATCAGTAGATAAGCTGGCATCAATATGAGTGGAATCTTCAAACTCATCTGCCCATCCGTCTTCAAACCTTGCCCAGGTTGAAGTGCCTTGTTCCTGCTGGCGGAAAGAGTTAACCATAATATTGGTAATGATTGCTCTATCTAAAATGGTTTCTCCCAAAACAGACGGTTGGGTAACAATAATGGCAGTTGTTGTTGCCGAAGAGCTAGCTGCTGTTTTGGCTATAGCGAATAAGCCGTCGTGCTGTTTGGCAGAGGAAGTGACTTTCCCCTGGGTGGCTGAAGTATATAAGTAGTCGCCTCTGGAGACAGCGTCTGCATTATTAACAATTACATCACCAGCCACGGTTATCTCACAAGAAGATCCATTTGTACAGGTTTCGGAATCAGTCATAACCCCAATTACTTTTTTTTGAGATACTGTTTGTCCTGAGTTGTTGGTCATATCAAGAGTAGTAGCGCCTCCCCCACCTGAACCAGCTATTTCGTTCCACTGGGCATTGTCCCAGATATACATTTTGTCTTCTGCAGTATCATAGACCATCTGGCCTACAGTACCAGAACCTGGTTTGGTATCTTTAGTGGCAAGAACAAGACCATCGCCTCCAATAGTAACTAAACCAGTGCCCCCAGGTGTGAGGGCAATGTTTTGGTTAGTGCCAGAGGTGATAGTGGTAGTAGAACCAGCAGCAATAGTCAGAGAGCTAGTGGCAGTAATAGAATCTGTACCAATAGTAACCGTATTTCCTATAGTA
>JAFDAI010000001.1 GCA_019313905.1 Deltaproteobacteria bacterium | reverse complement strand
CTCGGCTCCTTAAAAGCTGCCTCCAATAATATCAACAGGTTACGTGTGTGTAACCACTAAAAATACCCTTTTTTTGTTGCTTTTCGTAAAAATGGGGTTAAACTTGGGTTAAAGCAGTTAATTGTGACGGCCAAATGGGGAAGAATTATTTGAATGGCGCAGTATATCGGCACACCATCTATCACCCGGCTCATTCTGATCTAAGTAACTTCTTCAAACTGATTAACTTTGATCATCAAATTCTTTCACCATCATTTCTCATCTTCTCAATGGTAGCGGAACTTCCAAGGGTACATCGAGGGGCGTTACAAATCTATCCACGACATCGCTGGTACCGGCCAGATTAAGCTTGTCGAACAGGAATAAAAACTGGTTTTCCAGTTCCCCACCGATTGACTTCAGTATGTCGGATGGAAGATCCCACATATCCTTTTTGAAAATGCCGAACCCCTTTTTTCTTGTTTTGTAGATAAACTGCTCTTCGGTGTCTTCCTCTTTTTTTTCACTCCTCAGATCTGTGTTGATGTACGCGTATATCCTGTCCCTCAGATCCGCGGGGAAATTTTTGCTGTCATATATGATGTTCTGAAATCCTGTTGCCAGATGTATTTCCGATGTTCTGGTTTTTGGGAACTTATCGAATGCCTCGTTCGGGAGAGTTGATGCCCCGTGTTGAACGGCGCCTGACAGGCCATATGCTGATTTTGCCACCTTAGAGATTCTTTCCAAGGTTTCAAAATCTATCTTGACCGTTGCTATTGAACCGTCCGGCAGCGGAACACCCCCGTGGGTTGTTCCTGTCTGGATGCTGATTTTGCTGATCCCCTTCAGGTTTTGCCCATATCTCCGGAGGGTTTTGAGATAATTGTCCATAAATATGGTGAATTCTTCGACGGTGGTGTTCTTGTCTCCTATTTCTCCTATTTCTCCTCCTACCGATACGGTAACACCTTTCGGTTCCATCTGTCGTATCGTGGAGGTCATGTCCGCGGTTATCGAATAATTATCCGCCTGCTGCTCCCGGATGGTGGATCTGTCAAGATCCACAACGGTAGAGGCATCTATGTCGATGTTATAGAATCCCGCCCCGATTGCTTCCCCTATGAGGGATTTGATCGCCTGAGTTTCAGCACTCGGATCGTCAAAATATTTTTTTGCGTTGATCTGGAAATGATCTCCCTGCAGAAAGAGGGGGCCGCTGTAACCGGTCTTTATAGCGGCGGCAGTTATCGCCGCGGCATATTCCGAGGGGCGCTGGTCGGTGTAACCAATCTCCGAGCGGGCGATTTCGAAGATAAATGCCCCCACTTTGTTTTTCAGGGCCGCGCGAAATACCGCCTGGGCGCTGTAATACGTGATTCCACGGAGATTGATTGCTGGTACCGTGAACCCCGAGGCTTGATTGTTCCCCATCGCGTCATACAGGGATTGGATCGAAGAAGTCATGCACCCCAGCTGTGACCCGGCCATCCGGATAAGCCATCGCGCGGATGATTTTACTTCATCGTCAGGGCTGAATATGGCGGAATAGATCAGGTCATCGATAAGAACATCCCGCAGACGATTCTCGTCCGATATAACGATGTCCCCTTTGTCAATCGTCAGTACATCGATAATATTCTGCTTCAACTGGTAAATGGTCTGATAAATCATGGTGAGGTCCTCTGTCGTGGTTATATTGTTGTTGTATTGCCCTCTAAAAATAACTTTGCCGTTTCCACTTCGTATTTACTTCCTATATATATCGGGCATCTTTGATCAAGAGTTTCCGGTTTTATTGAAAGGATGCTTTGTCTTCCATCTGTGGCCATTCCCCCGGCCTGTTCCATAAGAAATGCCATAGGCTGCAACTCAAAGATAAGGCGCAACTTGCCGTTGGGGGTTCCCTTCAGCGCCGGGTATGTAAAGACGCCCCCTCTCTTTATCAGGATTTGATTGATATCCGGGACAAATCCACCGCTGTAGCGCAGCTTGTAACCTTCTTTTTCCAAGCGCCTTATGTAGTTGAGGTGCTCCTGCGACCAGTCTTTTCTCAGTCCTCCGATACTGTATATATTTCCCCTTTCCCCGAGGGTTATGTTTTCTTCGGAGAGTACATATTCACCCTCTCTGTTGAGGACAAATTCATGAGATCCATTGCCTGCCGAATAGATCATCGTGATCAATGGCCCATAGGTTACATACATCGCGGCTACGAGACTTTTGTCACCCCCCGTCAGGATGGATTCCCTGTGGATACCGATAATGGTTCCAATTGCGAGGTTTGTGTCCACCAGAGAAGAGCCGTCCAGAGGATCCGCGGTTACGATGTATTTTTCTCCGCCTTTGCCCACCTGGATTATGGAATCCTGTTCTTCCGAGGCATACTGTCTGACAAAGCCTGAAAACGCGAGCTGCTGCTTGATGATTTCGTCAGAACTCCTGTCCAGGGCAAGTTGTTCCTCTCCGTAGATATTTTCAAAACCAGCCAACTTTCGGTTGGATTCCTGAATCTTGGAGGAGATATATTTTCCCGTTACGGCTATCTGCCAGATGAGCCTGCGCAGGTCTACCTCAATGCCGGCCATCCACATATGCCGCCTCAGATCAATAAACTGCTTGGTGGCATCAGATATATTTTCCATGACAATCCTTTCTGAAAGATTCCTCCGAAATTTCTAACAGGGAGATTGATTTAATACAAGTTTTTTTTGTTTTTTGAGGTGCTGATGCTATTGCAAAGAGTCGATTCTCTGCCATTTTGCTATTCCACGAATCAGTGATTATGGGCGTAAGAGAGCACTCTCCAAGAGAGATGTTTGGCAGATATATCACAACTGGTGAAGAAGATAAGGCGCAGGTAGCGGGTACAGTTGACCTGCCACTTAATCAAAAAGAAAGGGGGTTAGCTTTATCCAAGCCAACCCCCTTATATTCATGGTGCCGAAGCCGGGACTTGAACCCGGACGGCCGTAAGCCACTACCCCCTCAAGATAGCGTGTCTACCATATTCCACCACTTCGGCGTTCCGTCGGAACCTGTTTTTCCTATGTTTTGTCAATACAAAAAATCAATCGGCCTTTTCTTTAACCGGTGCCGGCAAAGGGGCCGCGCCACCGGCTGCGGCGTTGTCTACTTCGTCTGTCGGGATGGTCTGCTCGACTCCGGGCGCGGAGGCGCCTTCCATTATGGAGCTGGTCTTATGCGTCGAGGAGTAGGCAAGCCACAGGGATGTCAGCATAAAGAATATTGCTATAAAAGTGGTCATCTTCCCGAGGAATGTTCCCGGGCCGCTGCTTCCGAAGACTGTCTGGCTGGAGCCGCCGAACGCCGCCCCCATGTCCGCTCCCTTACCGGTTTGTAAAAGTACGGTTAAAATCATCGCTATACATATTATGATGTGAAAACTCACTATGGCTGCATGCAATTTTTGTTGGTCTCCTTATCTCTCTGAAATCTTTATGATGTCCGCGAATGGCCCGAAATCCAGGCTTGCCCCTCCGACAAGCGCTCCGTTTATATCGGGCTGGTCCATCAGACTGCCCGTGTTCTCAGGATTAACGCTGCCCCCGTAAATGATTACTGTTTCCGAGGCATGCGCATACTCAAGATCGGTAGCTATCGTTTCCCTGATAAATCTGTGTGCTTCCTGTGCCTGGAGGGGAGTTGCCGTTTTCCCCGTACCAATTGCCCAGATGGGTTCATACGCGAGAGCAACCCGCCTTATATCATCAGAAGTTATATTATTCAATCCCTCTTTTATCTGTTTTCGAATAATCCTGAAGGTTGCCCCCGATTCTCGTTCTTCCAGGGTTTCTCCCATGCAGAATATAGGTGTCAGTCCCGATTTCAGGGCCGCGTGTATTTTTTTATTCAGCATCCCGCCGGTCTCACCGAACAAGGTTCGCCGTTCCGAATGGCCTATTATCACGAATCCGCAACCCGCGTCAACGAGCATGGTGGCCGAAATTTCCCCTGTGCAGGCGCCCTTTTCCCCCCAGTGCATATTCTGAGCGGATATGTGAATGGGGGAATCCTTCAGGACTTCCATGACAGAACTCAATGCTGTAAAAGGGGGCGCTATAACTATGTCCACATTGCCGGGTTCGGGAAATTCTTCTTTCAACTGTTTCGCGAATGAGACCGCCTCGGGGATGGTTTTGTGCATCTTCCAGTTTGCGGCTATAATGGGTCTTATCATATTGCCTGTCCTTCGGATTTGGCTATAACTTCTTCCCGATATAGATGGCAAGGTCTCTCATCCTGCATGCGTAACCGCTTTCATTATCATACCAGGAAAAGACCTTGACAAGGTTTTTGCCGATAACCTTTGTCAGGGGCGCGTCAACTATGGATGAATGGGAATCGCTGGTAAAGTCTACGGAGACCAGCTCTTCTTCGCAGAATGCCATAATTCCCTTGAGTTCTCCCTCAGATGCGGATTTCAGGGCGGAGTTTATCTCGTCCGCAGTCACCGCTTTTTCCACCTCTACCGTCAGGTCTACGAGGGAAACATTCGGTGTCGGAACCCTCAGTGCCAGGCCGTCGAGTTTTCCTTGAAGGGAGGGAATTACCTCGGTTACCGCCTTTGCCGCTCCCGTGGATGTCGGAACTATGGACATGGCGGCGGCCCTGCCTCGTCTCAGGTCCTTGTGTGATCCGTCGAGGAGTCTCTGGTCCATCGTGTATGAATGAATGGTTGTCATGAGGCCTTTTACAATGGAAAAGCTGTCCTGTATTACCATGGCAACAGGGGCGAGACAGTTGGTCGTGCAGGATGCGTTGGATATGACGTCATGCTTTTCCGGATTGTATGTCTCTTCGTTTACGCCCATGACAAATGTGCCGTCAATACCCTTTCCGGGTGCCGCAAGGATGACTTTTTTCGCGCCGGCCCTGATGTGCCCGCCCGCTTCTTCCTTTGTCCGGATTTTCCCTGTAGCTTCCATGACTATATCAATATCCAGTGCCTTCCATGGAAGGGCTGCCATGTCGCCGGTTACGTTTGTCACTTTTATCTTTTTGCCCCCAACGATGAGAAAATCTCCATCTGCCGCAACATCCGCTTTGATCTTACCGTGAACGGAATCATACTTCAGAAGATGCAGAAGGGTTTGTGTGTTCGCTCTCGTGTTGATGGCGACAATCTCAATGCCGTCTCTTTCGAGGCAGGCCCTTACGAGAAATCTGCCTATCCTTCCAAAACCGTTTATAGCGACCTTGACACACATGATGAACCTCCAATCACTTTTTTGGACCCGCTCTCTTCCAACCGGCCGAGCGAATTTTATATGGACACAGAACGTTAGTCAATATTTTTTGTGTTTTATTCCCGTTGCCGCAAGTTGGGCTTGACAGCAGAGGTAATCATTTATAAAATATTCGCGCTTGAAAATGATTGTCAGGGATAATAAATAAACCTGTCAAAACAATATCTTGTATAATCCTTGTTGTTTTCCTTAACTTTTCTATTTTTGCAAAGGGGAAAGGGGGAGAAGTGGACAATATAAGGGAACCGGTTATTGCAGGTACGTGGTATCCGGGAGATCCGGCGCAACTGAGGTCTGATATCGAAAGATACCTCGCCGGTATGCATGGGGGAAAGATTGATGGAAAGGTGGCAGGACTTGTTGCTCCTCATGCCGGGTACGTATATTCGGGACAGGTTGCCGCCTGTGCTTACAAGACAGTGCAGGGAAGTAAGTTTGACGCAGTGATTGTAATAGGCCCAAGTCACAGGGCATATTTCAAAGGGGCTTCCATATATAATGGAGAGGGGTACGAGACTCCGTTGGGTGTTATGCCTGTTGATACATCTCTGGCCGGGGAGATAGCGTCCTGCAGCAATGGCATGGTATCACTTGTTCCGGATGACCATTCACCGGAAAATTCCATTGAGATACAGATTCCCTTCCTGCAGACGGTTCTCGGGAATATTCCGTTTGTTCCCATACTGATGGGGACACAAGACATGGATACCTGCAGGGGATTGACCGACGCGATTATAAGAGCAGTTGGAGATAAAAGAATACTGGTTGTCGCCAGTTCAGATTTTTCTCATTACCATGATTACGATAAGGCAGTCGGGATGGATCTGGCAGCGCTCGGCTATATTGAAAAGATGGATATAGGGGGATTGCTGCTGGGACTTGAAAGCGGCAGGTGCGAGGCGTGTGGCGCCGGGGCTGTGATCGTGACGATAATGGCAGCCAGAGCAGCAGGGGCCGACAGGGTCAGGGTGCTGGAGTATATGAATTCCGGTGATATCACCGGAGATAGGAGCGGGGTCGTGGGATACGCCGCCGTTGTCTTTTATGAAAATGCGGAAAACAGTATGAAAAGACGGAAAGGCACTGGGGATGCTGACAAAACAGGACGAGGATCTGCTGCTTAGGATAGCGAGGAAGAGTGTCGAAGCCGGGTTTGCCGGAGGAGAGGTCCCTCGTTTTGAAACAGGGTCAAAAACCCTGGAAAAAAAAATGGGTGCCTTTGTTACACTCAAAAAACAGGGCCGGTTGAGAGGATGTATAGGGTTTATCGAGGGGAGAAAATCCCTGTATAAAACTGTTGAAGAAATGGCGCAGGCGGCAGCTTTCAGAGATCCACGGTTTCATCCCGTGAAGGAAGATGAGATCGAGGATCTGGATATAGAGATATCGGTACTGACACCCTTGAGGCAGGTAGAGGATATCAGTGAGATTGAAGTAGGGCGTCATGGAATCTACATTGTAAAGGGTTTTCATTCTGGATTGTTGCTGCCGCAGGTTGCCACGGAATATAGCTGGGACAGGGCCACATTTTTGAGGGAAACCTGCGGTAAGGCTGGCCTGTCGCAGGATGCATGGAAGGATGAGGACGCAAAAATATTTATTTTTTCCGCAAGTGTTTTTGGTGAAGATTAAATATTGATGATTTTATCGCTCAAATCACGATTTTTGATAAAAAACTCTTGACAAATTCATCTTTTGGATTTAACCTTCGCCTTTTCCGTTCAAGGAGATAAATACGCGATTAGCTTGAGTTGGGAAAAGCTTTGTAATATGTATAAGTTAGCTTGCTGGCGTAGCTCAATTGGTAGAGCAGCTGATTTGTAATCAGCAGGTCGCGGGTTCGAGTCCCATCGCCAGCTCCAGGTACTGATGATTGGTGTGGAGGGGTTCCCGAGTGGTCAAAGGGAGCAGACTGTAAATCTGCCGGCGAAGCCTACGGAGGTTCAAATCCTCCCCCCTCCACCATATTTTTGTGAAATTTAGTTTACAGGTGGCGGGAGTAGCTCAGTGGCTAGAGCGTCAGCCTTCCAAGCTGAGGGTCGCGGGTTCGAATCCCGTTTCCCGCTCCATTTTTTTTGATTTATCAGGGTGTGGAAGAGGAGTTTTTGTTGGCCCACGTAGCTCAGTCGGTAGAGCACATCCTTGGTAAGGATGAGGTCACCAGTTCAATCCTGGTCGTGGGCTCCATTTTGGTGAAAGCAGGCTTATTGAGATGAGAGATATTGTTATTCTTGCATGTGGTGAGTGCAAACAGAGAAATTACACTACGACGAAGAACAAGCGAATTACGAAAAATCGTCTTGAGATGAAGAAATATTGCAAATTCTGCCGGTGTCATACAATACATAAAGAGACGAAATAAAAGATCTGTTTGTGTTTATGATATGCTGGGTGATAGGGTTTTTCGGTAGTGTTGGTATTGGGGGGCGTGGGAATTCGGGAATGTTTCTTTGTGGACTGCCGGAATCTCAAAATAGGAATATATCGTTTGGGACAGGCCAGTAGCTCTAATGGCTAGAGCACCGGACTCCAAATCCGGGTGTTGGGGGTTCGAATCCCTCCTGGCCTGCCATTATGTTTTTGTCGGGTTTGTCTAATGGAAAAGATCAAGTTGATGATAAGCAAGATGAAACGCTTCTTGAGGGAAGCGAAGGTTGAGCTGAAGAAGGTGACATGGCCAACCCCGAAGGAGGCGCTTGCCTCGACTTCTGTCGTGATAGTTGTGGTTATTATCGTATCCCTGTTTCTCGGTGTAGTGGATCTCGGTCTTACCAAAATAATAAGGTTGGTTTTGGGTTAAAGATATGGCTTTCAGTTGGTATGTCGTTCATACATACTCAGGTTTTGAAAACAGGGTAAAGAGCTCTCTGGAGGAGAGGGTGACCACCTCTGGTATGCAGGATTATTTTGCCGACATACTGATACCGGAGGAGGATGTGGTCGAACTCAAAAAGGGGGAGAGAAAAACTTCGAAGAGAAAATTTTTCCCCGGCTACATACTTGTAAATATGGAATTGAACGATGACACATGGCATATAGTGAAGGACACGCCCAAGGTTACTGGTTTTATAGGGATGAGGGACAGACCGTCGCCTATATCTGATGAATCTGTCCAGTTACTGAAAACCAAGATAGATGAGGGTACATTGAAGCCCAAGCCAAAGTTCGAGTTTGGACTTGGAGATCATGTGAGAATTGTGGATGGTCCCTTTACGAATTTTGATGGGGTTGTTGATGAAGTCAAGCCGGAAAAGGGTAAATTAAGAGTTATCGTGAGTATCTTTGGCAGATCCACACCTGTGGAACTGGATTTTATACAGGTTGTCCAAAATTAGAGAGGCAGCAAGAAAATTTTTGAAAATGGAAGTCAGTAAAGGGGAGTCTAATGGCTAAGAAGGTTATAGCAAGTATCAAGCTTCAGATTCAGGCCGGCAAAGCCACGCCGTCGCCGCCAATCGGTCCCGCCCTGGGCCAGCACGGGGTTAATATAATGGAATTCTGCAAGGCCTATAATGCCCTTACGCAGAATCAGGAAGGCATGATAATACCGGTTGTTATAACCGTGTATGCCGATAAATCATTTACCTTTATCACCAAAACGCCGCCAACATCAGTTTTGTTAAAACAGGCAGCAAAGATTGCAAAGGGCGCGGGAGATCCCAAAAGAGAAAAGGTGGGGACGGTAACCCCCAAGCAATTAAGGGAAATCGCTGAAATAAAGTATGAGGATTTGAATGCCGTAGATATTAATGGAGCTATGGCTATTGTAGAAGGGACTACAAGGTCCATGGGTATTGAGATTGCCAAATAAATTTACTTCGGGGTTTTATAGAGATGTCTAACAGAGGTAAGGGATACTTGGAAAAAAGAGAAAAGGTAGAGTCCGGGCAGCGCTATTCGTTGGAGGAAGCCGTGGAGCTTGCGGTATCAACTGCAAGGACAAAGTTTGATGAGACGGCTGATGTTGCCATTAAACTGGGTGTAAATCCCAAGCACGCGGATCAGATGATAAGGGGGAGTGTGGTGCTTCCTAATGGACTCGGCAAGTCTGTGAGAGTGCTGGTTTTCGCAAAAGGGGACAAAGAAAGAGAGGCTCTTGACGCCGGAGCGGACCTTGCCGGTTCGGACGACCTCGTTGAAAAGATTAAGGGCGGGTGGCTGGAGTTTGACAGGGTTGTTGCTACCCCGGATATGATGGGCAGTGTTGGAAAGCTGGGTAAGATTCTGGGCCCGCGTGGTTTGATGCCCAATCCCAAGGTTGGAACTGTAACGTTTGACGTAAAGAACGCGGTCGAAGAACTTAAAGCGGGTAAGGTTGAGTTCAGGGTTGAAAAAGCGGGAATTGTTCACAGTCCTGTGGGGAAGGTCTCATTCGGAGCAAATAAGTTGATAGAAAATATCCTTGCATTGGTAGAATCCATAATGAAGCTGAAGCCTGCATCCAGTAAAGGGACATATCTGAAAGCCATTTCTCTTTCCACTACCATGGGCCCAGGAGTTAAAATAGATCCATTGGATATCAGGAATACCTTAAAAGCTGGGTAAAGAAACAGACAAGAAGTCAGAGACAGCAGGTACAGGATGTTTAATCGAGCACCGGGTCGGCCTGCCGAGACTATGGAGGAGTTTAAGTAGTATTTTTCCTGTATAGCGGTCTGACTTTCAGATAGTCTTGATCGTCTTCGGGCGGCAGGATGTTTTGGAATTCAAGTGTTGAAAGGAGGCCATGTATTGAATAGAAGTGCTAAGGAACAGGTTGTCACCGAGCTTCATAAAAAGCTTAAGGATGTGAAGCTGGCTATTCTTGCGGACTACAGCGGCATCACGGTCAAGGATATTACCGACCTGAGGAATGAGTTGCGGAAGGCGGACAGCGAGTTTAAGGTGGTAAAAAACAACCTCTTGAGTATCGCCCTGAAGGATACCGAGTTTTCACTGCTGGATGATCATCTCAAGGGCCCCAGAGCTCTCATGATGAACTTTGGAGATGTGGTTGAGCCGACCAGAATACTTGTTGAATTTGCCAAAAAGAATGACCGGCTTGACATCAAAGCGGGCGTGCTGGATGGCAGGCTTTTGAGCAGGGAGCAGATAAGCACCTTGGCCGAGTTACCGAGCAGGGATATCCTTCTTGGAAAATTCCTCTCTGTCCTGGTTGGGGTACAGACCCAGTTTGTCACGGTTTTGGACGGGGTTCCCAGAGGACTTGTGCATGTACTTGAGGCACATCGAATGAAGAAAGAAGAAAATTAAACATACAGGAAAGGAAGTAGCAAAAAATGGCAACAGCAAAAAAAATCACGAAAGAAGAAGTTATAAGTTTTATCGAAAATATGACAGTTCTTGAGCTGTCGGAAATGGTTAAGGAACTGGAAGAAAAGTTTGGTGTTTCCGCAGCGGCCCCGGTGGCTGCCGCTGTAGCAGCTGGACCGGCCGCAGTAGCTCCGGCAGAGGAAAAAACTGATTTTGATGTCATACTCACGGGGTTTGGCGATCAGAAGATCCAGGTCATCAAAGTCGCCAGGGCTGTAACGGGGCTGGGCCTTAAGGAAGCCAAGGACCTGGTTGAAGGTGCCCCCAAAGCGGTTAAAGAGGGCGTATCAAAGGACGAAGCTGAAGAGATAAAGGCCAAGCTGGAAGCAGTAGGCGCAAGTGTAGAAATTAAATAAAAATCCTAAATAGTTACTAAAAGTTAAAAAGGGATTCAAGATTATGGGTCCAGAAGCCAGAGATCAGAAAGAAATTAAAGAGATTTTTTTCTATTCTGGCTTCTCTATTTTATGAAGGGTAAATCATCATAAGGATTACTATGGGTACTTATAGAAAAAGTTTTGGCCGCATAAAGAAAACAATTGAGATGCCTGATCTTATAGAAATTCAGAAAAAGTCTTATGAAAAATTTCTCCAGGCCGATGTGAAACTTAAAGACAGGGGGAGCTTCGGTCTCCAGGGAGCATTTAAGAGTGTCTTTCCCATCATGGATTTTGGCGGGAAATGCTCTCTGGAGTTTGTCAGCTATAAGATAGGAGATCCCAGATATGACGTCAGGGAATGCACGCAAAAGGGCATGACCTATAATGCCCCTCTGAAAGTGGTGGTCAGGCTTATTGTGTTCGACAATGGTCGGGGCAGCGAACAAAAGTTCATAAGAGATATAAAGGAGCAGGAAATATACTTCGGTGAAATTCCGTTGATGACCGATAAAGGCACTTTTAATGTCAATGGTACCGAAAGGGTTATCGTAAGTCAGCTGCATCGGTCGCCGGGCATATTTTTTGATCACGACAAGGGAAAAACCCATGCGAGTGGGAAACTTATATATTCAGCGAGGGTTATCCCCATAAGGGGTTCCTGGCTCGATCTTGAGTTTGATCCGAAAGATCTCCTCTACGCAAGAGTGGACAGGAGAAGGAAGATGCCGGTCACGGTGCTTCTTAAAGCCATGGGATATTCTGTTGAGGAATTGATAGAGTACTTCTACGATATTGAAGAAGTCATTCTGAATAGCGACCGTCGCGTGTCTCTGGTGGTAGATGACAGTCTTATCGGCGAAAGGATACCTGAAGATATTAAGGACAGTCAGACCGGTGAGGTAATCCTGAAGAAGGGAAGGAAGATTTCAAAGGCTTTCCTGAAAAAAATGGCGGATGCCGGGATGGAGATGATGGATCTAAGCGAGAATTACCTTGTGGGTAAAGTTCTTGCTTCAGACGTGGTGGATCCCGAGACCGGCGAAGTCCTTCTGAAGTGCAATGATGAATTGAACGAAGATGGTGTGGAGTCGTTGCGCGAAAGGAACATTACTGAAGTCAGATTCATTCAACTTGATGAGGAAGGGCTGAATTCCTCTATCAGGAACACCCTGCTCATGGATAAAATTGAGACAGAAGAAGAGGCCATCGTAGACATATACAGAAGATTAAGGCCAAGCAATCCCCCTTCACTTGAAACTGCCCGCAAATTTTTCAACAGTCTCTTTTTCGATCACAACAGCTATGACCTGTCTGATGTCGGGCGTGTGAAGATGAATTATAAACTTCGTATGGATGTACCTTCAGATGTGACGGTCCTCCGCAGGGAGGATGCCATGAAGGCTGTGAAATATCTCATCAATCTGAAGAATGGTGTGGGTGAATACAGCGTTGATGATATAGATCACCTTGGAAACAGAAGGATAAGATCTGTTGGAGAGCTTATAGAAAATCAGTACAGGATTGGGCTGGTGAGGATGGAGCGCGCCATCAAGGAAAAGATGAGCCTCCTTGACATAGAAACCATGATGCCGCACGATCTTATAAATGCCAAGCCTGTTACCGCCGTAGTTAATGAGTTTTTCGGGAGCAGCCAGCTTTCTCAGTTTATGGATCAGACCAATCCTCTTTCTGAGATTACGCACAAGAGAAGGTTATCGGCTCTTGGTCCTGGAGGCCTTACCCGCGAGAGGGCGGGTTTTGAGGTAAGAGATGTGCACAACACCCACTACGGGCGTGTGTGTCCTGTTGAAACGCCGGAAGGCCCCAATATCGGGCTGATTGTATCTCTCAGTGCCTATGCCCGGGTAAACGACTTCGGTTTTATAGAGACGCCTTACAGAGTTGTGAGAGATGGAAGGGTTTTTGACGAAATCCGGTATCTTACCGCGACAGAGGAAGAAGATTACATTATAACTCAAGCGAACGTGCCTGTTGATTCAGAGAGCAGGTTTATTGAAGATCTCATCACTGCGAGAAAGAGCGGAAACTACGTAACCGTAAATCCGCAGGAGATAAACCTGATGGATGTGTCTCCCAGTCAGCTTGTTTCGGTTGCTACCGGGCTTATCCCGTTTCTGGAACATGATGATGCCAACCGGGCACTGATGGGCTCTAATATGCAACGTCAGGCCGTCCCGCTGTTGAAACCGGAGGCCCCCCTTGTGGGGACCGGTATGGGGGCAGTTGTCGCCAGGGATTCAGGTGCTGTCATTGTGGCAAGGGAATCAGGTACCGTGGAAGATGTTGATGCAGCGAGAATTGTTATCAAGCGCGACGTCAAAGACGGAGATGAGTCCGATATTGGCGTTGATATATATAGTCTCATAAAGTATCAACGTTCGAACCAGAATACCTGCTCTAACCATAAACCTATTGTAGACAAGGGCAGCAGTGTAAAAAAGGGAGACATTATAGCTGATGGTCCGGCTACCGATAACGGTGAACTGGCACTGGGCAGGAATATTATGGTGGCCTTCATGCCGTGGGGTGGATACAATTACGAAGATTCCATATTGATCAGTGAAAGGGTTGTAAAGGATGACATCTATACATCCGTGCATATAGAAGAATTTGAAACAGTAGCCAGAGACACAAAGCTGGGCAAGGAAGAGATTACAAGAGATATCCCCAACATGGGAGAAGATGCTCTGAGAAATCTGGATGAAAGCGGTATTGTCAGGATGGGTGTTTCGGTAAAGGCGGGCGATATTCTTGTGGGAAAGGTTACGCCCAAGGGTGAAACCCAGTTATCACCGGAGGAAAAACTTCTCCGTGCCATATTCGGAGAAAAAGCGGGCGATGTCAGAGATACATCTCTGAGAGTTCCGCCCGGCGTAGAAGGAATTGTTATAGATGCCAAGATATTTACCCGCAAGGGTGCTGAGAAAGACAGCAGATCTCAGTCGATAGAAGACGAAGAAATTAACAATCTCTTCAAAGACAGAGATGATGAAATCAGGATTATTACCGATAGTGTAAAGAAAAAAATTTCCGAATTACTCATAGGAAAAATTTCCGCTTCGAGACTGGCTAATCCAAATGGGAGGAAGGCCTTTTTGAAGAAATCGGAAACAATTACCGAAGACGTACTTGAGCTTATTCCGTTCAGATTCTGGAAAGATATAACGTTGGATGATTACAAGGTTGAAGAGAAAATAAGGGCCATATCGGCGGGTCTTGCGCAAAGGGTAGAAGATGTCGAAACGTTTTTTGCGGAGAAGATAGAAAGGATGAAAACGGGCGATGAATTACCACCCGGTGTGATCAAACTGGTAAAGGTGTATATTGCCATAAAGAGGAAACTCTCCGTCGGTGACAAGATGGCGGGCAGACATGGCAATAAGGGCGTGTTGTCAAGAATACTTCCGGAGGCTGATATGCCTTTCTTTGAAGATGGAACCCCTGTTGATATCGTCTTAAATCCCCTTGGTGTGCCTTCGCGTATGAATGTAGGCCAGATTCTCGAGACACACCTCGGGTGGGCGGCGAAGAGCCTGGGCGATAAGATTCAGGACCTTGCGGAAAGAGTTGGCATGGATGTGGTAAAGAAAGAGCTGAAGGGAATATATTCCTCTCCTGAATTTGATGATTTTGTGGATGGAGCTACTGGCGATGAAGTCAGGAGATTTGTTCGCAGATTGAAAAGAGGAGTGTCTCTGGCCACCCCGGTTTTCGATGGGGCTAGTGAAGATGAAATAAAGGATATGCTGAGATCTGTGGGGCTGCCGGAAACAGGGCAGACGAGGCTCTACGACGGTCGCACGGGAGAACCTTTTGACAAGAATATAACGGTGGGAATGATCTATATGTTGAAACTCCACCATCTTGTCGATGATAAGATCCATGCGAGATCCATAGGGCCGTATTCTCTGGTTACACAGCAACCGCTTGGAGGAAAGGCGCAATTTGGTGGCCAGAGGCTGGGTGAAATGGAGGTATGGGCAATTGAAGCCTATGGAGCTGCCTATGCGTTGCAGGAGTTTCTTACTGTCAAGTCGGACGATGTGGCGGGAAGAACGAGAATGTACGAAGCTATAGTAAAGGGCGAACATACCCTGGAGCCCGGATTGCCGGAGTCCTTTAATGTGCTTGTCAAAGAATTACAGGGTCTGGCTATTGATGTTGAATTAGTAGAAGATGAGTAAAAGTTGATTGTAGAACATTTTTAAAACAAAGGGAGTTTTATCCAGTGGAAGATATCTATGGTTTTTTCGAGAAGCCTAAGGATCCTGTAAGATTTAATGCCATCAAAATATCGCTGGCCTCGCCGGAAGATATAATCTCGTGGTCTCGGGGAGAAGTTAAAAAGCCTGAGACTATAAATTACAGGACATTCAAGCCTGAAAGAGACGGACTGTTCTGTGCAAAGATATTCGGGCCGGTCAAGGACTACGAGTGTCTCTGCGGTCGCTATAAGAGAATGAAGCACCGCGGTATGGTGTGCGAGAAATGCGGAGTTGAAGTCATCCAGTCAAAAGTTCGCAGGGAGAGGATGGGACATATAGTTCTGGCCGCACCTGTGGCGCATATCTGGTTTCTCAAGAGCCTGCCCAGTAGAATAGGAAATGTCCTGGATCTTACGCTGAAGGAATTGGAACGGGTTTTGTATTTTGAGTCGTGGATAGTTCTTGATCCGAAGGATACCACTCTGAAAAAGAAAGAACTCCTTTCGGAAGATCAATATCTGGAAGTGCTGGATGAATATGGCGAGGATGCTTTTGAGGCAGGTATCGGTGCGGAAGCTATCAGAAAACTTCTGGAGGAGGTCAATCTGGAAGAACTGGACGGTGAGCTCCGGACCGAGCTCAAGGAAGCCACCTCAGTCACCAAAAAGACAAAACTCACAAAAAGGTTGAAGGTTGTCGAGGCATTGAAGAGATCGGGAAACAGGCCTGAATGGATGACCCTCACAGTGATTCCCGTAATTCCACCTGACCTGAGACCACTGGTTCCGCTGGATGGCGGCCGTTTTGCCACATCCGACCTGAATGATTTGTACAGGAGGGTCATAAACAGGAACAATCGATTGAAACGCCTGTTGGAGCTGAATGCCCCGGAGATTATTATAAGGAATGAAAAAAGGATGCTCCAGGAAGCCGTTGATTGTCTGTTTGATAACGGCAGACGTGGTCGCGCGGTTACAGGTTCCAACAAAAGACCTTTAAAGTCTCTGTCGGACATGCTCAAAGGGAAGCAGGGAAGATTCAGGCAGAATCTGCTCGGAAAGAGGGTTGATTATTCCGGAAGGTCTGTGATTACAGTGGGACCGGACCTGAGGTTACATCAGTGCGGGCTTCCCAAAAAGATGGCGCTGGAATTATTTAAGCCCTTTATCTATAACAGGCTTGAGGAAAAGGGATATGTGACGACTGTAAAAAGTGCGAAAAAAATGGTCGAGAAGGAGAGCTCGGAAGTATGGGATGCCCTGGATGAAGTTGTGCGTGAGTATCCCGTGTTGCTTAACAGGGCTCCAACTTTGCACAGGCTCGGCATCCAGGCGTTTGAACCCGTTCTCATTGAAGGGAAGGCTCTGCAGCTTCATCCCCTCGTTTGCGCAGCATTCAATGCGGATTTTGATGGGGATCAGATGGCAGTGCATGTGCCTTTGTCGATAGAGGCACAGGTGGAGGCAAGATGCCTCATGATGTCTACCAATAACATACTCTCTCCGGCCAATGGCAAGCCTATAATCGTTCCCAGTCAGGATATGGTCCTTGGCATATATTACATGACCAGGTCAGAGGAGTATGCAAAAGGGGAAGGGATGATCTTTTCCGATCCCGGTGAGGTGAGAAGCGCGTATGATGCGGAAGCTGTTGATCTCCATGCCACGATAAAGGTTAGGATGAACGGTATGATGGTTGACACGACTGTGGGCCGGATACTACTCTATGAGATTATTCCCGACGGGATCTCCTTTGATCTTATTAATAAGGTGATGAACAAAAAGGAGATAGCCAATCTGATCGACTACAGTTACAGGCATTCCGGGGCAAAAACGACGGTTATACTGGCGGACCGATTGAAGGACCTTGGCTATAAATATGCCACGATTTCCGGTCTGTCGATTGCTATAGGCGATCTTGCCATTCCCGACAGCAAGGGTGATATTGTTGACAGGGCGCAGCAAGATGTCCTGGAAATACAGAAACAGTATATGGACGGCCTGATAACCGATGGTGAACGTTACAATAAGGTTATCGATATTTGGGCCCATGCTACTGAGAAGGTTGCCGATGACATGCTGAGGGGTATCGGTACCGAGGAAATAAATGCCCCCGACGGGATGAAGAAGCAGATTGAGAGCTTCAATTCAATTTATATGATGGCCGATTCCGGTGCACGTGGCAGTGCGGCTCAGACGAGGCAGCTTGCCGGCATGAGAGGCCTGATGGCAAAACCGTCAGGGGAGATTATAGAAACACCCATTACCGCCAATTTCAGGGAGGGTCTTTCTGTTCTACAGTATTTTATCTCCACTCATGGTGCCAGGAAAGGCCTTGCCGATACAGCTTTGAAAACGGCAAACTCCGGGTATCTCACGAGAAGACTTGTTGATGTGGCACAGGATTCTATTGTTATGGAGAAGGATTGCGGAACGCTTGATGGAATTTACGTTTCAGCCCTGGTTGAGGGTGGAGAAATGATCGAAACGGTGGGTGAGCGCATTCTTGGAAGGGTTGCCCTGGAAGATATAGAAGATCCCTTTACCGGAGAAATTCTGGCAGAGGCCAATCAGGAAATTGATGAGACTATTGCTGACAGAATTGACAAGGCAGGACTGGAAAGAGTGCTCATAAGATCCGCCCTGGCCTGCAAGTCGAAACATGGAATCTGCGCGCTGTGTTACGGAAGAGACCTGGCGCACGGGCATCTGGTAAATATAGGTGAAGCTGTTGGGATTATTGCGGCACAATCCATAGGTGAACCTGGAACGCAGTTGACCATGAGAACATTCCACATCGGTGGTACGGCGAAGTTTGAAGAACACTCCACTCTGGAAGCGAGACATGATGGAGTGCTTAAGTTTGTTGATCTCAATGTGGCGGTGAGCAAGGATAATGAAACCGTTGTTATGAGCAGGAATGGGGAGATTCATGTTCTGGATGAAGAGGGAAGGAATCGTGGTAAATATCCTGTTCCCTATGGTGCCCATTTAAAGGTTGTTGAAGGACATGATATAAAGGCGGGCACCCTGGTTGCCCAATGGGATCCCTATGCGATTCCAATACTTTCCGAAATTGATGGGACCATAAAATTTGGAGATATTGTTGAAGGGAAAACAATGCAGGAGCAGGTTGACGAGGTTACCGGTCTTTCAAGGAAGGTGATTGTAGAATACAGATCTGCCGATCTGCGCCCCAGGGTTTCGATAAAAGACAGGAATGGAAAAACAGCCAGAGTTCCTGGAACGCATAAAATCGCGCGGCACCTGCTGCCTGTGGGAGCAAACATTGGTGTTTCAGAAGGTGATGAGATAAAGGCAGGCGATATTATCGCCAGGATCCCCAGAGAAACCACAAAAACGAAGGATATTACGGGGGGTCTCCCGCGTGTTGCAGAGCTCTTTGAGGCCAGAAAACCTAAGGAGTATGCCGTGATAGCCGAGATAGACGGGGAAATTTCTTACGGTGACGATGCCAAGGGAAAGAGAAAGATAATCATAACGCCTGACGTGGGAGACCCGAAGGAATATTTGATTGCCAAGGGGAAACATATCAGTGTCCAGGAGGGTGACATAGTCGTAGCGGGTCAGGCCCTGATGGATGGATTGAGTAATCCTCATGACATGCTCAGCATAAAGGGCGAGAAAGCACTGGCGAGTTATATGGTCGACGAGGTGCAGGAAGTTTACAGATTGCAGGGAGTCAAGATCAATGACAAACACATAGAGATTATAGTGCGGCAGATGCTCAAGAAGGTAAGAGTGACAGATTCCGGTGACACCTCTTTCCTCGTGAATGAACAGGTGGATAAGAACAGGTTTGAAGAGGAGAACGAGAAGGCAGTCCAAGAGGAGGGGAAGCCGGCTACAGGCGTGCCTGTGCTTCTTGGCATTACAAAGGCATCGCTTCATACCGACAGCTTCATATCCGCGGCATCTTTCCAGGAAACAACCCGTGTGCTTACAGAAGCTGCTCTGTCCGGAAAGGTGGATTACCTGAGGGGTCTTAAGGAAAATGTGATTATGGGCAGGCTGATTCCTGCCGGCACGGGACTTCCCATGTATAAGAAGCTGGGAATAGACGTTGAGGACGAAATTCCGGTTTCTGAAGATCAGCAAATAAATGAAGAAAATATTGAGAAAAACCTTGACAGTCAAGTTGTGAATTGATACAAACCGCTACTTTGCTGTACGTCAGTTTCTGAAGATGTAGCGGGAAGGATTTGTGGAGGGATAATGCCTACGATAAACCAATTAATACGCAAGGGCAGATCAAAATTAAAGAAGAAAACTTCGGCTCCGGCTCTTGCCAGTTGCCCCCAGAGAAGAGGGGTTTGTGTCAGGGTGTATACCACTACACCCAAGAAGCCGAATTCAGCCCTGAGAAAGGTGGCCAGGGTTCGCCTTACCAGCGGTTACGAGGTTACCTCATATATACCGGGCATAGGACATAATCTTCAGGAGCATTCTGTTGTTCTTGTAAGGGGTGGCAGAGTTAAAGATCTCCCCGGAGTCAGATATCATGTAGTAAGGGGTTCTCTTGATGCCGTAGGAGTTCAAGACAGAAAACAGGGCAGGTCGAAATACGGCTCCAAAAAACCTAAGTAGACAGGAATAGTTATATGTCGAGGAGAAGAGAAGTAACAAAAAGAAAAATACTGGCTGATCCGAAGTACGACAGTGTTCTGGTGGCTAGGTTTATTAATAATCTGCTGAAAAAGGGAAAGAAAAGCGTTGCCGAGTCTATGCTATACGGTGCCTTTGACATTATAGAAAATAAAGTAAAGGGATCACCCCTTGAGGTTTTCGAGAAGGCTATGGATAACGTAAGGCCTGTCCTTGAGGTAAAATCAAAGCGGATAGGTGGCGCCACATATCAGGTGCCTACAGAGGTATTGCCGGACAGGAGGATAGCCCTTGCGATCAGATGGTTGATAGGGAATGCCCACTCACGTACCGGTAAAAGCATGATGGAGAAATTGGCAGTCGAGTTCATGGACGCAGCCGCAGGCAGGGGAGCGTCTGTTAAGAAGAGAGAAGACACTCACAAGATGGCTGAGGCGAACAAGGCATTTGCTCACTACAGGTTTTAGGATTCAATCTTCGGGTCGGGATTCCGTGTAGTTCTGATGTTGCGGGTGAGTTGAAACGAGATATATTAGGGAGTAGACAGGAAAGTTATTAAAACAGGGGAATCAATTAACCATTTTTAATTAAAGGAGGTAATGGTTATGGCAAAGAAAAAATTTGAAAGGACTAAACCGCATCTGAATATCGGAACCATTGGACATGTGGATCACGGCAAAACTACATTGACCGCGGCTATAACAAAACACTTGGCCACTAAGGGCTTTGCCGAATATATGCCCTTTGATTCAATTGACAATGCCCCTGAGGAGAAGGAAAGGGGTGTTACCATAAATATCGCGCATGTTGAGTATGAGACCGAAAAGAGACATTATGCCCATGTCGATTGTCCGGGACACGCTGACTACATAAAGAATATGATATCGGGTGCCGCTCATATGGATGGCACCATACTGGTAGTGGCGGCCTCAGATGGTCCTATGCCACAGACGAGAGAACACATACTCCTGGCCAGGCAGGTTCAGGTACCATATGTTATTGTTTACATGAATAAGGTTGATCTGGTAGATGATCCGGAACTTCTCGACCTTGTTGAGCTTGAGTTGAGAGAACTCCTGACGGATTATAATTTCCCGGGTGATGATATTCCGATTATAAGGGGATCGGCCTTGAAGGCCTTGGAGAGCGATGATCCGAATTCCGAAGATGCTAAAAGCATTTGGGAACTGCTGGATGCCGTTGATACTTATATCCCGGAACCTGTTAGAGATCTTGATAGACCCTTTCTTATGCCTGTCGGCGATGTATTTACCATTTCCGGGCGTGGAACAGTTGTTACCGGCCGGGTTGACAGGGGAGTTGTCAAGACAGGTGAGGAAGTTGAAATAGTGGGAATCAGGCCCACCTCTAAAACAGTATGTACCGGTGTGGAGATGTTCCGCAAGACCCTCGATGAGGGGAGAGCCGGTGACGATGTTGGTCTCCTTTTGAGAGGCATAAAACGGGAAGATGTTGAAAGAGGACAGGTTGTCGCAAAGCCCGGTTCAATTACCCCTCATACCAAATTCAAGGCGCAGGTCTATGTCCTTACGAAAGAGGAGGGCGGAAGACATACACCCTTCTTCAACGGTTATCGTCCGCAGTTCTATTTCAGGACAACGGATGTGACGGGAGTTGCCACTCTTCCGGAAGGGGTTGAAATGGTAATGCCCGGTGATAATGTGGAAATAGTGGCTGAGCTGATAACCCCCATCGCCATGGAGGATCAGTTGAGATTCGCTATCCGTGAGGGTGGCAGGACTGTTGGAGCCGGTGTCGTCAGCGAGATTATAGAATAGAGAACGGATCTGGTAAAGGATTAGATGGAAAATCAAAAGATACGAATTCGTCTCAAGGCTTATGATTATAAGTTGCTTGACAGGTCGGCGCAGGACATTGTGGAGACTGCGAAGAGAACGGGCGCGCGTGTTGCGGGTCCAATTCCTCTTCCAACTGTGATAAATAAGTATTGTGTAAACAGGTCACCCAATGTTGATAAGAAGTCCAGAGAGCAATTTGAAATCAGGACGCATAAGAGACTTATAGATATTATTGAGCCGACGCAGGCGACGGTTGACACGCTAATGAAACTTGACCTTTCAGCCGGTGTTGATGTGGAAATAAAGTTATAGGCTTAGCGGATGATAGTGAGGAGATGATCTTTTAGACTTCATCTCCTCATTTTTTGCCGAAAAAGTATATGGGAAGTCGTAGATGTCATGAAAAAGGGACTGATAGGCAAAAAATTGGGTATGACACAGATATTCTGGGATGACGGTTCTGTTATTCCTGTGACTGCTATTGAGGCTGGACCCTGTGTTGTCGTACAGAAGAAGACCGGTGAAGTAGACGGGTATGATGCCCTGCAACTCGGGTTTGACCGGGCAAAGGAAAAGAGGGTCAATAAACCCCTCAAGGGGCATTTCAAAAAAGCTGATAAGGGATATTTCAGGGTTCTCAGGGAGTTCAAGCTGGAATCCTCCAATGATTATGAGGTGGGCTCGGAGCTGAAAGCAGATATTTTTAAAGTAGGTGACTATATAGATGTAGTTGGAACGACCAGAGGAAAGGGTTTCGCCGGTGTAGTGAAGAGATACGGATTTCGTGGTGGAAAGGCTTCCCATGGTTCAATGTTTCACAGGGCGCCCGGATCCATAGGGGCCAGCGCATGGCCGTCCCGGGTTTTCAAGGGAAAAAGAATGCCCGGACATATGGGCAATCGCAGGCAGACCGTGCAGAACCTGATGGTGGTGGGTATAAAGCCGGAGGAAAACCTTATTCTGGTGAAAGGGTCCGTTGCCAGCAGCAAGAACGGTATCGTTCTGATTAAGGACGCTATTAAAATATAAGGATATTGAGTGGTAAAAATGCCGGTTTTGAATGTATATGATATAGAGAAAACTAAAATAGCCGAGCTGGAACTCAGTGATCGTGTCTTTGGCGCCGAAGTTAATGAGCATATACTTTATGAAGTTGTCAAGATGCAGCTTGCGTGCAGAAGACAGGGCAGTGCTTCCACAAAGGGCAGAAGTGATGTGCGCGGTGGCGGCAGGAAACCGTGGCGCCAGAAGGGGACAGGAAGAGCAAGGGCCGGCACGAACCGATCTCCCCTGTGGAGAGGTGGCGGGATTGTATTTGGTCCCAAGCCCAGAGATTATTCTTACAAGGTTCCGAAAAAGGTAAGAAGAGCCGCGTTGAGATCCGCTCTGAGTATGAAGGTTAAAGAGGACAAGGTGATAATTCTCAGGGACTTCCCCATGGATGAAATAAAGACGAAGAAATTCAAGGAGATTCTTGACAGGCTTGAGCTTGACAAGACCCTTTTTGTGCTGGATGAGAAGAATGCCATCCTGGAGAAATCTTCTAGAAATATCAAGGATATAAAGATGATGCGATCAGAGGGCATCAATGTGTATGATCTGCTCAAGTATGACAATCTTGTTCTCCTGGAACCCTCTGTGAAAAAGATAGAAGGGGCGTTGTTGTCATAATGGATATATATTCCGTCATAAGAAAACCGCTTGTTACAGAGAAAAGCACCATTGCCAGGGATGAAGAGAATAAACATCTTTTCGAGGTGGATCGAAGAGCAACCAAGATAGAAATACGTAATGCCGTGGAAAAGATATTCAAGGTTCAGGTGGTGAATGTTCACACCATGAATATGACCGGCAAAAAGAAAAGACTGGGGAGAATTACCGGCAGAAGGCGTAACTGGAAAAAGGCCGTAATCACCCTCGCTCCCGGCGGTTCGATCGAGGTTTATGAGGGAGTATAGGAAAAAGGGGTTTTGAAAAAGATATGGCACTGAAAACATATAAACCAACATCGCCGGGCAGAAGATTTCAGACCGGGTTCACCTTTGAGGAAATAACAAAGTCTGAGCCTGAAAAGAGTCTTGTAAGACCGCTGAAGAAGACCGGCGGGCGGAATAATCTGGGGCGGATGACAAGCAGGCATATCGGCGGCGGTCATAAGAGAAAGTTCAGGGTTATAGACTTCAGGCGCGATAAAATGGATATTCCTGCCAAAGTAGCGGCTATTGAGTATGACCCGAATCGATCCTCGAGGATAGCGCTTCTCCATTACGTGGATGGGGAAAAAAGATATATACTTGCTCCGCTGGGTATTGAAGTGGGTGATACTGTTATCAGCGGCGAGAAAGAGGATATAAAGACAGGCAACACTATCCCTCTGAGAAATATACCTCTGGGTTCTCTGATCCATAATCTTGAGCTTAAAGTGGGTAAAGGCGGGCAGTTGATTCGTAGTGCCGGCTCCTATGGCCAGCTTATGGCAAAAGAGGGTTCTTATGCCCAGGTTCGGTTGCCTTCGGGGGAAGTCCGAAAAATTCTGATGGGGTGCAAGGCCACAATAGGGCAAATCGGTAACATTGAGCACGAGAACTTGAGCATCGGAAAGGCGGGCCGGACAAGATGGCTGGGTAAGAGGCCCAAGGTTCGGGGAGTGGTTATGAACCCTGTTGACCATCCAATGGGCGGCGGTGAGGGCAAGTCGTCCGGCGGCAGGCATCCCTGCACACCGTGGGGAGTTCCCACCAAGGGTTACAAGACGAGGAAGAACAGGAATTCTGATAAATATATCGTGAAGAAAAGAGGGTAGAGCGTGTCGCGTTCAATAAAAAAAGGTCCTTATATTAACGAGAAGCTTCTTAAGAAGGTGCGGTCGGCGGAGGCTGCAGGGAGCAGGGCGGTGATAAAAACATGGTCCCGTCGTTCCATGGTTGCCCCCGAGCTTGTAGGCCATACATTTGCGATACATAATGGGAAGAAGTTCATCCCTGTATATGTGACTGAAGAAATGGTTGGGCATAAGCTGGGTGAATTTGCGCCAACGAGAACCTTTTACAGTCATGCGGGAGACAGAAAAACAAGGCTGAAAACAAGATAGACAGGATCAGTATGTGGAGTTTTGCGATAGATGGAAACTAAAGCAGTTGCTAAATATGTTCGGATATCACCGCAGAAAGCAAGATTGGTGGTTGATCTGATAAGAGGGAAGAAGGCCGAGGAAGCGGATACGACGCTCGGATTTACACATAAAAAGGCCGCACGCATTGTCCAGAAGGTTTTGAAATCCGCGATGGCTAATGCGGTACAGAATCCCAACATGGATGAGAATGTACTTTACGTAAGAGAGATATTTGTGGATCAGGGCCCTACGCTGAAGAGATGGAGAGCAAGGGCACAGGGAAGAGCGACCCCCATAAAGAAAAGAACAAGTCATATAACGGTCGTGCTTGGTGAAGGGTAATCTGTAAGGAGGTGAAGGTTTGGGACAAAAAGTAAATCCCATCGGGTTCAGGCTGGGTATTAATAAGACCTGGAGCTCAAAGTGGTTCGCGCAGCGAAACTACAGTGAGCTGCTCCATGAAGATATACGGGTCAGAAAACATATAAAGGACAAGTTTTTCCATGCAGGTATATCCAGGATAGAGATTGAAAGAGCTTCCGACAAGGCCAAGATTAACATCTATACGGCGCGTCCCGGCATCATCATCGGGAGAAAAGGGACGGAAATAGAGAAGGTAAAGAAAGACCTCGAAGGAGTCATGACGGGGGATATCATCATAAATATACTGGAGGTACGCAAGCCGGAGACAGATGCTCAGCTTGTAGCCGAGAATATCGCCTTACAACTTGTAAGAAGGGTAAGTTTCAGACGGGCTATGAAGAGGGGTGTTACCACGGCCATGAAGTTTGGTGTCAAGGGTATCAGAGTGGCCTGCGCGGGGAGATTGGGCGGCGCGGAAATGGCCAGGAAAGAATGGTATAGAGAGGGCAGAGTTCCACTCCATACATTGCGGGCGGATATCGATTATGGTTTTGCCGAGGCCCGTACAACCTATGGAATCATAGGCGTCAAGGTCTTGATATTTAATGGCGAGGTTTTACCGGACAAGAAAGGCAGTCTGAGCCCCCAGGGATAGGATTATTATGTTAGCACCGAAAAGAGTAAAATACAGGAAGTTGCAGAAGGGCCGCGTAAAAGGCCGGGCCCACAAGGGCGCCAAAGTGGACTTCGGTGAATATGGGCTCCAGGCAATGGAGAGTGGCCGGGTCACGGCACGGCAGATCGAATCGGCTCGTATTGCGATAACCCGTCATGTCAGGCGTGGCGGTAAGATATGGATACGTATCTTTCCCCATAAGTCGGTAACAAAAAAACCGGCAGAAACTCGCATGGGAAAGGGGAAAGGATCTCCTGAAGAGTGGGTTGCCATAGTCAAAAAGGGCATGGTTCTCTATGAAATGGAGGGAATTCCGCAAGATGTTGCCCGCGAGGCATTGAGGTTGGCATCGCACAAACTTCCTGTTGCGACCAGATTTCTTTCCAGGGAGATATTTGATGAAAATTAAAGAAGCTAGAGACCTCAGCGTTGATGAGTTAAAAGAAAGGGAAAAGAGTTTCATTGAAGAGCTCTTCAGGCTTCGCGTCAGGTTTGCAACCGGACAGCTGGAGTCTCCCTCTGTAATAAAGAGTGTGAAGAGGGATGTGGCTCGTGTAAAAACCGTTCTCAGGGAAAGGGGAGACCCGAGATAATATGAACAACAGTGGCAACAAGAGAAGCATACAGGGGATGGTAGTAAGTGACAAAATGGACAAGACAGTCGTCGTCCTGACGGAACGGCTGGTTAAGCATCCCAGATTTCACAAATATATAAAAAGACACGTAAAATACAAGGCCCATGACAGGGAAAACAGCTGTGGCATGGGCGATAAAGTATTGATTGTCGAGTCACGCCCTTTCAGCAAAGAAAAGCGGTGGAGGGTGTGTGAGATATTGGAAAAGGCGAAATAACAGGAATATAGCGGCGGGGTTTTTGTTATGATACAGATGCAAACCTTTTTAAGGGTAGCGGACAATTCTGGAGCTAAAAAGGTTTATTGTATAAAAGTTCTTGGTGGTTCGAAAAGGAGATACGCGCGCGTTGGAGATGTTATCGTGGTTTCGGTAAAGGAGGCGATTCCCAACTCGAAGGTGAAGAAGGGAGACGTGCTGAAGGCTGTTGTCGTGAGAACGAGAAAGGAAATCGGCCGGAGCGATGGTTCGTATCTCAAGTTTGACGAGAATTCTGCTGTCCTGATAAATGATCAGTTTGAACCTCTCGGCACAAGAATATTCGGACCGGTTGCCAGGGAACTTCGGGCAAAACAGTTTATGAAAATAGTCTCTCTTGCCCCGGAAGTGATATAAGAGATTGGAATCCACCGCAGATGGACTTCGCAACCTGTTTAATTTTTGAATAAAATTCAAGAGAACTTTAGGGAATATTCCCTCAAAGGGAGACCTTTTGCAAGGGTTTCATGGTATTGGAGATGCAGCGAATGCATATAAAGAAAGATGATACAGTAAAGATAATAGCCGGCAGAGAGAAGGGGAAAACCGGCAAAGTGCTCACTGTGATCAGAGACAAAAACCGTATTGTAATCGAAAAGGTGAACCTGATAAAAAAACACCAGAAACCCGATGCAACCGGCAAGGGTGGAATATTGGAAAAAGAAGCCCCGCTCCATGTGTCCAATGTCATGCTTGTGTGTAACAAATGTGATACCGGTATAAGGATAGGGCACAAGGTGCTGGAGGATGGCAAGAAGGTGCGTATCTGTAAAAAATGCCAAGAGTTGTTGGATGAATAGAGAGGTAGAGATTAGGAGCCTAAGTAATCGGAATTAAAAGAGCGAAGGATCAAGAAAAGGTGGGACTGAATTTCAGAAAGGCAGAGAAAGGGGACGGAAAATGGATGAGAAAGCAAAAGAAACTATAGACAAGAAAGCACTTTTTGCCGAACGCCAAAAAATGGTAGAACGGATCCTTGAAAGAGATGCAAAGGGGTGCGAAAGCGGAAGTCATGTGGACAACTCGAGAGGGAGTGCCGAATGGAAAGAAGCGGCAGCACTGTTCCGTGAAATAGATAATCTGATATTTGAAAGTAATAATTGAAAATGGTGTAGGATTAACGAGCGTGGATGACAAATGGCCAGATTAAAGAAATATTATAAAGAAGAAGTAATGCCCGCATTGATCAAGGAGCTTGGATATAAAAACCCTATGCAGGTTCCCAGGCTTGAAAAGATTGTGGTTAATATGGGCCTGGGTGAGGCGATACAGAATATCAAGATACTTGATAATGCCGTCTCCGAACTTGCCATGATTGCGGGTCAGATGCCTGTTGTTACCAAAGCGCGCAAATCGATTGCCACTTTTAAACTGCGTAAAGGTATGTCAATAGGATGTATGGTGACCTTGAGACAGGAGAAAATGTACGAGTTTTTTGACAGGCTTGTCAGTGTTGCCATCCCCAGGGTCAGAGACTTCAGGGGGGTTTCTCCTAGATCATTCGATGGCAGGGGGAATTTTTCCATGGGGATTAACGAACATTATATCTTCCCCGAGATCGATTATGACAAGATCGAAAAGGTTAAAGGGTTGAATATAACTATTGTCACGACGGCTGAAACAGACGACGAGGCAAGGCAACTTTTGAAGTTAATGGGAGTTCCATTTCGTAATTAGGGGAGAATGGGTGTGGCAAAAAAATCCTTGATAGCAAAAGCCAAGGCGAAAAAGAAATTTCCCGTCATGGAGTATAATCGGTGTCCGTTATGCGGAAGACCTCGCGCTTATTACAGGAAATTTGATATGTGCAGGATATGTCTGAGAAAACGTTCACTCAATGGAGAGATCCCGGGTGTTATAAAATCAAGCTGGTAAAGGAGAAGCAAAATGGGGATGACCGATCCCGTTGCCGATATGCTGACAAGAATCAGAAACGCGAATCGCATGAAATTTAAGAATGTGGACGTGTTGCTGTCGAGAGTGAATTTGAGCCTTGCGAAGGTGTTAAAAGACGCGGGATATATAAACGGATTTGATGTCAGAAAAGGTGACAAGAAGCCATATGGTATGTTGCGGATACATTTAAGATATTCAGGCGCAAAGGATAACGTGATAACGGGTATAAAGAGGGTGAGCAAGCCAGGCAGGAGAGTATATTCCGGCAGCCAGGATATTCCCAGGGTTTTGAACGGATATGGGGTGGCTATCCTTTCGACCTCCAAGGGAATCATGACTGATAAACAGGCGCAGACGCTGAACGTGGGCGGTGAAATCCTCTGCAATGTGTGGTGAAAAGAGTTGGCTGATAAGATGAGGCGGGAGATTTATTCATGTCGAGAATTGGCAAGAAACCGATAGAGATTCCTGATGGTGTAAAAGTCAGAAGGGACGGTTCTCTGGTAATAGTAGAGGGCCCCAAAGGGACCCTTTCCAGAAGAATCCCTGAGGGAGTTGAAGTCATTTTAGAGGGGAATGTGATCCTTGTAAGTACAGGGTCTGATGATAGAAAGGGAAAATCGCTGCATGGTCTTGTAAGAACACTGGTTGCCAATATGGTAACGGGTGTGAACAAGGGATTTGAGAAGTCTCTGGAGATAGTCGGCGTCGGATACCGTGGAGAGGTAAAAGGCGATACGCTTGTTTTGCTCATCGGTTACTCTGATCCAGTGAAATATAAGATACTGGAAGGAATAACGGTGAAAGTTGACAAGCAGGTTAACGTTGTGGTTTCCGGTATAGATAAGGAGCTTGTCGGCAGGGTTGCATCAGAGATAAGAGATCTAAAGAAGCCCGAGCCTTATAAGGGCAAGGGGATCAGATACGCAGGCGAATATGTTAGAAAGAAAGTAGGGAAGTCTGCCGGGACATAAATCGGGCCTTGAGTTTTTGCGAGGCGTTCAAAACTATTGTAGGGGAGTTGCTGTGGCATCGATAAAGAAATTGGAAAAGATAAGGGAGAGGCGCGCAAGAAGAGTTAGGATCAAGATATATGGCACACAGGTGCGGCCGCGTCTTTCGGTCTTTCGTAGTTCCAGATATATATATGTTCAGGCGATCGCCGATGATACAGGGGAAACGCTGGCTCAGGCATCGGCGTTGAATAAAGAGCTTAAAGGGAATCCGGAAGGTCTCAAAAAAACTGAAACGGCCAGGGAAGTCGGAAAATTGTTGGCGAAGGACTTGTTATCAAAAAACATAAAAGAGGCCGTCTTTGACAGGGGCAGATTCCTTTATCATGGAAGGGTGAAGTCCCTTGCTGAAGGTGTAAGGGAAATGGGCGTAAAATTATAAATCTTTGGATCTGGATAAGGAAGATATGGAAGAAAGCGAACTGCTTGACAAGGTTATAAAGATCAAAAGGACTGCCAAAGTGGTAAAGGGCGGCAGAAGATTTAGATTCAGTGCCGTGGTGGCGGTCGGTGACGGGAATGGTTCTGTAGGCGTAGGGCTGGGAAAGGCCCATGAGGTTCCTGAGGCTATCAGGAAGGGTATGGAGATGGCCAAAAGGAGCATTGTTAAAGTATCCATTGCGGATGGAACCATACCCCATGAGGTAATAGGGCATTACGGAGCAGGGAGAGTTCTTTTGAAGCCTGCTTCCAAAGGTACGGGTCTTATAGCCGGGGGTGCTGTCAGGGCTATCCTTGAGGTAGCAGGGGTTCAGAATATATTAACCAAATGTTTAGGTTCGCACAATCCCCATAATCTTGTTAAGGCAACGATGAAGGGGCTTAGGAACTTGAGAAATCCTGCAGAGATAGCCGCGCTGCGGGGAAAAGATATCGCTGAAATCTAAAAAGATGTTATGTTGAGGTATGGGTTTTGAAACAACTTAAGATCAAACTTGTCAAGAGTCTTATAGGAAGACCTGAGAAACAGAGAAAAGTACTCCGTGGGATGGGACTTGAGAAGTTGAATAAAACAGTTTATCTGAAGGACACTCCGGAAATTAGAGGCATGATCAACAAGATTTCACACCTGGTTTCTGCGGAAGAATGTGAGATGGATATATGAAGCTGAACGAATTGAGGCCTGCAGAAGGGTCCACTAAGACGAAAAAAAGGGTGGGACGTGGCGATGGTTCAGGCCATGGAGGAACATCCTGCAGGGGCCATAAGGGGCAGAACTCTCGTTCGGGTGGAGGTGTCAGGCCCGGATTCGAAGGTGGACAGATGCCCCTTACGAGAAGGTTGCCGAAAAGAGGGTTTTACAACAGGTTCCGGAAAGATATTGTTATTGTTAATATCGGCCAGTTAAACGCATTCCCGAAGGATTCGGTCGTCGACGCGGATGCCCTGGTAACGAGCGGCATTGTTAAAGACAGTGGTGATGGAATCAAAGTGCTTGGCAATGGAAGTATAGACTACCCATTAACATTGAGAGTCAATAGTATAAGTTGCGGTGCCAGGGAAAAGATAGAGGCTTCAGGCGGTACGATAGAGGTTGTTTAATGATAGGCGGCTTTAAGAACATAACAAAGATTCCGGAACTGCAGAAGAAGATACTGTTTACTTTCTTTCTCCTTGCCGTTTACAGGATAGGTGCGCATGTGCCCACGCCCGGTATAGACACGCAGGCCCTTGCCGCCTTCTTTGCGCAGGCGCAAAACTCCCTTCTCGGGCTCTTTGACATGTTTGCGGGAGGCGCGCTGAGCAGACTCTCCGTATTTGCCTTGGGAATTATGCCCTATATCAGTGCATCCATTATCCTCCAGTTGCTCACCGTTGCCGTTCCTCACCTTGAAAAATTGTCTAAAGAGGGAGAGGCGGGTAGAAGAAAGATAACCCAATATACGAGATATGGCACAGTTCTTCTGAGCATCATACAGGGGTTCGGGATAGCGGTCGGTTTAGAAAACATGGCTGGGCCTTCGGGTTTGTCGGTTGTTATCACACCAGGGTGGGCTTTTCGCCTGATGACGGTCATTACCCTGACGGCAGGTACGTCGTTTATCATGTGGCTGGGAGAAACGATTACGGAGAAAGGGATAGGTAACGGAATATCCCTGATTATCTTTGCCGGTATAGTATGCAGAGGGCCCGCTGGCGTTGTGAATACTTTCCGCCTGTTATCTACAGGTGAGATGGGAATATTCTTTGTTGTGCTCCTGGCAATAATGATGGTTGGTGTTGTCGGTGTGATCGTATTTGTCGAGAGTGCGCAGAGGAGGATCCCTGTGCAGTACGCGAAAAGGGTTGTCGGGAGAAAGATGTATGGCGGCCAGACAACGCATCTGCCTCTGAAGGTTAATACAGCGGGTGTTATTCCACCGATTTTCGCCTCATCCATCATCATGTTTCCCGCTACTATTGCCAATTTTATCCCTCATCCGTGGATGAAAATAATGGCGGGGTTCCTGATGCCTGGCAGGCTGGTATACGAGTTGCTTTACGTCGCACTTATAATATTCTTCTGTTATTTTTATACAGCCGTTACATTCAATCCGGTGGATGTTGCCGACAATATGAAAAAACATGGCGGCTATGTGCCGGGTATACGACCCGGTAAAAAAACCGCCGAGTATATAGACAGTGTCCTGACGAAACTTACCTTCAGTGGCGCCATATATGTGTCCGCTGTTTGTGTTCTTCCAAGCATCCTTATAAGTAAGTTTAATGTTCCTTTTTATTTTGGAGGTACGGCACTTCTTATAGTTGTCGGGGTTGCCCTTGACACCGCCGGTCAGATAGAAACCCACATGCTTACCAGGCAGTACGAAGGATTTATGAAAAAGGGCAGGATGGGTAGAAGGCGTTAATGAGTATTTCCCTCGTGAGGCAATAAGCCGGATGATCATCCTGAAATCTCCCGAAGAGATAAAAAAGATGGGGGAAAGCAACTCTATTGTAGCTGAGGTATTAACTGGTTTAGAGAAGAGGGTAAAACCAGGCGTAACAACATTGGAGCTGAATGAATACGCCGAGACTATAACGCAAAAGAGGGGGGCAAAACCTGCTTTCAAGGGATACGGAGGATTTCCCTTCGCGCTCTGTGCGTCTGTAAATTCGGAAGTGGTACACGGTTTCCCTTCGGACAGGCCTTTGGAAGAGGGTGATATAGTAAGTCTCGATTACGGTGTCTGTTATAATAATTATTATGGAGATTCTGCTATCACCGTTGCTGTGAGCGGAATTTCCATGTCAGCTGCCAGACTGATGAAGGTAACGGAAGAGTCTCTGTACAGGGGGATAGAGAAGGCAAGAGAGGGCAACAGATTAGGCGATATATCCTTTGCGGTACAAAGCTGTGTAGAGGAAGCCGGCTTTTCGGTGGTAAGGGATTATGTCGGTCACGGGATAGGAAAAAACCTTCACGAAGATCCTCCGGTCCCAAATTTTGGAATGGGTGGCAGGGGGGTAAAGCTGGAAGCCGGCATGGTGATAGCCATAGAACCCATGGTGAATGAGGGGTCATACGCGGTAAAAGTAAAACCTGACGGATGGACAGTAGAAACGAACGATGGCAGCCTGTCGGCCCACTTTGAACATACAATAGCCATCACTGAAAACGGGCCTGTGATATTAAGCAGCAGGACATAAGCAGGATGCTGACGGAGTAGGGATCAATGGCTAAAGAAGAAGCTATAATTGTTGAAGGTACTGTGTTGGAACCATTGCCTAATGCGATGTTTCGTGTTGAACTCGAGAATGGTCACCGTGTTCTGGCCCATATCTCAGGTAAGATGAGAATGCATTTTATCAAGATATTGCCGGGAGACAAAGTCACGATAGAATTATCGCCCTATGATCTGACCCGGGGTAGAATTACATATCGGTCGAAATAAGACGGAAATGGAGTGTGAGAGCAGTGAAGGTGAGAGCGTCTGTTAAGAAGATGTGCGATAAGTGTAAGATTATAAAGAGACGTGGTGTTGTAAGGGTAATATGTGAAAACCCTAAACATAAACAGCGCCAGGGATAAACAGCGCCAGGGATAAACAGCGGGAGGTTGCAAGGTGGCAAGAATCGCAGGAGTCGATTTACCTAAGAACAAAAGAATGGAAATAGCCCTAACGTATATATACGGTATTGGGAAATCCAGGTCTAGGCAGATTCTTGAAGAGGCCGGGATTGATCTTGATACGAAGACAAATAATCTGCTCGACGAGCAGGTGACTGCCATAAGGGATATTATAGATAAGAGTTATAAGATTGAGGGGGACCTCAAGAGAGATATTGCCATGTCTATAAAACGTCTTATGGATATAGGAACCTACAGAGGCTTAAGGCACAGAAGGGGTCTTCCTGTGAGGGGCCAGAGAACATCTACCAATGCAAGAACGAGAAAAGGCCCGAAAAGATCTGTGGGGGGAAAGAGAAAGAAATAATATAAGATCTGTCATTAGGCAGGCTTTATGTCTGGAGGAAAGATGGCTCGACCAAAAAAGAGAAGTGTAAGGAAAAAAGAAAAAAAGAATATCTCTGAAGGGATTGCTCATATTCAGTCAACTTTTAATAATACTATAGTTACCATTACGGATTTGAGTGGCAATGTTATTGCCTGGTCTTCCGGTGGCGGGCAGGGGTTCAAGGGTTCCAGAAAAAGCACTCCCTTTGCCGCTCAGCTGACCGCTACGGACGCCGTTAAAAAAGCAAAGGTGCATGGGCTGAGAAGCGTGCAGGTGTATCTAAAGGGACCCGGGTCGGGAAGAGAATCGGCACTCAGAGCGTTGCAGACAGCGGGTTTGAACATAAGTATTATCAAAGATGTGACGCCGATTCCCCATAACGGTTGTCGTCCGCCTAAGAGAAGGAGAGTTTAACCTCTCCGTAATGATGAATCATTTTGATCGAATTATATATTAGTGGAGGAGTGTTTTGGCAAGATATAGAGGATCTTTATGCAGATTATGCCGGACGGAGGGCATGAAACTGTTTCTTAAGGGGGACAGATGCTATGGCGACAAGTGTTCCTTTGAACGAAGGAGTTATGTGCCTGGAGAACATGGACAGGTTAAATTCAGGCGAAAGGCATCAGATTACGGTACCCAGTTAAGGGAAAAGCAAAAGTTAAAGAGGTCCTTCGGCCTTTTGGAAAAATCATTTAAGGGCTATTTCGAAAAAGCTGAGAGGCAAAAAGGTGTAACGGGTACAAATCTGCTGCTCCTGCTGGAGAGAAGACTGGACAATATGGTGTACAGGCTTGGTTTTGCGAGTTCTAGGGGCGAGGCGAGACAGCTTGTAAAACACAATCATTTTCTGGTGAATGATAAAAAGGTAAATATACCTTCATATCTGGTTGAGATTGGTGACAAAATACAGGTTAAGGAAAAAAGCAGGAAGGTTACCACTATACTTGATTCCATAGAAACCGTTGCCAGGCGTGGTGTGCCTGAGTGGCTGGATCTGGATAAAGATAATTTTGCCGGTGTTATAAAAGCACTGCCCACCCGGGAAGAACTGACTATGCCTATTCAGGAACAGCTGGTGGTTGAGTTTTACTCTAAGTAAAAAGTTTTATATGAGGGACTAACAATATGGAGAGAAACTGGCGCAGCCTTATAAAACCAAAACGAATAGAAGTCGATGATAAAACCCATACATCGTTTTATAGTGAATTTACATGCCAACCCTTGGAAAAGGGATTTGGTATCACGCTGGGTAATGCCCTGAGGAGAGTACTTCTTTCTTCCATTTATGGTGCAGCCATTACCTCTGTGAAATTTGACGGAGTTCTTCATGAATTTTCCACTATTTCCGGTGTCAAGGAAGATGTTACGGATATCATATTGAATATGAAGGGGGTCCGGCTGAAATTACACGAAGATGGTCCCAGAACACTTCATATAGATGTTTCCCGTGAAGGAGCCGTTAAAGCGGGAGATATTGTCACAGATGAAACGGTCGAGATCCTAAATCCAGATCACCACATAGCGACTCTTTCGGATAGGACGGGATTCAAGGTCGAGCTTGTAGCGGATATGGGGAAGGGATATGCCCCTGCCAAACGAGAGACAGATGCCTGGCAGCCTGAGGGAACAATCAATATTGATGCCATATTCTCCCCCATTAAGAGGGTTGCATATACGGTTTCCAACGCGCGAATTGGTCAGATAACTGACTACGATAAGCTGGTTTTTGAAGTCTGGACGGATGGCAGTATCCTGCCCGAGGACGCCGTTGCCTATGCAGCCAAGGTCTTAAAGGAACAGGTGAGTGTGTTTATCAATTTTGATGAGCAGGAAAAAGTGGAAGAACCGAAAGAACCTGTAGAAGAAGATCAGGTCAACGAGAACCTGTTTAAGAGTGTCGAAGATCTGGAGCTTTCAGTGAGGTCGGCCAATTGCCTGAAGAATGCCGGTATCCAGTATATAGGAGAGCTCGTGCAGAAGACAGAAATGGAAATGCTCAAGACAAAGAACTTCGGAAAGAAGTCTTTGAATGAGATCAAGGATATGCTTGTCGAGATGGGACTCAGCCTCGGCAGCAAAGTGGATTTTCATCTTCCCGGGGAGGATGATGAGGGTATGGAAGAATAATATTTAGAGGGGTAATATATAATGCGCCACAGGAAAGCCGGAAGGAGGCTTGGCAGGACATCAAGTCACAGAAGGGCCATGATGAGGAATCTGGTGACCTCTCTTCTGGAACATGAGAAGATCATCACAACCGATGCGAAGGCCAAGGAATTGAGAGGTGTTGCCGATAAGATGATAACCCTGGGCAAAAGGGGAACTCTTCATGCGAGGAGACAAGCACTGTCTTTTATAAGGAACAGCCGGGTTACGGAAAAAGTGTTTGAGGAGTTATCATCCCGTTACACTGAAAGGGCTGGTGGATATACAAGGGTGGTCAAGGTGGGTAACAGAGAGGGTGATGATGCTCTTCTTTCCATGATAGAATTAATGCCGGCGGAAGAGAAGAAGAAAAGTACAAAAAAGAAAAAAGCCGTTAAATAACGGCAGCATAAGTTGGTTTTAAGGGGCAGGGAATCCTGCCCCTTTTTTTATTCCTTGATTTTTCCGCGAGAGAGGCTATAATTAACTTTGTTATTTCTGATAGAGGTCTTTTCATACAGTTTTGAACGACGACAAGGAGGCTGTGGGTTATGGGAGAAGAGAGAGTTGGTGAGGTAATGAAGTTTTTTGCGAAGCCCAGTGTTGCAGCGGTTAAGATTACGTCGGGAGAATTACTGGCAGGTGATATGGTTAGATTTGTCGGTCATACCACGGATTTCGAAGACAAGATTGATTCAATGGAAATCGACAATAAACAGATAGAAAAGGCAACAGCGGGCGATTACATAGGCATTAAGGTTTCTGACCGTGTTCGCCCCGGGGATGAAATGTTCAGGATCGTTCCTGAGTAATGCTGTTAACTGTTTTTCTTCGATCAGGCATGGATTGTCCCTGGGGATGATCTGTGCGATAGGCGATAGAAAGCTTTAAGGGCCATGGGTTGTAATATAGATCCCATGGCCTTTTTGTTTGGAGTGCGTGTATGCAGGATTCTCTCTCGTACCTGGAAGGGTTAAAACAAAGGGGAATAAATTTGGGTATTGGGCCCATCTCCAGACTTCTCACCCGCCTTGACAATCCCCAGACCAAATATAAAACGGTCCTGATAGGTGGGACCAACGGCAAAGGGTCCACGGCGGCGATTCTTTCTTCTATATTAATGAAGGAGGGCATGAAAGTTGGTCTCTATACTTCTCCGCACATGTGCGATTTCAGAGAACGGATAAGGATAAATAGTTGCATGATTCCGGAGGATGAGCTTTGCGCCCTCGTAGATAAAGTAAAGGGAGAGATCAAAGAGGACGTTACCTATTTTGAGTTTACCACTGCCCTGGCATTTCTGTATTTTTCTAGGTGCGAGGTAGATATCGCGGTTGTTGAGGTGGGTATGGGAGGAAGGCTCGACGCTACAAATCTCATGTTCCCGGAGGTCTCCGTAATAACCAATATTTCTCTGGAACATCAGAAATATCTGGGTAATGATCTGGAGTCAATTGCCCGTGAGAAAGGGGGAATCATAAAGGAGAATGGGATATGCGTAACGGCTGCTAAAGGACGCAAAGTTATTGATACACTTGAAAAGATTTGTAGTCAGAGGGGATCCGCATTCTATAAAACAGGCAGGGATATAAGGGTCAGGAGGTTTGGAAAGGGAAGTTTTTCCTACTATGGAATTAATAAAAGCTACAGGGGCCTCAGGAGTTCTCTCGCTGGTGGGCACCAGATTGAAAATGCTGCTTTGGCCCTTGCGGTTGTTGACATTCTGACAGCAAAGGGCATGGACATAAATGACAACTCCGTGGTCGAAGGGCTGAGGGATGTTAAGTGGGAAGGAAGGCTGGAACTTGTTTCCCGTAACCCCGGGATTGTTGTAGATGGCGCCCACAATCCGGCAGGCATCTCATCCCTGTGTAACTCTCTGCCGGCAGATTTTTCTTACAGGAGATTGATAGTGGTGTTTGGCGTGCTTCGTGACAAGGATTACGCGGGGATGTTGAAAAGGTTAATGCCTCTGGCGGACAGAATTATACTCACAAGGCCGAAAGAAGAAAGGGCCGCGCGTATAGAGGATTTATTATCGGTTACTTCACTGTATCATGATCATGTTGAGGCTATAGCCGATTCGGCAGAGGCCCTTGCCAGGGCCCGCTTCCTGGCTGGCGTGGACGACCTTGTGTGTATTACCGGATCACTGTATCTTGTGGGAGAGATAAAAGAACATATGAGTTTTGATCTTACGAAAGACAGGCTTTTGTGATAATAAATACAGCCTGTTTGCGTTGGAAATCTTGTCTGGAGAGCGTCTCGTGAAAAAAGGGTGCATACTGTTTTTCATGTTAATGTCTTTACTTCTATACGGGGATTTTTCCTTTGCTTCCGAACGGGATCTGCCGGAGCGAGTGGATATAGAAGCGGATAGTCTGACATATGAGAGCGATACCGAAACATATCGGGCCAGTGGCAATGTCATTATTACATTTGATGGCGGACACATTAAGGCTGATGATGTCATACTGAACAGAATGACAAATGATGTAACGGCCGAGGGGCATGTATTCATCAAGAGCGGTAAAGATGTACTCGAAGGGGAAAGGGCGCGGTTTAATATTGCCGACGAGACCGGAATCATATCCGATGGAAAGGTGTTTTTTGACAGGAATCACCTCTATCTCAGAGGAGAAACAATCGAAAAAAGAGGTGGCGCGACATATTTTCTGAAGGATGGGCAGGCAACAACGTGCGATGGCAAAAATCCTGACTGGATGTTTACCGGCAAGGAATTGGAGGTTACCATCGACGGATATGGGACAGTTAAACAGGGGACATTTCAGGTGAAAGGCATTCCCCTCCTCTACATGCCCTATCTTATATTTCCTGCTAAAACTACGAGACAGACAGGATTGCTGTTTCCCCGCATCGCCTATTCACGCGACAAACTGGGATGGGATCTCGGGATCCCGTTTTACTGGGCTATTTCAGAAAATGCCGACGCAACCTTTTATCAACGATATATGGACAAAAGAGGATTCCAGGAGGGGGTGGAACTCAGATATATTATAGGTAAAGATTCGTATGGCACGTTATATGGCGATTATCTCAATGATAGCATTGAGGTATCAGATTTCGGAGAATATGATTTTCTACGCAGGGACTGGAAAGAAAGTCATAAACGGTGGTCATATTATCTGGATCACGAGACAACATTCAAGTCCGGTCTTTACCTGAAGACAGACATAAAGAGGGTGTCAGACAGGTGGTATTTCAGGGATTTCGATTCATATAATTATTATATGGCGAATTATGAGGGGAGTGACACACAAAAATTCAACGAAGTTTCGTTCGATGGCGATGGATCCCTGGCCTCTCTGAATTCAACGGTTCGTCTTGTAAAGAACTGGAGCCTGTTTAATGCGACCGCCCTTATGGAATATACAGATAATTTCCAGAGCTGTTCCAATGATGAAACACTGCAAAGATATCCGCAGATTACATTTACCGGTATGAAGCAGCCTGTCCTTGATTCTCCCCTCGATTTTGAACTGGAATCATCTTATGGTTATTATTACAGAACTACAGGATACAGGGGGCATCTCCTTGATGCATATCCGGTGTTTTCATTGCCTCTGAGACTTGATGATTATCTGGAATTTACACCCTCTCTGGGGCTGAGAGAAACAAAATGGAGGAGTTTATATAGCGGTGATGCCGCAGGCGAGGAGGATAAAAATGGAAGCCGTGAAATGTACAACATAGGTGCGACTCTTTCCAGCGAAGCGCACAGGGTGTTTGATGTGGGAGGTCAGATTGTAGACAAGATACGCCATGGCATCAGGCCGGAATTAGAATACACCTATATTCCCAATGTAGATCAAGATGACATCCCCGATTTTCTAAGTGAGGTAGAGGAAACAAACAGTTTGACCTGTTCGCTCACCAACATCCTTATTGCCAGGCTGAAGAACGGGGATGGAGCAGTTACCTACAGGGAGTTTCTCAAGCTGAAACTGAGCCAGACTTACAATATCAGGGAAGCGAGAAGAAATCCTGATGGATCTTCAAAGGCGAGGAGACCGTTCGGTGATATAGATGCAGAGCTTGAATTTGCTCCTTTTCAGTATTTCTCCCTTGATGCCGACGCAAAGTTCGATGTCAATTCCGGTGAGTGGAAAGAGATAAATTCCCGTTTTGATATAAGTGACTGGCGCGCTGATTCTCTAACCGCTGAATACAGATATACACAGGATTCAGTGGAAGAGATAAATCTTTCTCTGAGGGGGAGAGCAACGAAGGCCATTGATTTGATGTATATTTTGAGGAAAGATCAGCTCGGCAATAAAACCCTTGAAGCCACTTACGCTGTAAATTATCATAAACAATGCTGGAGCGCAGAGCTTAGCTATTCCGATTCGCCTGACGACAGAAGGTTCATGCTGATTTTCTCCCTTTATGGTCTTGGGAAAGTTGGTGGATTGGCGGGTGAGTTGCCGGGATGGTAAATCAAAAGTTTTTTGGATTTTTACTTGACAAATGCGCCTTAATTACATATTCTCGCTTTCCTTGAGTTTTTAGAGATACGGGTGGATTTTTATGAAAACATACAGTGCCAGGAAGGAAGACGTTGCAAGGGATTGGTATCTTGTTGACGCGGATGGTAAAGCGCTGGGCAGGCTTGCCGCCGAGATTGCGAAACGTTTGAGAGGAAAACATAAACCAGTCTATACGCCCCATATTGATACAGGGGACTTTATAGTCGTGGTAAACGCGGATAAGATCGCCCTTACGGGTAAAAAGCTTACCGACAAGATCTATTACCACCACACCGGTTATCCGGGAGGTTTAAAATCGGCGACAGCGGGCAAGATGCTGGAGGAAAAACCGGAAGATCTTTTGACAGGTGCTGTCAGGGGGATGCTTCCGAAGAACAGTCTGGGAAGACAGATGCTGAAGAAGCTTAAAGTGTACAGGGGCGACAGGCATCCACACAAGGCCCAGATGGTCAAGCTGCTGGAAGTGTAGATCAGGAGAGAGAAACATGTCAGTAAAAAGTTATTATGCTACAGGTAAGAGAAAATCCTCAATAGCGAGGGTATGGATGAAAGAAGGAAGCGGTGCCTTTGTAGTCAACAAAAGGAATTTTGATGATTATTTTACACGTGATATATTAAAAAGACTGATACTGCAGCCTCTCGACATGGCCGACAAAAAGGATAAGTTCGATTTCTATATCAATGTCAACGGTGGGGGAGTTTCCGGTCAGGCGGGTGCTATCAGGCATGGCATATCCAAGGCTCTTGTGGGATATGATGAGGAATTGAAATCTGTTCTAAAGAAAGCAGGCTTTCTTACAAGAGATGCCCGTGTAAAAGAGAGAAAGAAATACGGTCAGCCTGGCGCTAGGAAGAGATTCCAGTATTCCAAGAGATAAGAGCAGTGAGGCGGGACTTTTGCAAAATGTTCAGTTTCGTTCAAGTTCAAGGAAGGCAGAAATTTTAACCGCAGGAATACATTGAGTATTTTGGGGATTAAAATTTGAGCCTGACGCCGAAATTGGGCGAAAGAGGATGTTTTGCAAAGGTCTCGAGAAGAGGGGGCCATTGGCCCCCTCTTTTTATTTGGAGGTGTTTTTATGTTGAAGGTAGGTATATACGGAGCGAGCGGCTATACCGGTCAGGAACTTTTAAGGCTTTTAGTTGGTCATCCCGATACAGATGTTGTTGCCCTCACTTCGAGGAAATTCAGGGATATTCCGGTTTCCGAAGTGTACCCGGCATTTGCCGGCATTACAGACCTGGAATTTGCGGATTCGTTTCCGAAAAACCTTATATCCTCCTGTGAGGTTGTATTCCTGGCGCTCCCGCACGGAGAGGCTATGAAAGTGGCTCCGGAATTTGTTGCAGCTGGCATAAAGGTCATAGACCTCAGCGCCGATTTTCGTTTGAGAGATGTATCGGTATATGAGGAGTGGTACACGGGGCACACCTCTCCCGATCTGGTGTGCAAGGCCGTCTATGGACTTCCCGAGTTGTACAGAGATGATCTGAAGGGAGCGAATTTTGTTGCCAATCCCGGTTGTTATCCTACCGGGATTATCCTGGGACTTGCGCCTCTGTTAAGCGAGGGGTGTATTGATACTTCATCCATTATAGCGGATTCAAAATCAGGTGTAAGCGGGTCCGGACGTGAACTGCAACTCGGTTCGCTTTTCTGTGAAGTGAATGAGGGATTCCGGGCATATAAGATAGCATCACATCGTCACACCCCGGAGATAGAGCAGGAGCTTGGGCGCATTGCAGATACGGCCATAAAAGTTTCCTTTGCCCCCCATCTTGCGCCGGTAGACAGGGGAATTCTCAATACAATATATGCGGATCTTCATAGTGATATGTCCGAAACTGAGCTTCTGGATATCTATGAGAAATTCTACGGTGATGAGAAGTTTGTAAGAATATGCAAACCGGGTACTTTACCGAATATTTCTTCGGTCAGGGGTTCCAACAACTGTGATATAGGAATCGCTGTTGACGGACGTACGGGAAGGGTGATCGTCGTGTCAGCCATAGACAATCTGGTAAAGGGCGCTTCCGGTCAGGCGGTGCAAAACATGAATCTCATGTGTGGCCTTCCGGAGGACGCCGGCCTGAATCATATATCCCTGTTTCCTTAAGGGATCTGCGCAGGCACCGGAGAGTGGACTACCCGATGAATCGAGAGGTTATATATGAGTCTAAGATTTTATAATACCCTGACAAAGAAAAAAGAGAAGTTCGTTCCTGTCAAGGAAGGAAAAGCAGGCATCTATGTCTGTGGAATTACTGCATATGACGTGTGCCATATCGGACATGCCAGATCGGCATTGGTTTTTGATGTTATTTACAGATACCTGAAGTATGCAGGTTATGATGTAACATATGTAAAGAATTTCACCGATGTTGATGACAAGATTATCGGGAAAGCAAACGCGGAGGGTTCTGATATATACGATATATCGGAGAGATATATAAAGGAACATAATGAGGACATGGACCGTCTTGGAGTGGTCAGACCTACAATAACACCCAAGGCGACTGAAAACATAAAGGGGATGATCCGTCTTATAGACACCCTTATAGAAAAGGGCATTGCCTACGTTGTCGACGGCGATGTGTATTATTCCGTGGAAAAGTTTAAAGGATACGGCAAATTGTCGGGCAGGGGGCTGGACGACATGCTGGCCGGCGCCAGGATTGATGTGGACAAAAAAAAGAAAAACCCCTTTGATTTTGTGCTATGGAAATCCAGCAAAGAGGGAGAGCCCTGGTGGAACAGTCCATGGGGCAGGGGCAGGCCGGGATGGCATATAGAATGTTCCGCAATGAGCCAGAGATTTCTGGGAGACACTTTTGATATTCATGGTGGTGGTGAAGACCTGATATTTCCACACCACGAGAACGAGATAGCTCAATCGGAGGGCGCTACGGGGAAACCCTTTGCAAACTATTGGATACACAATGGTTTCATAAAGGTAAACGATGAAAAGATGTCAAAATCTCTCGGAAACACCCTTACCATAAAAGAGGTGTTGACCGCCTACCATCCGGAAGTGGTAAGATTCTTTATCCTTCAGAGTCACTATAAAAGCTACATAGATTTTTCTGATGCCTCCATCGCCGAGGCAAGAATGGGCATGGAGAGATTTTATGCCATGCTGAAGAACATAAAGGATGCGCTTGATGATGGGGTTGATTTCTCCGACACTTCCGAAAAAGATCTCTCCGGAGAAGACGAAGAAGTGTTCAAGAAGGTGAGTATGCTTCCCGACAGATTCAAAGAGGCCATGGATGATGATTTCAACACCGCCAGGGCAATAGGATACATGTTTGACAGTGTACGTATTATAAACGGTTATACCTCAAAGGATTTTGCGCCCACCGGGGAATCACTTTTTGTCCTTAGTGAGGCAAAAAGACATATGAAAAGCGCAGGCAAGGTGCTGGGATTGTTGCTGGAAGACCCCGATGAATATTTCGAAAAGGACAGAAAGAGAGAAACCGGAAAATCGGGTCTGGATGTGAAAGAAGTAGAGCGGTTAATTGATGAGAGGAAAAAGGCAAGAGAGTCCAGAGATTGGGGCCGCGCCGATGAATTGAGAGATCTTTTGGCTGCCAGGGGGATTATCATTAAAGACACATCCACCTCCACCACATGGAAAGTGAAATAAGCAGATAATGTCTTGTACTTTCTCCAGGGATTTTGAAAATTTCCATTGGTGATAAAGATTTTTAAAGAAATTTTGTTCTTGTTTTCGGACAGCCTCCCATGGGTTTGTGGCCGGGCGTCTCATTCTATGACTATATCCACAATTTCAAATTCTCTGATACCTCCCGGGGTGTTGGCCTTAACTTCATCCCCCACTTCTTTTCTGAGAAGTGCCTTGCCTATTGGGGAAGTAACGGATATCTGATTTCTGCTCATGTCGGATTCAAATGGTCCTACAAGCTGATAGCGTGTTACTTCTCCCGTATCGGTATCCTCTATCGTAACAGTTGTTCCAAAGACGACCATCTCATCAGTCAGATTCTTCAGATCGACAATGCTTGACATGGCAAGATTATTTTCTATCTCCTGGATCTTTCCCTGGATAAATGACTGTCTTTCTTTTGCCGCGGCGTATTCGGCGTTTTCCGAGATATCACCATGGGCTCTGGCTTCTTCGATGTCTCTTATATTTGCCGGCACTTCAACCTTTTTCAGGCGGGTCAGCTCTTTTTTTAATCTTTCAAATCCTGCTATTGTTATAGGAAATTTGTTCATAGTTCTTTCTCCGATTTGCATCTGTTGAAATGATTGTCTGCCATAAAACAACAATGCACAGAGTCAATAATATTTAACCCCATGCACCTTATGCGACATATACACTACCCATCCTGCTTTTTCAATCTATTTAGTTCCCATCCGGAAATGGCGCTTTTCCACAATCTCCGCGTCAGTCTGCGGGATTCCTTGTGCGACATATTACACTGAAGAGGGAGTAAATTCCACTGGACATGCGGAGTGATATTCTGTTAGTACACCGGGAATATACAGTCTGAACAAAGACAAAGGCGTAAGAAAGGAACGAATCGATGACGAGTCAAATCAATGTCACGGAGGTTGACAGGGTAGAAATTCTAAGCCTTCAGGATAATTATATCGACGTCACCTCACAGGACAACAGCAATATAGTCAAACGGGCCACACCGATGCTGGACGGCGAGATCAAGAACTCCATCCAGGCCGAGCACGGCTTCTCGGTCATTGTGAGGACCACGGCGGGGAATTCAACAAGGACCATGCTCTTCGACTTTGGTTTTTCCCCAAACGGGGCGGCCTATAATGCGAGAGCCCTCGGAGTTTCTATGGAAGAAGTAGAGATCATGGCTCTCTCGCACGGCCACAGCGATCATTTTGGGGGAATTGCCGAGTTGACCCGTATGATCGGCAAGCGTGGAATTCAACTTGTTCTTCATCCCCGTGCATTTTCTTACCCACGATATCTCAAACCCTTCCCCCGTTTTAAGATGTTTTTTCCGAGGTTGATCAGGGAGGAACTGGAAAAAGAGGAAATCGAAATAATTGAAACAACCAGGCCATACCCTCTTCTTGACAGTCGTGTTCTGTTTTTGGGAGAGATAGAACGCACAACGGACTTTGAAAGGGGCTTTCCCATTGCCTACCGGAAGCAAGACGGAAAAGAAGAATGGGATCCCATTGAGGATGATACCGCCATTGCCATGAATGTGAAAGGGAAGGGACTTATTGTCCTTTCGGGGTGTTCCCATTCGGGTATCATTAACACCGTAAATCATGCCAGAAGGGTGACGGGGATAGAGAAGATACACGTTGTTATGGGTGGGTTTCATCTTGCCGGACCGCTCTTTGAGCCGATCATTGAAGCGACAACGGAAGCGATGAAAAAAATTGACCCCGACTATATCATTCCCTGTCATTGTACGGGTAGAAAAGCTGTTATGCACATGGAAAAAGAGATGCCGGACCGGTTCATCTTTAACATGAGCGGGACAAAGCTCACCTTTTCCGCCTGATGCAAAGGGACCATTAAAACCCTTTCGTAACAAAAATACGTTCTAATTGTTATAGGATTTTAAGTGTAGCGAATATAGACCGAACATATTATGTGCTCCCGACAAAAATATTTCTTGACCTAATTAACGTCATAGAATAGAGTCCACAACTGGCTTTGCAGAGAGTTATTTCTTCTGCTACTTGCCGCAGGATTACTAACAGTTTGTCCTAACTAATGTTTAGTTGCTTGCGGCGGGGTAGTTCATTTGGATTTGTGCTCAGGTCTCCTCAACGTAAAACGCTGCCAGATATTTTATCAAGTCCGTTTGTCAGGGCCGGCGGTCTTTCCGAGTAGAAGAGAAGATTATAAGTTTATATAGTGAAGTGCACCGGGGAGTGAAAGCTCCTTAAATATACCGTTCTGGACAAGTATAGTAAGATTCCCGGAACCCCTAGCGGGAAACTCAGTAAAATTGAGCACCGGAAGAGGTTCAGATAACGGGAGAGACCTTGTGTCTTCAATGACACAGGGGCTCTGTGGTGCAAGAGATTTTTTTAAGAACCAATAATAAGAAGGAGGAAAAAGGTTATGGATTTTGAATTAACTAGTGAACATCAGATGTTGCAAGACATGACGTACCGCTTTGCCAAGGACAAATTCCCCCCCCTGACGGAGGAGTGTGACCGGGAAGAGAAGTACACGCGGGATCTCGTCACGGAGGCTGCGGAAGTAGGCCTCGTCGGCGCGTGGATTCCCGAGGAGTACGGCGGAGCAGGGATGGGCAGTCTGGGAAACGCCCTCATCACCGAACAGATTTCCAGGGTGGACATGGCGATCGGTCACAACATATGGGCCGCAAGCTTTGGCTGTGAGGATATTCTCCATTATGGCTCAGAAGAACAGAAAAAGACATATCTCCCGAAAGTATGTAAGGGCGAGTGGATAAGCGCCGGGGCCTTTACGGAGCCCGACGCCGGTACGGACGTTGCCGGTTATAAAACGCGGGCCGTCAAAGATGGGAACGATTTTGTGATCACCGGTAACAAAATATTCATCACCAACGCCTCGTACAGCGACTTTATGCTGGTGCAGTGCATCACAGATCCCGATGCGAAGAGGCATGACCAGTTCAGCCAGATCATTGTCCCGACTAACACGAAGGGAGTGACCACGAACCATATGACAGGAAAACTGGGACTCCGGTCGAGTGATACGTCAGAGGTTGCCTTTGATGAAGTGCGCGTTCCCCAGGCCAACCTTGTTGGAACGGAAGGAAATGGTTTCCGCCAGCTCATGAATCTCTTTGACACGACCCGCGTCTGGATTGCCGGTCAGTGTCTCGGCCTTTCCGAGGCCTGCCTCGAGGAGAGCGTCAAGTATGTCAAGCAGCGAATGGCCTTTGGTAAACCGCTCGGCAGCTTTCAGATATCCCAGATGAAGCTCACGGAGATGGCGGTCAATATTGAAGCCCTCAGAGGCATGGTTTACAAGGCTGGCTGGCTGATTGATAATGGGAATCCTGATTTCACGCTCTCGGCGATGGCGAAGTACTTCGGCGGAAAGACCGCTGTTTCCTCCGCCAACTACGCCGTGGAACTCCACGGGAGCTATGGCTACTTCGAGGACTATCCGGTTCAGAAGTGGTACCGCGATGCCAAGATCCTCGAACTCTACGAGGGGACGAAGGAAGCGGAGATCATGACACTCGGGCGGCATGTTCAGAAAGATTAGAATATCGCACCGCAGTTTCGTTTTCCGACAAGTAATGTGCTATGGAATCGAGAGGACCCTCGTGTAAGCCAGGCGAGGGTTCTCTCCAGGCATATGAAAAGAAGAGGAGATAATCTGTCTGTGGATACCGCAGATTAGGTCTTTGCTTAAAATTTTTAGATTGAACACGTTAACAATATATTAGAAAGGAGTGCTGTATAATGGAAATTAAAAAAGTTCTAATGATCGGCGCCGGTCAGATGGGGAATGGAATTACCCAGGTTATGGCCATGTCCGGCCGCCAGGTGGCCATGTTTGATGTTAAGCAGGAGTTTGTCGACAAGGGTATCGCGACCATCGAGAAAAATCTGAACAGAAGTGTTGAAAAGGGCAAAATGACGCAGGATGAAAAAGATGCCGTCATGGGTCGTATCACTACAGGGGTAGAATGGGGTCCCAAAGACTGTGATGTGGATCTGGCCATGGAAGCAGTTATCGAAGATATGGATCTCAAAAAGTCTATTTTCAAGAAGCTTGATGAATGGTGTCCCGAGCGAACCATTTTTGCTACCAACACATCCACGCTTCCTGTTACGGCTATGGGGAGTGTTACCAGTCGGCCTCACAAGATGATAGGCATGCATTTCTTCAGCCCTGTTCCCATCATGAAACTGATCGAAGGTGTCATTGGACTGGCAACCGATGAAGAAACCGCCAAGAGCATTGAAGATCTGGGTAACAGTCTTCCCAACAAGACGTTCATCAAAGTCGCGGATTCCCCCGGATTTGTGGGTAATCGTGTTATGATTCCCATGATAAACGAAGCCATCTATGCCATATTTGAGGGTGTAGCTGAGCCTGAAACTATCGATAGTGTAGCTCTCCTGGGATTCAATCATCCCATTGGACCTATCCGCCTTTGTGACGCTATAGGTCTGGACACCATCCTGCATGTGATGGAGATTCTTTATGAGGAATACGGCGATACCAAATATCGTCCCTGTCCCCTGTTGAGGAAATATGTTGAAGCCGGCTGGCTTGGTAAAAAGGCAGGACGGGGCTTCTACAACGATTATAAGAAATAATAACGGGAGGAGTAAATATCATGGCAGAATATAAAAATTTGCTTTTTGAAAATCAGGACGGTATAGGCATTTTGACCATGAACAGGCCAAAGGCTCTGAATGCTCTGAATTCGGAAACCCTGAGTGAACTTTCGTCATTGGTGGATGAGATCGCCGCGGATGATTCCGTTAAGGTTGTCATTATAACGGGAGCGGAGAGATCCTTTGTGGCCGGTGCTGATATTGTTGAGATGCTGAATTTCACCGCTGCCGATGGGCGGACCTTTGGACAGCTGGGACAGGCTACATTCTTTAAAATTGAGAAAATGAACAAACCTGTTATAGCTGCCATCAACGGGTTTGCCCTGGGGGGTGGCTGTGAACTGGCCATGACCTGTGACATCAGGATTGCCTCGGAAAAAGCCAAGTTCGGACAGCCTGAAGTGGGCCTGGGGATAGTACCCGGTTTTGGCGGAACCCAGCGTTTACCGCGTCTGATAGGCAAAGGTAAAGCCAAGGAGATTCTTTTCACAGGTGGTGTTTATGATGCTCAGGAAGCCTTAAGCGTCGGCCTGGTACAGAAGGTTGTGGCTCCCGAGGAGCTGATGGAAACAGCCAAGGCCATGGCCAAGAAGATAATGAAGAATGGTCCCTATGCTGTAAGGCTTTGCAAGGATGCAGTTAATATGGGTCTGGATATTGACCTGGCTTCCGGTCAGGAATATGAAGCGACACTGTTTGCTGTTACCTGTGCAACCGATGACAAAAAAGAAGGCATGTCAGCTTTTGTGGACAAAAGGAAACCAGCTTTTTCCGGTAAGTAGTCTATGACTAAAAAGATGTACTGAAAAGTATAGAAAAGGCCCTCGGTCAATGATCTGACCGAGGGCCTTTTTAATGATTAGCCGCTGATTTATTTAGTATGGAGCCTTGATGTCTTTATTATAAAGACTCGGATCGTCCATAACCCGCAGCATGTTCTCTATACCATCCAGGTCCCTTACATTCAGGCAGAGCGTTTCGTCCTCCTTGCCCTTTGCTATGCAGCACCTTTTGTTCACCTTTGTCAGGAAATTTCTTGAGCCCAATTCGATAAAGGTATTGACTCCCTGGTCCAGCATGGCGTACATGGACGTCTCCCACCTCACCGGTTTATAAACGTGTGTCATCAGGAATAGTTTAACGCTGTCCTTTCCCGGTATAAAATAGCCTCCCGGAACATTATCAACATATGGTATCTGCGGGTCTCTTATGTCTATCTTGTCCAGTTCTACAAGGAGCTTCCTCGCCGCCGGAATGAGCAGGGAGGTGTGAAAAGGGGCGCTGACAGGTATGAAGATAGCCTTGCCGCCCCTCTCAATCGCCAGTTTATGAGCGAGATCCATAGATGCATTATCCCCGGATATGATGCACTCGCCGGGGCAGCTGTAATTTGAGATCTGGATATGACCTGCCGGTTCACAGTCGAGGACGAGTTGGTCCACATCTTCCGCGTTTATGCCAAGCAGGGCGACCATCTTTCCGGTTCCCACGGGTACGGCAGTCTGCATAAAGAACCCCCTGTACTTTACCACCTTCACAGACTGTTCAAATTTCAGGGCCTTGGCATAGACCAGGGCGCTATACTGCCCCAAGCTGTATCCTCCTGTGACTTCGGCTTTTAGACCGTATTGCTTCTCCAGGACCTGGAGAATAGCCAGACTGGTAGTATGGATACAGGGCTGAGCAAACTCCGTTAGTACCAACTCTTCTTCAGGGCCTTCAAAGCACAGCTTGGAGATAGGGGCCCCGGTGAGATCGTTGGCATATTCATAGAACTCCATGGCTTCTTTGTGCGCATGGGCAATTTTCTTTCCCATACCCGGGTAGTGGGTTGCCTGGCCGGGAAAACAAAACGCGATCTTCTTCTTTACAGATTTATCCATAAACTCACTCCTTGTTTTTAATATTTATGATTGCACTTATAATTGCCCCGCTCACACCTTATACGACCCTGTGCGAGAAGTTTGTAAAGGCTTCCTTTTGAATAGTGGAAGTATACGATTATTAATAGAGACTTTTCGCAAATTCCAGAAACTATAAGATAAACAAAAGTTATTGTCAAGCCTGATTTTCAGGAAAAATTACCTGAGTGACATCTTTGTCGGGTTCTCTTGGAAACGGGGACTCAATCGGGTTACCGGGAGGAATCCATCACGCGGGCTGAGCACATTCAGGCCATTGAGATGGTTGTTGAGCCCTTCCCCCTGAACAGGAATTCTTTCAATACTGTGTGTGAAAAGATCGCAGGAGAAATAAAATAAAACTGGGCGAGGATAACCTCGCCCAGTCGGTGTCGATATTAAGCGACGGCCGATTTACTTGGCTTCGCTTTCTGCTTCGGCTTTGGCTCTCTCTGCCTCAGCCTGCTTCATCAGTTTCTCCACCTCGGAGTCACTCATGAACCACTCGCGGAAGGGATCCACAAGATATTTAGTGGCAGTATTTTCCAGTTCCTTCATCTTGTCTTTGCCTATCATCTCCATGTACTCGTCATGGTCCTTGTAGGACAGACAGTAATCCCGGATGCACTCTTCAGCGCCTTCCTGGGTCTTGCTCCGCTGCAGCGTTTTTCTCATATGCTCAAGATCCTCCCCATAGTGCCCTACTGAATTACAGGGCCAGGAACCACCATACCATGGAATCACAGCGGAGACCCCGAATCCAGGTACCAGTGTAAGATTGGGGAACTGCTTGCAGGCTGCAGTGTCCACTATGCGGTCGGCCACGACGATGGTATGTTTTCTTGCTGCGAATGGTGACCACTGGTCATAAGCCAGCTGGCCGACCACCAGAGCATTGCCATAGGGATCAGCGGCTTGGGCCATGAGGACGGAAACATCAGGATAGATTCCTTGGATCAGGGCTGTGTCAACCTCCGAGCCGAAGGGGTCTTTCATTATAATGTCCTTTGGGTAGTGATGAACAGGAATGGTACCATCTTCATTGAACCTTCTACCGAAGCCCGGCTTCCTGAAATCTCCCCACCGGCCGGAGAGACAGGGCATAAACGGTACATTTAAGCCAGCGGCTACCAGACCCATACACATGGACAGATTACTGTAATCCTCGATCCTTACTCTGCGCGGGACACCCTTCTCAATGCTTCGGCGCAGGCTGGGATTTGTCCCCGGTCTCTCCTGAGAGATGAACACGGTGACGCAGCTCTCGACGAGTCCGGCAGCTACCATATAACCATTAGTTTCATCTCCCATTCCCGGGCTGATGATTTGAAGGTCCATCCTGTCATTAATGTGCTGCCTTATAATTTCTCTCCAAAAGATCTGGGGCTTTCGCATCAACGGAAAACCAGAAGAGAGAATACTCGTTCTGGTGTGGACAAAGCGCTTCACCGCGTCTTCCACCCGCATTAATTTCAACTTTGCCATTATCTACCTCCTAACTTATTATAGTTATCTGGTTTATTTATTGACCAGCTTGGTCCAGCCGGTATTCTTGCCCTCTCTGTCCAACACTTCCCTGAGTTGCCTTGTCTCTTCAGCTGTTGGAGGTGCAATCTCTTTTACATCGGGGGAGACTTTCAAATCCCAGGCGCAATTCTCCACACATTCTTCCACGGTGCTGTAGGCCATCACGCCAGTGAGGATAAACTCATGTGTAACTGGGTCGGGCTCATATTCTCCCAGGTTGGTAACTATCACCAGGGGGCCTTTTCCGGGGTACCACATCTTCTCACGGAAATGGCCATCCTCCCCATAGCCCAGCGTGGTTCTGTAGTCCAGCTTGTCCACCAGGGATCTCCTGGTTTGCGGGCCCAACAGAATAGGGTGAACAGCACCGGTGCCCAGGTCATGAGCTCCGCCACTGCCGGGGAATCTGATATCAGGGTCATAGTAATTGCCCATGCAGGTGGTATTCAGATTGCCGAATTTGTCCACTTGGGCGAATCCCAGCAGGGTGTGGGTGCTTTTGCCACTCATGGTGGCCCATCCCAGCACGTGAAGCAGGTCGGTGATACAGGGAGTATCTGCTTGGATGACCGAGTCATCGATGCCCTCGGGCAACCTGTCGCCCACAACAACGGCATCTATGGAGCCACTCTCGTACATGAAGACGGCGTCAGGCGCGTAAATCGCCTTGGCCAGATTTGCTGCTACCAGACCCAAGCCCACACCAATGTCCATGATGGCTTCATCGGGCACGCGCCTGGCGCAGGCGCAACACATCATCTCCGGTTGCGTAAACTTCTCTAACAGTTCCTTTTTGCCTCCTATCTTTGCCATGATTCCTCCTTTTTTGATAAGAATTTTCTTTTCAACAACTATAAACCCGCAAAAAGTCAAAATCAGCGAATTCGTCATTTCAACCACAGAGAGAAACCTTGCATCTATAATATGTCACACACGCCAGATTTCTCGTCTTACTCGAAATAACATCTTGGGAAGACTTTTTACGAACACATCAACAATAAAAATCAGCAACTTCCGGTCAGGTTTTTACATGTAAATAAATTATAAAATAAGTGCATTAAATTACTTCTCTACATGACATTCCGCTTGCAGCGCAGGCACAGCAACTGCGCATTCAGATTCAGAATGAACTGAGAAGTTTCAGTTTCATAACAGATTCCGATGCGGAGATCCTGCAAAATTTCAAAGAACAGAATGCCTGATACTTTCATACAGAAACCTGACCAAGACTTACCACCAAGTGAAAATATAATATGAACAATCTTGTGTGTCAATAAAATAATGACCAAAACCCACCGCCTGATCGTGCATGGCCGGGTTTCCCATATTTTAAAGCACCTTTAAGATGTTCAGTGGCGGCAGCTTACCACCGGCGGCTTCTGCAATAGCGTTCTCTGAACCAAGAATTTTCACCAATCCGTTTTTTGCCACCTCGTCTATCACACCCGCAAACTTTTTGAAATCTTGAGCTGTTGTAGACAGAATTTCATCTCGCGTACGCTGGATATCTTCCTCGGTATTACCGGTCAGATAATGAACCATTGAGGCATATCCTCTGGCATCGGGAAACATATACGCATCCATATCCCCTATGGCGCCGATAATGCCCTTCGTCAATTCATCATCGCCCAGATTACAATTACGCAGGAATCCGGCTGTTTCGTCGAACGTCTCGATGGTTTTCAGAAGATTCGGATCGCGGTACGACAGAAAGGTCAATACACCGGAAAATTTATCAAAACTACAAAACGCTCCGTAGGCCCCCCCCCGCACCCGGATACGATCCCACAGCCAGGAAGTCCTGAGATAGCGGGTAATAACCTTGATAGAGCCGTGATACGTATATCCCGCCCTGTAAATATCCGCTCCCTTTCCTACATAGTTGATCTGAGAGGGAACGATAAGTCCCTCATGTCCAGGGATATTCATGTCAGTCAAAAGATCTCCGGCAATGTTAGACTCTGTGCCGACCGGCCCTGCCGGTATTTTGCCTGCAAAGCTGGCAAGACAGGGCCTTACCTTTCCCCATCCTGCTTCATCAACGGTGACATTGAATAACATATTCTCACGGTTGACAAGGGCATGCCGCATCTCCTCAAGAGTAGAATAAACAGAAGACCAGTCATTATCTATCCTGCCGGCAAGTTCACGCAGAAAGAAGAGATAACTCACTCCGTTTAACTGTTCGGCCAACCAGCCGGCTTTGCTGAAATGTGCCCTCAGGCGCAGGTTAACTGCCTGATGTCCGCCGGGTATCAGCTGCTGTTCCTGCCGGGCTTTTTCCTCCAGGACCATCTGCCTGAAACGCTCCCTGTTGTCCAGTCTGACATCCATAAGAAGATCCCTGATAATATCGAAAAGGTCCCCCACCTGTGGAAGCATCGCCTTCCCGCAGACGAAAAGCCTGGCCTCGACATCGCCTGTATTCTTAACCTCTGATATAAACAAAGATGGATGCACTCCCCCTGTCTTCCGGTCAATTCTACGGGAAATCTCAACATAATCTTCCTTTTTTGTACCCATTTCAAGGAGCGCTCTGCTGAACAGGGGAATATACTGGACATATCTCCGGGGCAATGAGCGCAGATTCAGACCTGTTTCAACGTATGCGATGCCATTTGTGGATATGTCGTGATACAAAACCGTTGCACCCTTTTCATCCAGAACGGAGAGAGGTATTGTCCTGTTTTTCTTCTCCAGATCGGCAAGCTTCAGGATGGGTATGGTTGCAAGGGCGTCAGGAGAATCCGGAGCTTCCTGGATTTTTTTGAGCCGTTCGGCGTTTTTAAAGGTGTTTTCCAATCTCTCCGGGCCGGCGGAACCGCGAACATCATCGAGTCTCTGTTTCTCCACCGCATCCATCTCATTCTTCAGATTCGTATCCGGTTCCATAACAACAGTTGTGCGGTGCGGATTATCCAGGAAATATTTTCTTATCGTATCTGCAAAGAATGATTTCTCCGAAGTGATACGCGACTTGACCTCCGACAGAAGAGACTCAAAGGAAAGTAATGCAAGAGGGTCGCCATCATACAGCCATGTAGTCATTGCCCTGAGCATCAGCACCAGCCCGCGGGGATAACTGCCTGTGTTGTTTTCACGCAGGCCGAATTCTATGGTATTAACGGCTGCTTCCACCGCGTCGGGCTCAATGCCATCCCCCGCCAGCCTTTCCAGAGTTTCCAGTATCAGTGCCTCCACAGCATTCGCCTTCCCGTCATCAATTCCCTTCAGTCCCACAGAGAAAAACAGTTGCTGCAATTCACCCTCCAGGCCGCCTCCTGTAACATCCTCTCCGAGGCCGGACTCAATAAGCGCCTTGCGCAGGGGCGAACCGGGCGTGCCAAGAAGGATATATCCCAGAATATGGAGAGCCATATTTGTGACGGCATCTTTTGTCTCGCTAAACAGCCAGTTTACCGTCACCATACTCCTGGATGAATCGTCTCCCGCGGCAAAGGAACGCACGACCCGTCTGGGACCGTCAAATCGTGGCTGGAGGAATATCGCTGAATCCACTTTCATCTTTTGAAAGTCTTTCAGATAATCATTTGTAAGCCGCAGTCTCTCTTCCGGGTCATCATCACCGGCAAAGAAAATGCGTGCATTGGAAGGATGATAGTATCTCCGGTGAAAATCCCTGAACTGTTCATATTCCAGCTCGGGGATAACCGCGGGATCTCCCCCCGAATCCAGCCCGTATGTATTATCGGGAAACAGAGACTGTTGTGAATATTCGGCGAGAAGCCTGTCCGGAGATGAGTTTGCGCCCTTCATTTCATTGAAAACCACGCCCCTGTACACAAGAGGTCCATCCGGCGCCTCCATCTCGTAGTGCCACCCCTCCTGCTGAAATATCTCCGGCGTGATACGCGGGTAGAAGACCGCGTCAAGATAGACATCTATCAAATTGTAAAAATCCTGGACATTCTGACTTGCCACGGGATAACAGGTCCTGTCCGGATAGGTGAAGGCATTCAGGAAAGTCTGCAGAGAGCCCTTTAATATTTCCACGAAGGGTTCCTTCACCGGATACCTGCGGGAACCGCAGAGGACGGAATGCTCCAGAATGTGGGCCACGCCTGTTGAATCGCGAGGTGGCGTCCGAAAGGTGATTCCGAACACCTTGTTCTCGTCATCATTTATCATCGATAAAAGCTCGGCGCCCGTTTGGACATGCCTGTAAAATCTTGCGCGTGTCTTCAGTTCATCAATATACTGTTCCTGTAAGAGTTCAAAACCATAAGATGCCTCTGTCATTTGTTCCCCCATCGTTTTATTTTGCCTGATATTGCTAAAATTTTCATTATAGCCTTCTTATTACGAGGACGCAACAGGTCAAAGCGCCTGATTTATTTTTTAGATAAAGGGCTTGCATATGCGCTTTATTTAAGATAATTAACGACTTAACTTGACGTAAAGCTTGCAAAGAGTATACTTTCCGGATAAAAAAGATGAGGAGAGTTATGACCGGACAAATATTAAAAGAATTAAAAAATCACGCCCCTTTTACTCTTTTTGGTGCAATTACCGGTATAGTAATTATGGTCCTCTTTCAGCATGTACCCCACACAACTGCTATGAATATATTTTATGTTCTCCACCCGGCACACGTTGTTCTCAGTGCCCTTGTCACGGCATCCATGTACGAACTTCACAAATGTGGTAAGATCAAAGGCAAATGTAATATTTGGATTCTGCTGGTTATTGGTTATGCAGGATCCATAGGTATTGCCACTATAAGTGATTCCCTGATACCCTATCTTGGCGAAATTATGCTCAATATGCCTGAAAGGGGCCTTCACATCGGCTTCATCGAAAAGTGGTGGCTGATAAATCCCCTGGCAATACTGGGAATAGCCATAGCCTATTTCCGGCCGTCGACAAAGTTTCCCCATGCCGGACATGTTCTCCTCAGCACCTGGGCTTCACTCTTTCATATAATTATGGCGGCGGGGGATATATTAAACTGGCTGTCTTATGTTGCCGTCTTTATATTCCTGTTTGTTGCTGTCCTGATACCCTGCTGTGTCAGTGATATCGTATTCCCGCTGTTGTTCACAGGAAACTCAAAAAAACAACAGCTAAGACATTAAAAATAATACAGCATGGAAAGATAATCGTTCACGTTCTCGCCATCTTCCCGGAGCCTTTTGAGGTAATCGTAAATGGACACATCCGTGTAGAGGTAGTCCTTGGCCGTTGTAAGCTTTGTCTCCCATGAATAGAATCTGTATACCCTCCGGCCATCGGGTAAAATCATTATGACTTCATGGTCCTGCCACGCCCTCAAGTGTGATTTCCCCAGCCTCGGCACATTAAAGACCGGCTCATCCGTCCTGACAAGACCGGGCAGGAGCCTTCCCTCTTCTTTATTTTCCTGCAATATCCTTGCTATGGGAACCCTGAAATCCACGGTTTCACCCTTACCCTGACAGTTGAATGTATAGTAGGGATCAATACCGCAAACCTTGAGCGTTTTCCGCAGGAAGGCCGTTTCAAATTTTCTGCTGTTATAATAGGTAAAGACCTGCTGGTTATAGATATTGATTCCCAGCTTTCTTATCTTTTTCACGGCGTCCAGGACTTCCGGACATATCTCGGTGGGGTGTTCGATATGTGTAACGATAGCGATCTCTCTTTTTCCCCACTCGTGGTATTTCTCAAGGATCTCAAGCAGACCGTCATTTATCCTCTGGGGCAGGGTTACAAGCGTTCTGGTTCCGATTCTTATCCTGTCTACATGATCTATTGCCGCGACCTCTCCGATCATCCAGTCAAGGTACTTGTTGTTGAGTGTAAAAGGGTCTCCACCGGTTATCAGAATCTCTGAGAGATTTTCATCCTCTCTGGCCCAGTTTATCATCTCTTCTACCTTGTCCCTGGGCATCATGGGGTTGTCGTCAATATCCTTTATCTCCCAGTTTCTCTGACAATAAACACATATCTGCGGGCATGAATTGAACGGTTTCATGATAATAATCTGAGGATACCTGCGCGTGACTCCATCTATCGGACTTGTAGCACGCTCTCCCATAAAATCCATGTCTCTTCCATCCCCCTGATTTGCGAGGACGTTGATGCAATACTGGGAGCTCTGGATAACCTGCGCGCGAACGGTGCGATCATGAGGAGATCTTCCATCTTCATTAAAAAGCGATAGATAATGAGGCGTTATTTCAAAAGGAATATGATTTTTTGTCGCCAGTGTCAAACCTTCCATTTCATCATCATCCAGCTTGACAAGAGCAGACAGTGTCTCAGTGTCCCTGATGATGTGTTTCATGTGCCAGAGATAATTTCCCCAGTCTTCTTCTCCGGCCCCGAAATGATCCAGTATCTTGTGTTTCAGCGCAGTCCTTTTTTGGACCAGTTTAGGATCCAGCCCTGTTTTGTACCGCCTGAAGTATCTTCTCACCATCTTCCCGTAAGCATCCAGCTGGGAAGATCGTTCAATGGCGGCAGCTCTGCCCTCTTTCTGCTCCAGGAGCTCGTGGTATCTGGAATGTTTTCCATATTTCCCTCTGATACCCTCCAGCAGGGCAACATATTCCAGCAAAAACCCCGCGCTTACCTTCTCAAGGGTTCTTTCCTCATTATTTGCAAGATTATACAAAAGTTCCAGAGGCGAGGTCTGTGTCAGATGTTCATTCTCTGTCCGCATTGTATTTGAAAGCACCCTGATACATTCCCGGGCGTTTCTCTTCTCCACAACATTCAGATCCGTAAAGGGTGTGCCGGACTTCATGTTGTACAGATCTCTTCTGAAACGATCAAGATAATCGAAAAACACATACCGAGCTTCTTCCACATGTCTGGAATTACGAAGAATACCCTTAAGTTCGGGTTCTGCCTTCCATATCCTTTCGATAAGTTCTTCCTTTGACAAATCAATTAATCTTTTCATAAGAACCACCTCACCTGATATTTTTACCTACCAGATTGTTACTATGGGCAGGTCACGCATTGTGACCAGCCCGGGCAGCGCCTCAAATACACGGCGCACGGCATTGACCGCGATGGCTACCGTCGCGATGTCGCCATTGGTGCCCTTCAGTCTGACCTCCAGATCCGGTTTCCCGGTAATCAGGATGGTATCTCCATCCTCTTTTTCATCCAGGGCGGCTATGAAGGTAAGGGTTATAAACTCGCCCTCACCGGTATAACCACGGGCTACCTGTTTAAGGCCTCTCACCTGGCCGGGTTGTATCTCAAAATGATCGGTCTTTACCGGCGAATCGGCCACTACCGGCTCGACACTGGATTCATATTTTACCATGTTTCTGCCTAATGTGTGAAAAACCATTCCCATAGATTCCGGAAGCCCAACATGTCCCATGCGCCCCGTTTCCATTTTTGACTTAAATCCTTCCACCGTCATCCCTGAACCTATCTTTGCCTGGAAAGGTCCGCGCCGCAATGAGGCATTCATGCGACGCGTCACGTCAATGCGGTCCACCCGCTGACAGATAGCCGTAAGGTTAAGGGGTAGAGAATCCATGAGAAAACCGGGGTTGACGCCTGTGCCCAATACGGTTTTACCTGCCTGCCTGGCAGCGGCGTCTATCCTGGCGGCGGCATCCGGGTGGGCCAGCCAGGGGAACGAAAGTTCCTCGGATGTTGAGACAATATCAAGCCCGGCCTCCAGAATCTCCACAATCTGAGATTCAAAAAGATCAAAGAAGGATCCTGTTGTGTGAAGCGCCACATCCGCCCCTGTCCTTTCCAGCACCAGGGACAGGTTTTTAACCACGGGGAATCCCATAGGGCTGTCAAGGCCGATTACCTCACCGATATCCCTGCCTGTTTTTGCCGGGTCAATATCCACCACGCCGACCAGTTCCATTCCCTCCCGTTCCATAATATGGCGTGCCGTAGCGCTTCCAATAGGCCCTAATCCATATTGCACCACCCGTATTGCCTTACCGCTCATCTTGTTTCTCCTTCAGTTATTTTTTTATTTCTCCTGCCTTGGACTATATAAAGGAATACAAATATAACTATTCCTGTAAGATCACTGTAAACCTCCGGGGAAAGGAGGAACAATGCCGCGATACCTGTCAGCGCCCTTTCGAAAAGCGTTGAATGACTCCTGAAATATCCTATAACGGTAGCTCCAAGAGCCACAACACCCATCAGCAGCGTTATGAATATATGCGCAAATCTGAGGTAGTCAAATGAAGCTTCGGGATCGAGAAGCGGCGGCAGCCAGAGGATTATAGGAGCGGACACAATAACAAAGGGAACGATAAACCCTGCGGAAGCCAGACCGAAGGCGGTAAACCCCGTCTTGAACGGATTAGCGCCGGAAATTCCCGACGCCGCGTAGGCAGCAAGGGCGACGGGGGGGGTTACATCCGCGAGAACGGCATAAAACAGCACAAACATGTGAGATACCAGAGGGTGAATGCCCCACTGCATAAGCGCCGGAGCGGCTATCATGGACGCTATAATATACTGGGCCGTCGTGGGAATCCCCATGCCGAGGATAAAACATGCCACGGCGGTAAGTAAGAGGGTGAAGAACAGTGCGACAGAGTTTGTGCTCAGGAGATGGAGTATATCAAGGTTCATAACAATAGACGTTATCACATGGGCAAGTTCAATAACCGCGGCCGCAAACTTGAGCCCCAGACCGGTAAGGGTTGTTGCCCCCACAATAAAGCCTATACAGGCACACGCGGCCCCGATGGCGAGGGCATTTTTTGTTCCCAGTTCCAGGGTTTCCATTATATCCGGTATTTTCATTTTGCTTTCCCTGTAGCAGACTCCTATCGCGATAACTGTTATTATTGCCCAGAAGGAGCAGAGGGATGGCTCCAGCCCCCATGCAAGCAACACCACAAGAACAGAGGCAGGCAGCAGACCCGGAAGCCAGGAAGACCTGTCTGTTTTTTTGAAGGCATAGACAACCCCGGCGGCAAGCAGGGCAAACCATATGATCGAAAAGAGGGAAAGATGTTCCAGGGGATTTGCCCTGACCAGGACAGATGGGATCGCCAGAAAGATAGTGATCAGCAGAGGATATGTCTTCCTGTGTACCTGGCCTGTGGCAACGGAAAAAAAGATTCCCCAGAAGGCGGCCAGAAACGGGCTGCTCCCCGAGATCAGGAGATATATAATAATGACGAGGGGTGTCAGCAGCAGCCACCCATCCTTTATTACCTTCCACAGGCGGGGCAGCGTCTCACGAGGGAGCCCCAGAAGTCCTTGTTTTTTGGCCTCCAGATGCACCATGGTGCCCACCGCAAAGAAATAAAGTATGGCGGGGACAACCGCGCACGCGGCAATCTTGATGTATGGTATGCCTAAGAATTCCGCCATGATGAATGCCGCAGCGCCCATAATAGGCGGCATCAGTTGCCCACCCGTCGATGAAGCTGCCTCCACGGCTCCGGCGAACCGGGGGGAATACCCGACGCGTTTCATGAGAGGAATCGTAAACGCCCCGGTAGTGACGGTATTCGCTATGGAACTCCCGCTTATAGAACCCATGAAGCCACTGCTTATAACGGCAACCTTGGCGGGACCGCCGGCAGACCACCCGGCAATGGCCATCGCGCAATCCATAAAGAACTGACCCAGACCTGTTTTGGATATAAAGATTCCGAACAGCACAAAGTGGAACACAAAAGTGGCGACAACCCCGAGCGGAATACCGTATATACCCTCCGTGCCAAGATACATGTGCTCAATAATCCGCTCAATGGAATATCCTCTGTGCGCGAAAAAACTGAGCCCGGGAATATCAAGAAAATAGGGACCCAGATAACAGTTTATCAGAACAATGAAGGCAATAATAGGAAGGGGAGGCCCTATACTGCGTCGCGCCCCCTCCAGCACCAGCAAAATGGCAAAGGTGCCCACAACAACATCCATCTTGAGGGGAAGCCCCGCGCGTATAACCAGACTGTTAAATTCCAGAAATATATAAACAGAGATAAAAGACGCGAGAATTGCAAGGAATACATCAAAATAGGGGATATTGTCTTGTTCATAGCCGAAATTCGCGCTCTTTATCATGGCAAGCAGTGCCCTGACCCACTGAAGGGCAAAGAGCAATATCATGCTGAAGAATACACCGAACAGGAAAACGCTCCAGAAGAAGAGAGATATGCCGGAATTTTCAAATGCTTCCCCAAGGTGCATATACTGAAAACCGAGACGCGCGCCGTAGGCCAGCACCACTATCATTATGGAAAACACAACGAAGTCTATATAGATAAAAAGTCTGTTCGACAGAAACTCCCTGCGCTTGAAATAGATGATAAACAGGAATGAGGCTGCCGATAGGACAAGTGTGGCGTATCCTGAAAGTTCCAGGATTTCGCGAAACATGGCGCCGGTAATGGCGGCGCCGATAATGCCATAGATGGTATCATAGACAAGATGTTTCCTGGATTCCGTTTTATCTTTTCTTATCGTATAAAGGAAAAACACAAGTGGCAGGACGAAGGCCAGATGAAAGGCCCTGTGTCTCCACTCTTGAAAAACGCCGAAGCCGGCCGTATAGATATGAAATATCGAAAGAACCTGCGTCATAAAAAAGGCAAGCTTCAGTGTAATACCTGTGAGCTTGCGGAATCGAAACTCCGGATCGTATTTGGCAATTTCTTCTATGTTTTCAGAGATGGTTACTGTTTCCTGTAGTTCCATATAAAAGGCCTCTCAAATTCTTGCTTTCAGATACAACAGATTGAAAACAGGCAGCTTTTCAACTGTTATCCTCAGGAGGGTATCTCCTGCCAGAGAGGGGAGTTTCAGTATCTCTCCATTTTCCAGCGTCAGGGTGTTGTCATATTTTTTATTGACCCACAGATCAAGTTTCGGCAATACCCTGTGCATGTCGGAGATACGCATGTGATCCCCATTAGTGTAGAACTTTTCATCTCCGGAAAGGGTGGTTGGAAGGCCTGTATTACAGGAAGAGAAGGTTGTTTCATAAAGCACGATTCTGAAGTTTTTGTCTATCTTGAAATACTCCCGAACAGGGCTCAGCTCAACCGAATGAATATACCTGGTTGAAAATCTGTAATCCGGCCGGATTATCTGGATGAAGACAGTTCGATTTTTCCTTGCCGCCTCTATTCGCAATATATGACAGGGAATAAGAGAAAAGAAAAAGAGGGCGACAATAGAAGAGAGAATAATTATTTTTTTCTTATCCATACAGGCCGGGCACCGGAAAACCGGTGCCCGGATGCCTCCTTAACAGATCAATCTCCTGCTATTTTATCAGACCCTTCTCCCTGTAAAATTTCGCTGCGCCCGGATGAAGGGGAATCGCCACGCCGTCAAGCGCCGTGTCGATGGTAACATCTCTACCCTTGGCATGGGCCTTCGCCATAATTTCAGCTCCGCTCGGAGCCGCGGCAGCCTTGCCGCCCTTTTTACGCAGGACAAAAGATCCCTTATCCCACAGCGCCTTTGTGAGCTTGTAAACCATCTCTTCCGGAACGGCGGCATCAACTACCCACTGAGCCATCGTGGTGATGGTGGGAATATCTACATCCACTCCCCTGTAAGTCCCTGCAGGGATAACGACCTTCGCGTAAAAGGGATGTTTCTTGATGATCGTTGCTATGGTTTTATCATCCAGCGGAATAAGTGTGATATCTGATGTTGTGGCCAGCTCTGTAACGGCTGCCGTGGGCCATCCTGCTGTAATGAATGCCACATCGGCCTGCCTGTCTTTCAGCCTCTGGGTGGCGCCGGAAAAGCTGAGCCAGTCTACATTGGCAAAATCATCATAGGTAAGACCGATACCTGAAAGAACAGCCTGACAATCCACTTCGGTTCCACTTCCTCTGTCACCAGGGACCAGTTTCTTTCCCTTCAGATCCTTCACGCCCTTTATACCTGCCCCCTCTCTGGCAATAATCTGGATTGTCTCAGGGTAGAGAGAGGCGATAGCCCTCAGGTTTTTGACGGGTTTTCCATCAAACTGCGCAACCCCGTTATACGCCGCGTAGGCAACATTATTCTGCACGAACCCCGATTCGATCTGGTGTGTCTTTATGAGGTTACAGTTCGCGACAGACGCGTTACCCGACTGGGCGGTAACAATAACATTGGGGAGTTTGTTGGACAATGCCTGAGCCAGAACCCCCCCCAGGGGATAGTAAGTGCCCCCCGTGCCACCTGTGGCAATTGCAAAGAAACTTTTCTTCGCCGCAAACGCCGGGCTGATAAAGGCCATTGACAAAGCCACAATCAGCACAACAAACAGTACAAGATTTCTCTTCTTAAACATAATGCCTCTCCTTTCAAATAGTTTTACTGCCTGATATTCTTTCTCAATAAAACGCATACTCTTTAGAAAATAAAATATTTACATGCCATTGTCAAGATTTTTCAGGCAGCCAGCCATTTAATCCCCACAACAGAGAAGCCATTGCCAGGACGCTGATAAAGGCCGAAACAGACCCGACAGCCCAGATACCCCCGGCCATCCATACCGGGCCTCCGATCAGCGCTCCCGCCACACGTCCCAGACCGGCCGCCGCCAGGACGCCGGACATCATCGTTGCACGGGCGCCGGGCAGGACCTCGGTGCAAAGGGAGAGAAAAGAGACGATGGAAAACTCGACGGCGATAAAAACGACAAACAAAGTCGCCATGGCCATACAAAAAGTATCTCCGAGCAATGGGAGCGCCATATAACTTACACCCGACAGGAACAGCCCGATGATCACAGAGCGTCGCAGGCCCAGACGGTCGGCCAGGAAAGCCGTCAGACCCTCTCCCGACAATTCAGCGACACCGATAACAATTGTCGTCATTCCCAGGGTTACAATGTCCAGCTTAAAGGCATTTTCCAGCCATGCTCCGTACACAACGAAGAAATTGTCGTTGGCGGCGCTGATAAAAAACGCAAAACCAAGCATCTTCAGTGCGGCCTTTTCCTGTCCCAACTGCCGCAGCGCGGCCCAGTAATCGGTTTGTTTGCCGGCAGTTCCTGATTTGCGCCGGCCACCGGGGATAAGTATCGCGATAGCAACCATCCCTGCCAGGCCCAGTCCCCCCAGCAGGAAGAACGGTGACCGCCATCCCAGGTGCGCTATCATGAAGCCGGCGGCGGGGATTCCTATCAACGAACTGCCCGCCCAGGCGGTTTCCATGATCCCTATTACCAGTCCCCGCTTGTGGAAGGGGACGCGTTGTCCGACATATGCCTGTATTGCGGGATCAAAGATGGCCTTGCCGAGACCTGCCATAAACAGGGCAACCAGCACGACGCCATAGAATGGCAGAAAACCGGCAACCAGCATTCCCCCCGCCAGCAGCCCCATCCCCGCCAGCAGCATAAGCCTGTATCCTCTTTTATCTCCGACAGGTCCGAACAGGGGACTCAGGATGCCCGTTATCTGATTAACGGCGATCAGAGAAGTGACCGCCTCCAGTGAAACCCCCATGCCGCGTCCAAGCGCGGGCGCGAAGGGATAGGGGAAACGCCTGGCAAGGTTCAGAAGAAGCCGGCATAAAGTAGCTGTTCCGATCCTCCAGGCCAGGCGGGAATTGTTGTTTTTCGGTGTGGCAAGCGCCGGTTTGGATATAAAACTCACTGCTCTCTCCATCTATACCCGGGGAGCCTCACAATTTTTTCTCCAGAATCTGTGCCGCTGTATGAATCATATCCCACGCCCCGCCAAAGGATGGACTGTAGGCGAGATCCATATATCCTATCTCGTCAAGCCCCATGCCGGACCACAGACACGCGGACAGAATGTTGATACGGCTTACCGCCCCGCTCTGTCCCACCGCCTGCGCGCCCAGCAGCTTTCCCGAACCCCTGTCCGCGATCAGCTTGAGACCCAGTTTCTGCCCTCTATTCATGGAACGCGCCACGGGACTTCCCCAAATTATGTTGCCCGCGGGAGAATATCCGCTCTTTTCCGCCCCCTTTTCATCAAGGCCGGTCATGGCAACTTCCAGGTCAAACATCTTAAAGGATTGGGCGCCCACAACCCCGGGGAATATCATGGGATATCCGGCAATATTACGACCGGCTACCCGTCCCTGTTTGTTTGCCATATCCCCCAGAGGGATATGCGCCCATTTTTTGCTCACCCGGTTATATGACTCGCAGCAGTCACCCACGGCAAATATCTCCTCGCGTGATGTATGCTGTGAAGAATCCACCCCGATGGCGCCGGATTCGCCTGTCGTAAGACCCGCTTCACGCGCCAGCCGGGTATTTGGCTTTACGCCCAGGGCGAATATGATAATGTCGGTCTCTATTTTCCTCTCGCCGGTAACCAGGCATAGACCCCCTGAGCCCTTCTCAACGGCAACCGGAGAGTTATGGGCGATAAAGGATACCCCGTTTTCCGTAAGCTCCTCCAGCACCACCCCGGAAAATACCGGGTCCCACTTTCTGACGGGAAGCTCGCCCCTGTACACAATACTGGTCTCAAGGCCGAGATTCCTCAGGGCCTCGCTCATCTCCATGGCGATAAAACCGGCCCCGACTATCACCGCCCTGCGGCATCTGTTATCCTTTATATATTCCCTGATGTTAATGCCATCCCGCAGGTTTTTCAGGGTAAAGACTCCCCCCTGCATCGTGCCCGGTATATCGGGCAGGGCTGCCTCAGCTCCGGTCCCCATGACAAGGACATCGTATGACAGCCTTTTGCCATCCGCCAGAAGAACCTCACCCCTGTCGGCCTCAATGCCCTCAACGCGGGTATTAAGTCTCACCCGTATCCCCGTTTCTTCAAACTTTTCGGGGGTTCTCGCGATAAGCTTTTTCGGATTCCTGATTACATCACCGATGTAATAGGGCATAGGTCAGGCGGCATATGAAACAAATTCACCCCTCTCCAGCATCGTCACATCCAGGGATGGATCTCTCCTCTTTGCCTCAGCGGCGGCGGAAGGTCCCCCCGCGCCGCCTCCGACTACTACCAGTCTTCTGTTCATCTGTTTTCTCCCCGCCCTTTTTTTACAAGCATAACAGCAATACCGAAGATAATCATTGCAAGACAGAGTATCTGCCCCATGCTGAGCATCCCCGCGATAAGACCCACCTGAGGATCCGGCTGTCTGAAAAATTCAATACAAAAGCGCACAGCTCCATAACCGATAAGATACAGGCACAACAGAGATCCGTCAAACCGGCCTTTTTTTCTGACACCCCACAGGATCGCGAAGAGAAATATGCCTTCAAAAAAGGCCTCATAAAGCTGGGATGGGTGCCGAAGCCGGAGAAGCGGGTCCAGGGGGAAATACATGCCCCACCATACATCCGTTACGCGTCCGTACAGTTCCCCATTCAGAAAATTTCCAATCCTTCCGAATGTATACCCGAGCGGTATCGCGGGGCAGAAAAGATCCGCAAACCGCCAGAAATTTATCGCGCGCCGCCGGCAAAACCAGACAGATGCCAGGACAATACCCGCAAGACCGCCATGATACGACATGCCGCTGATTCCGACAAACCGGAAACCGCCGGATAGGTCAAAGGGAAACAGGATGGAAAGGGGGTGCGCCGCGTAGTATTCAGGATTATAGAAGAGGACATATCCCAGCCGCGCCCCTATCAAAAGCCCCGCTATTGCCCATACAAAATAGTCCTGGACAGTCTCCTTCGACCAGCCGATGCCCTCGTCATCTATCCTGTAGATGACAAGAAAATAGACAATGAAAAAAGCTATAAGGTACATAAAACCGTAATAACGGAGCTGGAAGGAACCTATTTCCAGAAATGCCGGGTTGATATGCTCAGGAATATGCTGCCAGAAATCGATCAAGGTGTTCCTCCAACTTCCTGACCCGGACAAGCCGGAGCCAGACAAGATATATTTTTATCACAAAAACACGAAAAAAGATTATATAAAAGCTTTATCACGAAAGCACGAAGATACGAAATCACGAAAGTAAAGCTTCTAATTCTTTTGCCATTTTTGCAAGAATTTTACAACTAAGACGTTGTCGTAAAAAGTCCCAACAGCTTGTCATTTCGAGTGAAACGAGAAATCTTTTCAGTGTAACATCTTGTAAATATAAGATTTCTCCCTGCGGTCGAAATGACAGATCCGCCGGGTTTGACTTTTTACGAAACCACCATAATTAATAACCATATCAGAAAATCAGACACAAACATACGCAGGAATTAAACAAAATATATTTCTATAATTAAACACTAAACATTCAACATTAAACATTGTCTTAAATGTTGTTTTCAAGCCGTTCAAGCAGCGGGGGAAGGGTTTCGAGGTCCAGCGCCGATATGGGGATCGCGTCGAATCTGCGGCACAGGTTGTCCAGGATATTCCTGTCCGGGAAGAGGTCCACCTTGTTGAATACGCGGATACACTTTTTTCTGATCAGGTCAAGTTCCTCCAGTATCTTTTCCACCGCCAGTATCTGTTCCTCAAAACCCGGATTGCTCACATCTATGACATGGAGGAGCAGGTCGGCCTCATCCAGTTCTTCCAGCGTTGCGCGGAAGGCGGAGGCAAGCTCTTTCGGAAGATTCCTTATGAATCCCACCGTGTCTGTGATGATTGCCTCCCTGTCGCGCGGGAACCGGAGCCTTGAACTCTTCGGATCGAGCGTGGCAAAGAGAAGATTTTCGGTCAGGACACTGCTCTTCGTCAGCGCGTTGAGGAGTGTGGATTTTCCCGTATTGGTATAGCCGATGATGGAGATGACGGGAAGGGCCCTCTTCTGCCTGAGCCGCCGCCGCTGGCTCCTTCCCTTTTGCACGTCTTTCAGTTCTCTCTTCAGGCGGCCGATCCTGTCCCTCGCCCGGCGCCGGTTGATCTCGAGCTTTGTCTCTCCAGGGCCGGTGCCGCCTATGCCCCCGGTAAGACGGGACATGGCGGTGTTCTTTGTCGCGAGACGGGGGAGAAGGTACTGCATCTGGGCGAGCTCCACCTGTATCTTCCCCTCACGGCTGTGGGCGCGCCGGGCGAAGATGTCCAGTATCAGTTGAGACCGGTCTATCACCTTCAGCTCGGTGAAATCGGTGATGGAGCGCACCTGGGCCGGGGAGAGTTCATGGTCGAAGATCAGGAGATTGGCGCCGATCTGAAGGGCCCTTATGACTATATCGGAAAGCCTGCCTTTACCCATGAGATACCGTGGGTCGTATCGGTGCCTGTGCTGTATGACGGAATCAAATACCTCAACGCCGGAGGAGACCGCGAGTTCCCTCAGTTCGGCCATGGATGCCCCGCTGTCAAAGAGGGGGTCCGTCTCGACGCGTATCAGGATGGCCCGCTCGGTGGAATCCACCCTTCTGGCGCCCTGTCTTCGCGCGAACTGTTCATCCAGGGCCTGTATGAATTCAGAGAAGTTCAGGTCTGATTCTGAGGCAGGGAGGGGATCCATCAGGAGCCAGTATTCCCCCCCGGGATTTTCGGGGATCAGGTGCGCCGTGTGCATCATGCCGGGGAGTCCGTCCTCTCCAACCTCGATGGCCGAGATCATGTCGAGCCGCAGGAGCGCGAGGTCGGTCAGGTCATCCCCGGTCAGGCATTCTCCGTCAAGGTGGGTATGGATGAGACGCAGGCCCTTCAGGCGCGCGGAGGATGATCTGAAGCCCCCGAGATCCGGGATAACGATCTGCCTGTGATCCCCGACGATTACATACAGAACCTCTCCCCGGCGGCTGACCAGGATGCCTGCCTGACGGTTTATGCGGCGCGAGATGCCGGCAAGGCCCCTCGCGAACTCATGTGTGATAATCCGCTCCGGAGGTATTCTCCTCCTGTAAAACCGCTGGAGTCCCCTGATCTCACCCGCCTTCAGGCCGGTGGTGTTGCCGTGGAGTTTGTTTATGGTGTGGCTCCTTTGGAATATGGGAATGAAAAAAGGCCCCGAAGGAACTTCCCCCGGGGCCTTCTCGTTCAACTCAGTTAATGGGCATCAGCCTTAGAAGCTCAGTGTCAGTTTGTGCACGAGGAGATAGGTGTTGCTGACCTCTGACGATTCTTCTATGGGGTCACCCTTGTAAAAGTCGCCCGCCCAGAAATAGCCGAACCCCACCATGTAGTCGAGGTTATCGTAGATCTTGTAGTTGGCGGTGATGTCAAACTCGCTGCCGTAGTCGTCGTCAACGGACATGATGTAGCTGTCGTAGGGGTTGGCAATCTGGTCCTCGCCAACCGTCGCGATGGTGTAGGAGGCCTTGAGAACGAGATCTTCCATCGGATTCCATCCGCCGAAGATCTGGTAGATGAAGGCGTTTCTCATCTGGCCGTCGGTCATGGCATAGCCCTCATGCCCCAAGTAGCCATTGGCCTTATAGTTGAAGTCGCTGTTCCAGAGGATAAGACAGGGATCCCAGTCCCATCCGCCGTTGACCGCGACACCTTCCATATCGGTCGAGTTCGGATCATCCCCCTGAGCGTAGGCCGCGAGGCCGCCTATATAGGCGGAACCGAAAGAATATTTACCCATCAGGTACCAGCTCAATCCTTCCAGATTTACGTCGGGAGTTCCGCTGGCATAATCTTCAAACGCCATAGTTCCATCCGCCCAGTAGATCTGCCCTTCGACATAGAAGGGGTCGAATGTGGCCTTGAAATAGGGGGTGATCACGTTGATCTCTGCATTGGTGCAATACAAAGGTGGAAAATCTCCCACAAAAGGGTTGCCCGCCGGCCGCTGAGAGGCCAGCCTCACATATTTCCAGAGGAGCCCCGCCTCTACCTGCTCTCCCTTGTAGATCCCGGCAAGTATGTAGGCGTCGTTGTCTGCATCGGAATATTCGTCACCGGGGAATACTGAGATCCTGCCGTCCTTGGAGTCGCCTTCATAATCCTTCTCCAGCCCGGCGACCACGTAGAAGTTCTCGCCTATAGGAACCGTCCACTGGATTCTTCCCACCTTCCATGTGTTGTTTCCGAAGGTGCATCCCCAGGCGTTGGTGTCCCAGTAGCCCGCACTGATGAGGCCGACCTTTGTCACGAAATCCAGCCTTGTCATCTCCACTTTGACGTTACCGGACGCTATGTCGTTTGTGTAACCGCCGTGAACCCCGGTCTCCGAATCCGCGGGATCCTGTGACGCAGGCGCAACCGATCCCCATGTCTGTTCCAGTGTGTCCAGCCGGACCGTCAGCTTCAACCCATCCACGACCTTGAATACGGACTTTACACGCAGCCTCTGCTGGTAAAGGGCGCTGGCCGTGCTGTCAGATTCCAGCTTGCTGTTGTCGTCATACCAACCCCTGATGTAATAAGTTCCGCTTATGTCGAAGTCCGTTGCCGCCGCGGGCATGGCAAACACCACAACCAGGCTCAACGCCAAAAAGCCGATTAAAAGTTTTCTCATATCGTTTTCCTCCTCCTGAATCTTTTTTAACCCTGTCCTTAAAAATTTCACAAATTAACAATAATTACAACCGATTATACCCCCTGCACCTCCTTTCCGATGTTTTCAGGGACTACCCCCCTGTTTGCTTATAGTAATTGACGCTAACACCCCCAATTTACAATGTCAAGCGCTGTTTTGCGTTCCTTACTCCTTATACCTTATTCCTTACACCCCGTCTCCTAAAGGTCTTCCAGTATCTGTGCCTTTTTCTTTTCGTAGTCCTCCGGTGTGATCAGCCCCTTGTCGAGGAGTTTTTTCAGCGTCTCGAGCCGCTTTTCGATCGCGGCGGGTGCCGGTGTCACAACAGGCTTCTGGGTTTCCACCGCTTTTTGCGGAGCCGTATACCGGGTCGTGGCGTCACCGCCGTCCATATCCACCTTGTCCACATAGCGGGATGTGGTGTCGATGACTGAATCCTTCTTCATGAACCTGATCCCCTGGTAACTCCTGTCGATAAATCCGTCCAGGATAATCTTCTGTTCCTGCGAGAGGTTGCTCACGCTCTTCCACGTATCACAAGGCAGACCCTGCGGAAGCGGTTCAAAATAGATGATCTGCACACGGGACTTGTTGCCGAATCCGGCACGTCGCTCCAGTCCTTTTGCCAGAAAACAGCCGGCCGTGTCGTGACTCGAGGGCATCTCCCGTTCCTTCTGCAGCAGCACATGCGGGCAGGCGAGGACGCGGTAGTCGTAGTCATCCTTCAGGATTTTCATGGAGCCGGTCTCCAGTGGTCTCCACGCCCGGGAGAACATTTCCGGGACTTCCTGCTCCGGGTTTCCCATGACGCGGTAGATCCGTATCAGAACACCCCGCCTGAGGACACCATTGTCCCCGGTCTGCTCGAACAGATAGGAAGCGCTCTCAAAGATGAATTCCATGGGGTCTGATGTGCGTCCCTGCTGCTGAGTTTCCTCTTTCTTTTCGCGGATCTCTCCTTTGAATACGAGTCCGGGGGCCAGTTTCAGTTTTACAGCGGGGGACGACGAGTAGAATATATTGTCCCGAACCTCCCTCTTTGTCTGCAGTTGATCCAATTCTGCCTGCATGCTGTCTCTCTCAGCCGCGCACCCGAAGATAAAGACAAACGCTATCGCGGCAATGCCGTATAATACTTTTTTCATAATTCTGCACCCCTTTACCGTGTCTTGCTCAGACCGGGTTTTGTATATATATTCTGCTCGTATATCTTCAATCAGACGAAACGTCAAGCACGGAGTGGAAAAACAAGTTTGAACTTTTAATGTTGAATCTTTAATGCAGTTGTAAAAAGTTAGTTTTCCACCATACATGATGCCTGATGCCGACGTGCCGGCAGGACAAGACTTTTTACGGCAGGGTCAGAATCTGAATGGTGATTGTAATTTCACGGGTTCCTTTTTCGTGGCAGTTTTTGATTTTCCCCTGTCGCGATTTTTTTCAGGAATAGCTTGACATTAATGTTTTATTAGTGTTAGCGTGTCGCAAAATACCGTGTGGTGTGTAGGTGTTGCTGTGCGGGGAGAGGGGGTGTTCAGGAGAGGCTAGACGTATTAGAAAAGGGTTTAAGCTGATTAAAAACAATAAATTCAGGAGGAAAGATATGAAAAAGTTTGCAATTGTAGCCTTCGCGGCCGTACTAGTGTTCGCGTTTACGGTACCGGCGATGGCAATAGACAACATTTTTGGCGGTTACTGGCGCACCAGGGCCATCACGCAGCAGAATTTTGATGGGAATGACTCTGGTTCCTATGATCTGACCCGGGTGGATACGAGGACCCGTCTCTACTATACCGCCAAGTTCAGCGACAACTTCAAATTTGTCAACAAATTCGAGATGGACGCCGTATGGGGTGATTCTGTTTACGGCGACATCGGCGCTGACGGTGTCAGTGTCGAGGTGAAGAATTCCTATGCCGATTTCACGCTCAGCAGCATGAACTTCAAGATCGGTGTCCAGGGTCTTGGTTTCGCGCGCGGTTTCCTATTCAGTGATGACGCCGCCGCCGCCGTGGTTACCTACAAGGGTGACGGTATAACGGTTCCCTTCACATGGATAAAGGCCTATGAGGGTGGTAAAGGCACTGATTATAACGACTACGATGTCGATTATTACGCCATCAACCCGGCCATCAGCCTGAACGGCGTTACGATCAAACCGCTGGTCATGTATATGACGTCGAAAGATGCTCAGGAGTGGACTTCGACCTCTCCCTATGCAGACTTTGATCTCTGGTTCCTCGGCGCCGACATCGACGCGAAGCTGGGCGCCGCCAAGGTGTGGTTCACCGGTGTCTATGAGACCGGTTCCGCAGATCCCTGGGATGGTGGTTCCGTGGATTATAGCTTCTCGGGTTACGTGGTTGCCGCCGGCGCGAGCGCGCCTGTCGGCCCGGTATCCGCCCATGGACAGTTCTTCACCATTAGCGGTGACGATGATGGTTTAGATATGGATGTGGATAACTTCTGGGTTCCTAAGGGACAGTGCTACTACTGGTCGGAAATCATGGGTAACGGTATCTTTGATGAGCAGACCCCGGCAAATGTGCCCAAGTATAACGCGCTCTCCAACATCACGGCGATCAATGCCGGTGTAAGCTTCAAGGCTACCCCGAAACTGACACTGACCGGTGATCTGTGGTACGCGAAGCTGAACGAAGATGACATCAACGGGGAAAACAGTCTGGGTACTGAAGTTGACCTCAAGGCCAACTACAAGATCATGGACAACCTGAGCCTGGACGTTGTCGCGGCCTATCTCTTTGTCGGCGACGCGATCTACAAACAGATGTCTCCTTCTGCTCCGGAGCAGGAAAATGCCTACGAAGTCGGTACTCGCCTGTCACTCAGCTTCTAATCCGGAGAGGCAGCAAAGAAGTTTTGCAGTATGAGCAGACCTGATGGAGGCCGGGGGAAATTTCCCCCGGCCTCTTTTTTTTACCTTTTTCCTTGACATCCACACCTCTTTTTTGTTACTGCGCCTTGTTGTATATGACCTTTAGTCATATCCCGGCTCCGGTTTGTCCCGGGGCCTGGCCAGGCATGTGCCGGGCCTGCCGGAGACGCCGGTGAAGGGGCTGCATGTTGATAATGTGATACCTGTACGGTGTACCGAAAACAATACTATGGAGGTAGTAGAAAATGGCAGAACAGAAGGTTGAGTTGAAAGAGCTTTATCCTGTACCTGAAGCGGTAAAGGAAAGAGCATTTATCAAGGGTAAGGAAGGGTATGAAAAGCTCTACAAACGTTCCATCGAAGACCCCGAGGGTTTCTGGGGCGAGATTGCCGGGGAGTATGTGGAGTGGTTCAAGAAATGGGACAAGGTCGAGGATTATAACTTTGACCACAGGAAGGGCGACATTTATGTCAAATATTTTGATGGAGGCAAGCTCAATGTTTCCTATAACTGTCTTGACAAGAACCTCGCCACCAGGGGCGATAAGGTAGCCATCCAGTGGGAGGGAAACGAGCCCGGTGAGGAAAAGGCGTATACTTACAAGATGCTTCACGAAGAGGTATGCAAGTTTGCCAATGTCCTGAAAGCTAAGGGCATCAAGAAGGGGGACGTGGTGACCCTCTACATGCCGATGGTTCCCGAACTGGCGATTGCCATGCTGGCATGCACCCGGATAGGCGCTATCCACAGCATCGTCTTCGGCGGTTTTTCCTCAGACGCGCTCAAGGACCGTATCCAGGACTGTGGTTCTAAGCTGCTGGTCGTGTGCGACGGGACTTTCCGCGGCGCCAAGGCCGTTCCCCAGAAGACAAATGCCGACGTGGCCCTCACGGAATGTCCTTCAGTGAAGTCGTTGATCGTTGTGAACCGCGTGGGCGACAAGATCAAGTGCGACTGGAATGAAGGAATGGATCTATGGTGGCATGACGAGATGGCAAAGGTAGATGCCAGCTGCGAGCCCGAATGGATGGATGCGGAAGATCCCCTCTTTATCCTTTATACTTCCGGTTCCACGGGAAAACCGAAGGGTGTCATGCATACCACGGGCGGATACCTGGTATATACAGCCTATACGCACAAGATGGTTTTTGACTGTCACGAGGATGATGTGTACTGGTGCACCGCCGATATCGGCTGGGTGACGGGCCACAGCTACATCGTATACGGGCCGCTTTGCAACGGCGCCACATCGGTCATGTTTGAAGGTGTTCCGAGCTATCCCGATATGAGCCGGTTCTGGAAGATCGTGGAAAAATACAAGATCAATATTATCTATACCGCTCCGACCGCCATCCGCGCGATTGCCAAAGAGGGGAATACATGGGTGGAGGGTATAGATCTTTCAAGCCTGAAGATACTCGGCACGGTGGGCGAGCCGATCAATCCCGAGGCGTGGAACTGGTATTACAATGTCATCGGCAAGGGGAACTGTCCCATTGTTGATACATGGTGGCAGACAGAGACGGGCGGAATCCTGATTACGCCCCTTCCGGGCGCGACGGATATCAAACCGGGTATGGCGACAGTTCCCTTTATGGGTGTCTGGCCTGTCCTCGTGGATGATGAAGGAAAGGAATTTACGGAGACGGTGGCATCGGGCGCACTCTGCATCAAGAAGCCCTGGCCCGGTATCATGAGGGGAGTCTATGGCGATCCCACAAGATTCAAGGAGACCTATTTCGAGCAGTTCCCCGGTTATTACGTGGCGGGTGACGGCGCCAGGAGAGACAAAGACGGTTATTACCAGATTACCGGTCGTATCGACGACGTTATCAATGTTTCCGGTCACCGGATGGGGACCGCGGAAGTCGAGTCTGCTCTGGTCAAGCATGAGTCAGTTGCGGAAGCCGCCGTTGTCGGTTATCCCCACGACATAAAGGGTCAGTCCATTTATGCCTATGTCACACTGAATACCGGTGTGGAAAAGTCGGATGAACTGAAGAAGGAGCTGGCAGTTCATGTACGTAAAGAGATCGGTCCCATTGCGACTCCCGAGAAGATACAGTGGTCGGATGCCCTTCCCAAAACCAGGAGCGGAAAGATCATGCGCCGTATCCTGAAGAAGGTTGCCGCCGACGATGTTGACGATCTGGGTGACATTTCAACCCTGGCCGATCCTTCAGTGGTTGATGATATCGTGAAAAACAGGGTGTAAAACAGAGAGTTGAGAAAACAGGGGTCAGGTCTTGCTTTTTGCCTTTTTGATATAAGAAAATAATTTGAAGTAGTCTCGAAAAGGCAAAAAGCAAGACCTGACCCCAAAATAGGAGGTCAAAGATGAACATAGTTGCATGTGTAAAGCAGGTTCCTGATACCGAGGCGTTTATCAAGGTTAAACCTGACGGCTCCGGTATTGAAGAGGGTAATATCAAGTGGGTGATGAACCCTTATGATGAGTATGGTGTTGAAGAGGCCCTGAAGCTGAAAGAGGCAAAAGGCGGAGAGGTGACAGTCGTATCCCTCGGTCCCGCGCGGGCGATGGAGACAATCCGTACCGCCCTTGCCATGGGAGCGGAGAAGGGTGTTCATATCACCATTGACGAGGCGGATGCGTATAATACGGCGGCCGCCCTGGCGGCAGCCATAAAGGAAATCAATCCGGATGTCATTTTCTGTGGCCAGAGGGCGATTGATGATGATTCCGGTCAGGTGGGTTCTGTTCTCGCGGATCTTCTTGGAATGCCGCAGATTACGATCGTAACCGGGTTTGAAGTGGATGGCGACAAGGTAAAAGCTGTAAAACCCATAGAGGGAGCGCAGCTTGTCGTAGAGAGCGCGATGCCGTGCGTTGTTACCGCGCAGAAGGGATTGAATGAACCACGGTACGCGTCCCTCCCCGGGATTATGAAGGCGAAAAAGAAACCGGTTGATGTCAAAGACGCCGCGGCTCTCGGTCTATCCGTTGAGCCGAAGGCAAAGATTGTTAGAATGACTCCCCCTCCGGAAAGAGCTCCGGGAAAGATCATCGAAGGTGATGATCCGGCCGCGAAGGCCTCTGAGCTGGTCAAGTTGTTGAGGGAAGAGGCCAAGGTAATCTAACGGAGAAAAAGAGGAGGATAAAAAAATGGCAAAAGGTGTATGGATAGTTGCTGAACATAGGAATGGCGCCCTTCGCAATGTCTCATTCGAGGTTGCGAGCGTGGCGAGAAAACTCGCAGATGAACTGGGCGAGGAAGTGAGCGCGGTTCTGGTGGGATCCGGAGTGGAAGGCCTTGCCCCGGAGCTGGGTAAATATGGTGTGGATAAGGTTTATGTGGCGGATGACGCCATGTTTGCGGATTATACGACGGACGCGTACAGCGCGGCGGTCGCAAAGGTTGTGAAGGAAAATGACGCATCCATTTTACTTCTGGCCTCATCGGTTCAGGGCAAGGATCTTTCGTCCAGACTGGTTGGGACACTGGCCACCGGGATGGCTTCGGACTGCACGGATGTAAAGATAGCTGATGGTAAGCTTCTTGCCATCAGGCCGATGTACGCCGGCAAATGCTTCGGGGAAATTGTTGTGGAAAGTTATCCCCAGATGGCATCTCTGCGTCCGAAGGTCTTCGCCGCGGTGGAGAATGCCAAGGCCGGTGAAGTGGTGAAGTTTGACGCGGGTATCGCCGCGGATGCGCTTAAAACCAAAGTGCTTGAGACACAAAAGGATGCAAGCGGCAAGGTCGATCTTACGGAAGCGGATATCATCGTTTCCGGCGGACGCGGAATGAAGGGTGCAGACGAGTACAAGATTATTGAAGAACTGGCCGACCTTCTCGGCGCGGCGGTTGGCGCGTCAAGGGCAGCCGTTGACGCGGGATGGAGACCGCAGTCGGATCAGGTAGGACAGACCGGCAAGGTGGTCTCTCCAAACCTATACGTTGCCTGTGGTATCTCCGGAGCCATTCAGCATCTTGCCGGTATGAGTTCTTCAAAGTATATCGTTGCGATCAATAAAGATTCCGAGGCCCCGATTTTTGCCAGGGCCGATTACGGTATCGTGGATGATCTCTTCAAGATTGTTCCTGAAGTGACCGCGGCAGCGAAAAAGATACTTTAAGGCTTAAACGGGGGTGGGTGATTTATCCACCCCCGTTTTTTTCAGAAGGGGTTCGCCGACAATGGGGTCAGGTCTTGCTTTTTGACATTTAGCATTTAATGTCAGAAGGATAATGTAGGCCACATAATGGAATGTCAAAAAGCAAGACCTGACCCCTCTTATAAAACCTACTATATGGAGGTGGAGACATTATGGCACACGGCGTAGATGCATACACCGTAGGAAATGAGGGGAGAGAGATATTCTGGAACGCCCCCTTCCCATCAGAGTTGATTCTTTTTATATTTGCGGGGATTGCCATAGCGGTATGTGTCTATGGCTTTTACAGGCGCTGGCAGATGTGGAAGGCGATCGGCCTGTCGGAAAACAGGACCGATAAGCCGGGGGAACGGATCAAATCCCTTCTCCTCAATACACTTCTGCAGATAAGGACATTCAAGGAAGCGTATCCCGGCATTATGCACGGTCTTATATTCTTTGGGTTCTTTGTCCTTATATGGGGCGCGGCCTTTGACGCGACACACTTTCACCTTCCCTTCCTCGTTCCCTTCTTCAATGGTACATTCTATCTCTGGTTTTCATTCACCATGGAGGTATTCGGTCTGACCGTTCTCGCCGGTATCGTGCTGGCTGTCTGGCGGAGATATATCCAGAAACCGGAAAGGCTGGAATACAGAGGGGAATCCGATACCGTCGCGGATGACGCCATTATACTGACCCTGATAGCCGGCATTATTATAACGGGATTTCTGCTTGAGGCGTTCAGGTTGCATGTGAATGTCAATGTGGACGGATACTCCTGGGGCGCGTGGTCGTTTGTGGGATACGCCCTTTCGAAGACCCTGGCCGGTGTAAGCTACAACACAGTCGAAATTCTTCATCAGTGGACGTGGTGGATACACGCGTTTGTGGCCTTTGGCTTTATCGCGTATATTCCTTATTCAAAACTGATACACATTGCCCTCGCTCCTGCCAACCAGTATATGAAATCGCTGAAACCGGCGGGATATCTTGAACCCATTGCCGACTTTGAAAATGCCGAGTCGTTCGGTGTCGGGCAGCTTGAGGATTTCACGTGGAAGCAGATTTTTAATTCCGACGCGTGCCTGAGGTGTGGAAGATGTCAGGATGTGTGTCCCGCTTATCTGTCGGGTAAACCCCTTTCTCCGAAGAAGCTGCATCAGGATATCAAGGAATACTGGCTGGAAAGGGCGCCGGTTGTGATGGCGGCAAAGAATGCCGCCAAAGAGGGGGAAGAGCCCTCGATACCGGAACCGGGAAAGGTAATGGTGGGCGAGGTTATAGATCTCCACGAGTTGTGGGCGTGCACAAACTGTATGGCCTGTATGGAGGTTTGCCCGATATTCAATGAACACATTCCGATGATCGTCGGTATGAGGCAGTACAAGGTGCTGATGGAGGCCGATTTCTCTCCGGAACTGCAGCTGACTTACAGAAATATGGAGAACAACTCCAACCCCTGGGGAATAGGGGCTCACATGAGAGGAGACTGGGCCAAAGAGCTGGGCGTCAAGACACTGGCCGAGGACCCGAATGTGGAATATCTTTATTATGTGGGCTGTTCCGGGTCCTTTGATGACCGGGGTAAAAAGGTTACTGTCGCCTTTGCCAAACTCCTGAAGGAGGCAGGTGTCAGTTTCGGTATCCTGGGTGAGGAAGAGAGCTGCTGCGGTGATTCCGCCATGAGGGGTGGAAATGAATATCTCTCGCAGACACTGGCGCAGATGAACATAGACGCAATGAACGGATATGGCGTAAAGAAGATCATCTGTACCTGTCCCCACGGATATAATGCCCTCAAAAAGGACTACCCGCATTTTGGCGGCAATTTTGAGGTCTATCATCACACGGAAATAATCGCCGATCTTATCGCTCAGGGCAAACTCAAATTGAAGAAACCGGTTGACGGTCTGTTCACATACCATGATTCCTGTTTCCTTGGCAGATACAACGATATCTACGAACAGCCGAGGAATATACTCAAAGCCGTTCCCGGCATGAAGTTGTCCGAGATGGCCAGTAATCACGATAAGAGCTTCTGCTGCGGCGCCGGCGGAGCGAGGATGTGGATGGAAGAGGATATCGGAGAGCGGATCAACGATATGAGGACAGACCAGGCCATAGAGGTGAAGGCAGACACAATAGCGGTTGCCTGTCCTTTCTGCCTTACGATGATGTCCGACGGCATCAAGGATCGCGGAGTAGAAGAGAAAATGAACACCCTTGATATAGCCGAGATAGTATGGGATGCCATGGATCTCGAAGAAGCCCCGGCCGATGCTCCGGAAGAAAACAGCATGAAAGAGAGCGCTCCGGAGGAAGAAATCCCTGCCGGGACGGATTAAAACAGCTGTCAGTCTGATTAACCATGGCCCTCCGATCCTCAGGATCGGGGGGCTTTTTTTATATGGGGCAGACGTTGAGCCAAAAAAGATTTTTTGTGGCTTTTTAGAGAGAAATGTATTAAGGACTTTAGCATGATACCGGATAGAGTTTCCCGGGGAAGCAACGCAAACGGGGGTTGCGTGACCGGATATCCGGTTTCGCTTGTTTTTTTCAGCTTTTTAACATTTTAACCTGAAGGAGGGCGGGAACTTATGGCAAATGCAATCAAGTATGAAGACAAAATCTGGCTGAAGTCGTATGAAGAGGGGGTTCCGGAATTCGTTGATTATGAAGAAATATGCATGCCGGATATCCTTGACCGGTCGGCGCGTGATTTTCCTGAAATGGACGCGCTTATTTTCCAGGGCTATAAGATAACTTATAAGGGTCTCAAGGAGATGGTAGATCGTTTCGCGACCTGTCTTACGGCCTTTGGTGTGGAAAAGGGGGATGCCGTCGCGATACTTCTGCCCAACCTGATTCCCTGTGTCGCGGCCTACTTCGCCATTCTGAAGGTTGGGGGGATAGTGGTCATGAATAATCCCCTCTACTCGGATGTCGAGCTTGAGCATCAGTTTAACGATTCCGGTTCAAAGGTGCTCATAACTCTTGATCTTCTCGGAAACCGGATGATCGATCTTCGTCCGAAGACAAAGATCAAACAGATTGTCTATACCTCCATAGGGGATTATCTCCCCTTTCCCAAGAGTATTTTATTTCCACTTGTAGCGAAGAAGAAAAAACTGGCCGCGGATGTCAAAGAGGCAACGGAAGTCTATAAGTGGAAAGATTGTATCGCGAAATATGCCCCCAATCCACCTTCCGTGGAAATCGATTTTGAAGGTGTGGCCATGTACCAGTATACCGGGGGTACAACCGGGATTTCCAAAGGGGTTATGCTCACCCACGCCAACCTGAGCAAACAGGTGCAGCACATAGCCGCGTGGTTTCCAAAGTTTAAACGGGGTGGAGGGAGTATACTGGGAGCGCTCCCCTTCTTCCATGTTTTCGGCCTGTCCACGACCATGAACTTCTCCATCTATATGGGATGGACTGATATTCTGGTTCCCAAACCCCAGCCGGAGCCCCTTCTCGAAGCAATAGGAAAATTCAAACCTTCCTTTGCGCCGCTGGTGCCGACTATGTACATAGGGATGTTGCACCATCCCGATATCAAGAAGACGGATATGAGCTCCATAGTGGGCTGTTTCTCCGGAAGCGCGCCTCTTCCGGTCGAAGTTATCAGTGAGTTTGAAAAGGTTACCGGATCCGTTATCGTTGAGGGGTTTGGGATGACAGAGACCACGCCCGTCACGCACATAAATCCGTTTGCGGGCGGGGCGCGCAAGGTTGGGAGCGTTGGGCTTCCCCTATCCGACACGCTCTGCAGGATTGTTGATCTGGATGACGGTGTGACGGACATGCCGATAGGCGAGCCGGGAGAGCTTATAGTCAAAGGGCCGCAGATCATGAAGGGCTACAAGGGTATGCCTGATGAAACGGCGAACACCCTGAAAGATGGCTGGATCTATACGGGGGATATCGCAACGATGGATGATGAGGGATATTTCTATATCGTGGACCGCAAGAAGGATATGATCATATCGGGCGGTTTCAATGTCTATCCGCGTGATATAGATGAGGTCTTCTATGAGAATCCGAAGGTACAGGAGGCCTGCTCCATAGGTATTCCTGATCCTAAGAGGGGAGAAAACATCAAGGTCTTTGTGGTGTTGAAGGAGGGTGAAACCGCCACAGAGGAAGAGATGATAGAGTTCTGCAAGGGCAAACTGGCCACCTATAAACTTCCGACGGAGATAGAGTTCCGCGAAGAGCTTCCCAAAACCAATATTGGTAAAATCCTCCGCAAGGACCTGAGAAAAGAGGAGCTGGAAAAAAGGGGGAAATAGGGTGTAGAAAAATAGTGCAAAGATTCGGGTGGGACATGCTCCCGCCCGAATTAGTTTCAGGGGTGTCTGTGGTTTTTAGTCCCTTAGTTGTAAAATTCTTGCAAAAATTGCAAAAGAATCAAAAAACAATCACGAAACCACGAAAAAAAGGAAAGCACGAAATCAAATCTTATTTTTCGTGTTTTCGTAACTTCGTGCTTTCGTGGTGAAATATTATATCTTGTTTGATTCCGGCTTGTCCGGGTTAGGGAATTAAAAATCGTCTCCCGCGTCAATGGGGAATGCCGGTGAATCCGCTGGAGGGGGAATGACCAGGATATTGATTGTTTATCATTCGCAGACGGGAAACACTGAGAAGATGGCCGTGGCGGTTGCGCAGGGGGCGGCGAGTATAGAGAACACAGAGGTGATTCTGAAAGAGGCGAAAGACGCGTCTCTGGACGATCTTCTCAGTTGTGACGGACTCGCGATCGGGACTCCTGAAAACTTCGGGTACATGGCCGGGGCTGTCAAGGACTTTTTTGATCGCACCTTTTATCCCGCGGAGGGAAAGGTATTCAGAAAACCCTATGTTGTTTTTATCAGCTCGGGGAACGATGGAACAGGAGCCTTGAGCAGCATAGAGCGTATCGCCCTCGGGTATCAGTTCAAGAAAGTTTATGAGCCTGTTATCGCGAGGAATTCAAAAGAGGGAGTAACGAACGAGATCCTCGTGCAGTGCCGGGAACTGGGCCAGACGATTGCCGGTGGTTGCGAGGCGGGAATCTATTGAATAGGGTTCAAGGATTCCAGGGTACAAGGATTCAAGGATAGGATTTTTCTTTGTGTTTTTCAGTCTTTCACTCGAACCCTTGACCCCTTGGCCCCTCGAATCCTTATAATTGGTTCAAGATAGTCGTCCGGTTTTTCATATCCGAGGAGCAGAAGAATCGTTGAAGCGATGTTGCCGAGCCCCGGGTCCGGGATTCCGGTAAGTTCGTAGCGACCGGTGTCGGGGCCATGGATAATAAAAGGCACCGGATTCAGGGTGTGGCTTGTCTGCGGTTTATATTCTTCTCCTGCTCCCATGACGGGCCTGTCTGTCTTTTCGTCCACGGCTATCATCTGTTCGCAGTTTCCGTGGTCGGCGGTTATTATAACTGTGCCCCCCAGCTTGTCTGCCGCTTCAATCAGCCTGCCAACCGCCTTGTCCACGGCTCCCACAGCTTTCACCGCAGCCCGGAGCGATCCGGTGTGTCCCACCATATCCCCGTTTGGAAAATTCAGACGGAGGAACCTGTATTTCCCGGATTGCAGAGCCGCAATTGTTTGAGATGCTATCGCACCGGCCTTCATCTCCGGCGCCTGGTCAAAGGGCACGCGGTCGGATTCGATCTCCACCCATTTTTCGATCTTTCCGTTAAACATGGCAGAGTTGTTGCCGTTCCAGAAATAGGTTACATGGCCGAATTTCTGCGTTTCGCTTATGGCATATTGCGAGACACCGTTTTTTGCCAGGTACTCTGACAGTGTGCGATCAATGGCGGGCGGCTCGACGAGATATTCCGGCGGCATCCGCGTATCCGCGTCATACTCAAGCATTCCGGCATATATGACATCGGGGCGGTGGTCGCGTTGAAACCCCTTGAAATTCTCTTCAACAAACGCGCGACTGATCTCAATCGCCCGGTCACCCCGGAAGTTGAACAGGACTACTCCATCTCCGTTCCTGATTTGAGTGAGGGGTTTGTCCGGGTTATCGGGATCGTGGATTACCCAGTGTGAAAGGTACTGATCATCAACAGTTTCTTTAGCGCGCAGTTTTCTGATGGCTGTGAGACTGTCTGGAAACAAAGGGCCTTCACCCAGGGTGTGAGCATTATAGCCCCTTTCGACGATGGACCAGTCTGCCTCGTAGCGGTCCATGGTGGTTACCATCCGGCCCCCTCCGGAGGCAATCAAGTACAGGCGTTTTTTGCCCGTCTCCATGGCATGCGCGCGCAGTGACCAGAGATAGTCCTCCAGCTCACCGAAATAACGAAGAGCGCTGACGGGAGGCACATCCCGTCCGTCCAGGAGGCCGTGTACATATACTTCCTCCACACCTTTCCTGTCGCATTCCCCTATCAACGAGGTGAGGTGCGATATGTTACTGTGAACATTTCCGTCTGATATTAGGCCTATGAAATGCACAGGGGTTTTTGCTGCCAGTGAATTGGAGATGATCTTCTTCCAGGTTTTTCCCTCGAAGAGGCTGCGGCTTTCTATCGCATCCTCTACAAGTTTCGCTCCCTGCGCGAATATCCGGCCGGCCCCCATGGCATTGTGTCCCACTTCGCTGTTTCCCTGGTCTCTATCCGAGGGCATACCCACAGCCGTTCCATGCGCTTTGAGCCGGGTTACTATCTTTTCGTCCTTCATAAGGCGGCACAGATTTCGCGGGGCCGCGATATCGACGGCATTTCCGGGATACCCGTCCTTTTCTCCCCGGTACAGGCCCATGCCGTCCATTATGATCAGGAGCAGAGGTCCCTTTACACCTTCGTAGTTGGACAATCTGTTCAGTTTAAAATTCATTGCGGTCTTTCTCGGACAGTTCAAGGTTGACAACCTCGTAAAAACAGAGACCCCACGCTTCTCAAATCTAATTGGAGAAAAGGGTTCGATCCCGACTTGTCGGGACAGGGGTCAAGGATAGAATCTTTCTTTGTAGTTTTTTAGCCTTTCACTTGAACCCTCGAACCCTTGATTCCTTGAACCCCTTCTATCTTACCCCCAGCAACTTTCTGGCAATAACCATTCTCTGGATTTCATTGGTGCCTTCGTATAGCTGGCATATCTTTGCGTCACGCATATGCCTTTCAGCCGGGTAATCCTTGCAGTATCCATAGCCTCCGAATATCTGTACACCTTCCACCGCGGCCCTCATGGTCACGTCGGAGGCGTACATCTTTGCCATCGCCGATTCCTTTTCGAAGTTATAACCGTTATCTTCCAGCCAGGCGGCTTTGAGCAGGAGCATCTCCGCCGCGTCCAGCTCAGTTGCCATATCGGCAAGCTTCCACTGGATTGCCTGAAACGATGCGATCGGCTTTCCGAACTGTATTCTTTCCTTTGCATACGCGAGAGAATCTTCAAGTACCGCCCTGCCTATACCGAGCGCCTGACAGCCGATGCCTATCCTGCCGGCGTCGAGGCCTTCCATCATCTGGCGCAATCCCGCTCCTGGTTTTCCCAGGAGATTTTCGGCCGGCACTTCAGCGTCTTCAAAGACCAGTTCCGCCGTTCCGGACGCCAGTACGCCCATCTTCTCCTCTATGGTGCCGACGGAAAAGCCCGGGGTGTTTTCCAGATCCACAATGAGGTTGATAATTCCCTTATAGCCTTTTGACGTGTCTTCATTCGCGGCCAGGACACAGTATTTTGCCACGTTGCCGCTTGTGATAAACTTTTTAACGCCATTTACAATGTACTTGTTACCCTTTAAATCCGCCCTGCACCGGAGAGCCGCGGCGTCGGAACCCGCCCCCTCTTCTGTAAGGGCGTAGCACCCCTCTACCTCGCCACTGGCCACGGGTGCCAGGAATTTTCTCTTCTGTTCATCCGTGCCGTAGGTATTTACAGGATATCCATAAAGTGAGTTGTTCACAGACGTGATAAGACCGCAACTGGCGCAACCCCTGGAGATTTCAGTCAATGCCAGGACATAGGTCACATTGTCCATCCCCGCTCCGCCGAATTCTGTCGGAACGGATACACCCATGATTCCCATTTCACCTAGTTTTCGGCAGATCTCCTCCGGATGCCTGTGGGTGCGGTCCAACTCTTCCGCTGCCGGCTTGATCTCTTCATCGACAAACCGCGCCACCATGTCCTTTACCATCTGCTGTTCTTCCGTAAGCGCAAAATTCACAAAATTACTCCTTCCAGTACTTTGAATTGAATAGCGAGCGAATAAAAAATAAACACTTTCCTTACCCCGATAAACGGGATAAGTGCGTTAACGAAATTATTTTCTGCCAGAAAAACGCAGAAAATAATTTCTAACTTATTAAACAATCGGAGATTCCCAGCAACAAGTTGCGGGGAGCTTCAATTTTATAACCGGTATTATCCGGATTTCAATAAAAGACAAACAGTTGATGCATTCGTGAAAAGTCAGAAAACGCCATTTTTCGTCATTCCGGCGCGTCATTACTTCAATCCTTGAATCCTCCGCACATTTACTTATACCCTTTCAAGGACGATGGCCATTCCTTGGCCGCCTCCGATGCACATCGTGGCGAGTCCGAGATTATAATCCTTTTTCTGCAACTGCATTGCCAGAGAGTATGTGATCCTGGCGCCGGTGCATCCAATGGGATGGCCTATGGAAATTCCGCTGCCGTTGAGGTTGCAGTTGTCGAGGCTGATGTCCAGCTCGCGCATGCACGCGATTGCCTGACACGCGAAGGCCTCG